>NZ_JAHSQD010000228.1 GCF_020103755.1 Streptomyces sp. LS1784
GGACGGGCCGACGCCGTGGCGGGCGCGGCGTCCGTCCGCGTGCTGTGGTGACCGCCTGTGCTGTCTGCGCTGCTCCCGTTCACCCCTACATCATGCTGGAAGTGCCGCCTCATGCGGCGCGGCGGGCGGCGATCCGTTGTGCGTCCGGCCAGCGGACGTCCCGGACCCAGCCGGCCAGCTCGAACCAGCGGATCAGTCGGGCCGAGGAGTCGATCTGCCCGCGCAGCACCCCGTGCCGGGCCGCGGTCGGGTCGGCGTGGTGCAGGTTGTGCCAGGACTCCCCGCAGGAGAGCACGGCGAGCCACCAGACGTTGCCGGAGCGGTCCCGGGAGCGGAACGGGCGCCGGCCGACGGCGTGGCAGATCGAGTTGATCGACCAGGTGACGTGGTGCAGCAGCGCCACCCGGACCAGCGAGCCCCAGAAGAAGGCGGACAGCGCGCCCTCCCAGGACAGGCTCACCAGACCGCCGATCAGCGCGGGCAGCAGCAGCGAGAGGGTGGTCCAGAGCCAGAACAGCCGGGAGATCCGCCTTATCGCCGGGTCGCGCACGAGGTCCGGTGCGTACTTGTGCTGCGGGGTCTGTTCCTCGTCGAACATCCAGCCCATGTGGGCCCACCACAGGCCCTTCATCAGCGCCGGGACGCTCTCCCCGTAGCGCCACGGCGAGTGCGGGTCGCCGTCCTTGTCGCTGAACCGGTGGTGCTTGCGGTGGTCGGCCACCCAGCGCACCAGCGGGCCCTCGACCGCGAGGCTCCCGGCGATCGCCAGGGCCAGGCGCATCGTCCGGTGGGCCTTGAACGCGCCGTGGGTGAAGTAGCGGTGGTAGCCGACGGTGATGCCGTGGCAGGTGAGGAAGTACATGGCGACGGTGATCGCGAGGTCCGTCCAGCCCAGCCCCCACCCCCAGGCCACCGGGACGGCGGCCACCAGGGCGGTGAACGGCACGAGGATGAACAGGGAGAGCGCGATCCGCTCGGCCAGGCCCTGCTTCTCCCCGCCGCGGGTGGCGGACAGCCGGGTGGCCGACGTGTCGGCGGGGCCGGGGGTCTCGACTGGCTGGGCGTTCTCGACGGTCTCGGTGGGGTCGTCGGGGCCGGAGTCGGAGTCGGGAGACGGAGTGCGGGACGCGGCGTTCCCCGCGCGCGCCTCGCCTGCCTTGATGGTCATGGGCGTCCCTTTGCGGCGTCCCGGAAACGGGAGAGGAGCGGAGCTACGGTGGCGTAACCTACGGCATCGTAGGTTGCGCTCCGCGGCCAGGGGAACACTCCGCCGCGCGGCGCTTGAGTGAATTCACCCGACTGGATGGATGAACCGAGGGCCAGACGGCTTCGGCCGTCGACGGTGGAATCCGGGCCGCGGATCGGTGCAAGTCGATACCCACGGCAGGGCCCTCTCGGGTAGGGTCTGACACGACTGTCCGCCGTGGTGTAATGGCAGCACAGGGCCCTTTGGAGGCCTTTGTCTGGGTTCGAATCCTAGCGGCGGAGCCTCTGCACGCCTCGGGTTCGGGCGTTTTCCCCCGCGCCGGTATTGTCGGTGCTGCTCGGCGGACTGTGCGAATGGCGACCGGCCTGGGTCCGGGCCGGGCCTGCTCTGCCCTCTCTGTGAACCTACCGAGGAGCCTCCCCGCATGGGTGCCAATTCGCTTGCCGCCGTTGTCGTGCTCGCCGCTGGTGGCGGGACCCGGATGAAGTCGAACAAGCTGCCCAAGGTCCTGCACGAGGTGTGCGGACGCTCGCTGGTGGGTCACGCGGTCTCGGCGGCCCGGGAGCTGGCGCCGGGTGAGCTGGTCGTGGTGGTCGGCCACCAGCGCGAGCAGGTCGTGGCGCACCTGGCGGAGCACTACCCGGCCACGCGCACCGCGGTGCAGGAGGAGCAGAACGGCACCGGCCACGCGGTGCGCACGGCGCTGGAGTCGCTCACCGCCGACGGCCTGGTGCTGGACGGCACGGTGATCGTCACCGCCGGCGACTCGCCGCTGCTGACCGGGGAGACCCTGCGCCGACTGGCCGACGCCCACACGGCCCAGCAGAACGGCGTCACCGTGCTGACCGCCGTCGTCCCGGAGCCCTTCGGCTACGGCCGCATCCTGCGGGACGAGGACGGCACCGTCGCCGCGATCGTCGAGGAGCGGGACGCCAGCGCCACCCAGCGCGCGATCGCCGAGATCAACTCCGGCGTCTTCGCCTTCGACGCCAAGCTGCTCACCGAGGCGCTGGGCGAGCTCACCACGGACAACTCGCAGGGCGAGGAGTACCTGACCGACACCCTGGAGATCCTGCGCAAGGCGGGCCACCGGGTCGGCGCCGTGGTGGCCGAGGACCACCGGGACATCCTGGGCATCAACGACCGGGTCCAGCTGGCGCAGGCCCGCCGGCTGCTGAACGACCGCCTGCTGGAGCGGGCGATGCGCGAGGGCGTCACCGTGGTGGACCCGGCGACCACCTGGTTCGACGTGCAGGTCAGCTACGAGCCGGACGCCGTGGTGCTGCCGAACACCCAGCTCCAGGGCGCCACGCACCTGGGCGAGGGCTGCGAGGTGGGCCCGAACTCGACCCTGAAGGACACCACGGTCGGCGTCGGCGCCCGGGTGAGCAACACCACGGCCGACGGTGCCGAGGTGGGCGAGCTGGCCACCGTCGGCCCGTACGCCTACCTGCGGCCGGGTGCCAGGCTGGCCCGCAAGGCGAAGGTCGGCACCTACGTCGAGGTGAAGAACTCCGAGCTGGGCGAGGGCGCCAAGGTGCCGCACCTGTCCTACATCGGCGACGCCACGATCGGCGAGGGCACCAACGTCGGCGCGGCCTCGGTCACCGTGAACTACGACGGCGTGAACAAGCACCGCACGGTCATCGGCGCGCACTGCCGCACCGGCTCGGACAACATGTTCATCGCCCCGGTCACCGTCGGTGACGGCGCCTACACCGGCGCCGGCTCGGTGATCACCAACGACGTCCCGGCCGGGGCGCTCGGTGTGAACCGGGCCACGCAGCGCAACATCGAGGGCTGGGTCGAGCGCAAGCGCCCCGGCACGGTGTCCGCGCAGGCCGCGAAGGCGGCGACGGACGGGGCCGAGCAGGCCTGAGCGGGCGGGCCGGGGCCCGAGGGGCGGTCCCGGGGCGGACGGTTTCTGCGCGGGCGCGTAACCTTGGGGACATACGTGCGCCACTGGGCTTACCGCCCGTGTCCAGGCGTACCGACAATTCCCCAACCCGTGCCGCGAGCGGGCCCTGCCTGCCCGCACCGGGTCGAGGGTTCAGCGTCCGCAACGCGAGGAGACGGTGCAGTGAGCGGGATCACGACGTCGGGTGAGAAGAAGCTGAAACTCTTCTCCGGCCGTGCCCACCCGGAACTGGCGAGGGAGGTGGCCGAGGCGCTCGGGACCGAGCTGGTCCCCACCAAGGCCCTGGACTTCGCCAACGGCGAGATCTACGTCCGCTTCCTGGAGTCGGCGCGCGGTGCGGACTGCTTCGTGATGCAGAGCCACACGGCTCCCATCAACCAGTGGATCATGGAGCAGCTGATCATGATCGATGCTCTGAAGCGGGCCTCCGCCAAGAGCATCACCGCGATCCTGCCGTTCTACGGCTACGCCCGCCAGGACAAGAAGCACCTCGGCCGCGAGCCCATCTCGGCCCGCCTGGTCGCCGACCTGCTGCGCCAGGCCGGCGCCGACCGCCTGATGGCCGTGGACCTGCACACCGCGCAGATCCAGGGCTTCTTCGACGGCCCGGTGGACCACCTGTTCGCGCTGCCGCTGCTGGCCGACTACATCGGTGAGAAGGTCGACCGCTCCAAGCTGACCGTCGTCTCTCCGGACGCCGGCCGCGTGAAGGTCGCCGACCAGTGGTGCGACCGGCTGGACGCCCCGCTGGCGATCATCCACAAGCGCCGCGACATCACCCAGGCCAACACCATCCTGTCGGCCGACGTCGTCGGTGACGTCAAGGACCGGGTCTGCGTGCTGGTCGACGACATGATCGACACCGCCGGCACCATCTGCGCCGCGGCCGACGCGCTGTTCGACAACGGCGCCGCGGACGTCGTGGTGGCGGCCACCCACGGTGTGCTCTCCGGCCCGGCCGCGGACCGGCTGAAGAACTCGCGGGTCAGCGAGTTCGTGTTCACCAACACGCTGCCCACCCCGGCCTCGCTCCAGCTGGACAAGATCACCACGCTGTCCATCGCCCCGTCGATCGCCGCCGCGATCCGCGAGGTGTTCGAGGAGGGCTCGGTCACCAGCCTCTTCGAGGGCGTGCACTGACGAAGGCCCGTGCAGGCGGCCCCGGTCCGGACGGACCGGGGCCGCCGCCGATTTCGCGGGAGGCCGCCGGTGCGGTTAGACTCGTGAAACTGCTCGGCGAGGGATGCCGTGTGCCTGCTCGACGGGTGCCCGCTCCGTGATCGACGCGCTGCCGGTGCCGGATTCCCGTCCGCCGGCAGGCCGTTGCCGCCGAGTGACCCCCGAACGTACTGAGGGTGTGGTCCCGGCGGTTTTTCGCGTTGTCTGCACCCCCGCGCCAGTTTCCACGAGGAGTGCAGTCGTGTCCGAGATCCGTCTTGCCGCTGAGACCCGTACCGAGTTCGGCAAGGGTGCCGCCCGTCGCGCCCGCCGCGCCGGCTTCGTCCCGGGTGTCGTCTACGGCCACGGCCACGCCCCGGTTCACCTGAACCTGCCCGGCCACGACCTGATGATGGCCCTGAAGACCCCGAACGCCCTGCTGGTCGTGCCGATCGACGGCAAGGACGAGTACGTGCTGCCGAAGGCCGTCCAGCGCGAGGCCATCAAGCGCAACATCGAGCACGTCGACCTGCTGCTGGTCAAGCGCGGCGAGAAGGTCACCGTCGAGGTTCCGGTCCACACCGAGGGCGAGCTGGCCCCGGGCGGCAACCTGCTGGAGCACGTCCTGCAGGCCCTGCCGATCGAGGCCGAGGCCACCCACCTGCCCGAGGCCGTCACCGTCTCCGTCGAGGGCCTGGAGGCCGGCGCCGCCGTCCACGCCAAGGACATCGTCCTGCCGGCCGGTGTCGCCCTGGCCGTCGAGGCCGACGCCGTCGTCCTCCAGGTCATCGCCGCCCAGGCCGCCCCGGCCGAGGAGGAGGCCGCCGAGGCCGAGGCCGAGGGCACCGAGGCCTGAGCCTCTTAGCGCTGGTCGCTGAGACCGCTGCCCCGGTCGCTCCCGTCGGAGCGCCCGGGGCAGCGGCGTGTCCGGGATGATGACGTCGAGCGCGAAGGCGAGGAGCAGCACATGAGCGAGCGGATCACGGAAAGGTGCGCGGGGGCATGAGCGAGGACTACGACGGCCCCTGGCTGGTGGTGGGGCTGGGCAACCCCGGGGAGCAGTACGCCCGGAACCGGCACAACATCGGCTTCATGGTGGTGGACCTGCTGGCGCAGCGGATGGGCGCGAAGTTCAAGGCGCACAAGAGCCGGGCGCAGGTGGCCGAGGGGCGGTTGGCGGGCAGGCGGGTGGTGCTGGCCAAGCCGATGTCCTTCATGAACCTCTCCGGCGGGCCGGTGACGGCGCTGCGCGACTTCTACAAGGTGCCGGCCTCGGCGCTGATCGCGGTCCACGACGAGCTGGACATCGACTACGCGGCGCTGCGGCTGAAGCTGGGCGGCGGGGACAACGGCCACAACGGGCTGAAGTCGATCACCAAGTCGCTGGGCCCGGACTACCACCGGGTGCGCTGCGGGATCGGCCGCCCGCCGGGCCGGATGGAGGTCGCGGACTTCGTGCTGAAGGACTTCTCCGCGACCGAGCGCAAGGAACTGGAGTGGTTCGTGGACCGCTCGGCGGACGCGGTGGAGGCGCTGCTGTCCGAGGGGCTGGAGCGGGCCCAGAGCACGTACAACTCCTGACCGCTCGTCAGGACCGTGTGCGGGATACGCAACAGTCGTACAACGCTTGCCCGTCCAAACCTGAATCGGTGTGAGAACCCTGTGCGGGATCGGATAGCGTCGGCCCGGTACGCGAACGAGCCCTGGGGAGTTCTCGATGCGGAGATTGCGTCCGGTCCGCCGGGTGGCCGGGCTGAAGCGGCTCGGACGGCGAGTCTGTGCGGCCGGTGCGCTGGGGGCCGCCGGGGTCCTGCTGTCGAGCGGTGCGGTGGCGCACGCCGAGCCGGTCGCGGAGTCGGAGCCGGAGGTCTCCCCGGAGCCGGCGGCGGCACAGTTCGGCCCGGTGCTCGGCGACTCGATGGGCCCCGACGCGGGGCTGCTGGCGGTCGGCGGCGGCCTGGTGGTGGCGGCCGGCGGCGCGGCGCTGTGGCTGAAGCGCAGGCGCGCGGACGAGGGCGAGAGCGCGGAGTAGGAACCTCACGGCCGAGGGGCCGGTGTCCCAAGGACGGGACACCGGCCCCTCGGCCGTTCTCGGGTCCGGCCGTCAGCCGGTGTTGCGCAGGCCGGCGGCGATGCCGTTGACCGTCAGCAGCAGCGCGCGGGCGCGCAGCGGGTCGTCCTGGCGCCCGGCCGAGAGCTCCTCGCGCTGGCGGCGCAGCAGCGCGACCTGGAGGTAGGAGATCGGGTCGAGGTAGGCGTCGCGGACGGCGAAGGTCTGCTTCAACACCGGGTTGTGCTCCAGCAGTTCGCTCTCGCCGGTGAGCCGGAGCACCTCGCGCAGGGTGAGGGCGTGCTCGGCCTTGATCTGGTCGAAGACGTGGTGCAGCTCGCCGGGCACCAGCTGCTCGACGTAGTGGCGGGCGATCCGCAGGTCGGTCTTGGCCAGCGTCATGGCGACGTTGGACAGGAAGTTGCGGAAGAAGTGCCACTCGCCGTACATCTCGTCCAGCACGTCGCGCAGGCCCGCCGCGCGGGCGGCGGCGAGGCCGGAGCCGACGCCGTACCAGCCGGGGACGATCTGCCGGGACTGGGTCCAGCCGAACACCCACGGGATGGCCCGCAGGCCGTCCAGGCCGGCGCCGGAGTCGGGGCGGCGGGACGGGCGGGAGCCCAGGTGCAGCGATGCGAGCTGGTCGACCGGGGTGGAGGCGAAGAAGTACTTCGGCAGGTCCTCCTGCTCGACCAGGGTGCGGTAGGCGGTGTGGGCGGCCTCGGAGACCTGGTCCATCGCGGCGTCCCAGCGGGCCAGCGACTCGGGGGCCTGGCGCGGGGCGGTGTGCAGCGCGGAGGCGGAGAGCGTGGCGGAGAGGGTCAGCTCCAGGTTCTCCCGGGCCAGCGAGGGGAGCAGGTACTTGTCGGAGATGACCTCGCCCTGCTCGGTGACCTTGATCTCGCCCTCCAGGGTGCCCCAGGGCTGGGCCAGGATGGCCTCGTGCGAGGGGCCGCCGCCGCGGCCGACGGTGCCGCCGCGGCCGTGGAACAGGCGCAGCCGGATGCCGTAGCGGTGGGCGACGTCGCGCAGTCGGCGCTGGGCGCGGTGGATCTCCCACTGGGAGGTGGTGATGCCGCCGAACTTGGAGGAGTCGGAGTAGCCGAGCATGACCTCCTGGACGTCGCCGCGCAGCGAGACGAGCAGACGGTAGGACGGGTCGGAGAGCATCTCGTCGAGGATGCGGTCGGCCTGCTGGAGTTCGTCGGTGGTCTCCAGCAGCGGCACGATGCCGATCTTGGCGATGCCGGCGTGCAGGTCGATCAGGCCGGCCTCGCGGGCCAGCACGGTGGCGGCGAAGACGTCGTCGGCGCCCTGGCACATGGAGATGATGTAGCTCTCGACGATCTCGTCGCCGAAGCGCTCGAAGCCCTGGCGGATGGTGTTGAACACGCCGAGGGTCTTGGTGCCGGCCTCGTCCAGCGGGGCGGGGGTGGGGGCGAGCGGGCGGCGCGAGCGGAGTTCCTTGGCGAGCAGCTTCTGCCGGTACTCGCGGGGCATGTCGGCGTAGCGCCAGGCCTCCTCGCCGAGCCGGTCGAAGAGCTGGCCGAGGGCGTGGTGGTGGGCCTCGGCGTGCTCGCGCACGTCCATGGTGGCGAGCTGGAGGCCGAAGGCCTCGACGGTGCGGATGGCGCGGGCGAGGCGGCCGTCGGCGATGAGCTCGCCGCGGTGGGAGCGCAGTGAGTCCTGGATCAGCCGCAGGTCGGCGATCAGCTCGCGGGTGCCGAGGTAGTCGCGGCCCTCGATGTGCGGGGTGCCGCCGGCCAGCCGCTCGCGGGTGTTCTCCAGCTTGAGCCGGATGCAGGTGGCCTTGAGGCGGTAGGGCTCCTCGGCGTTCATCCGCTTGTAGCGCGGGCTGAGTTCGGGGAGCAGGTGCAGGTCGGTGTTGAGCGAGGCGAGCAGCTCGACCGAGGCGCCGGCCAGCCGCTCGGAGGTGGAGAGCGTGTTGCGCAGGTCGTCGATCGCGGCGAGCGCGTCCTTGATGCCGTACTCGTGCTGGAGGTTGAGGACGTCCCAGGTGACCTGCGGGGTGACGTTGGGGTTGCCGTCGCGGTCGCCGCCGATCCAGGTGCCGAAGGTGAGCGGCCGCACGCCGTCGGGCAGGCTCAGGCCGACCCGGGCGAGTTCCTCGTGCAGCTCCTCCAGGACCTCGGGGACGGCCTCGCGGTAGAGCTCGTCCAGGTAGTAGACGGCGTTGCGGGCCTCGTCGGTGGGCTCGGGGCGGGCGATGCGCAGCTCGTCGGTCTGCCAGAGCAGGTCGATGACCTCGGCCAGACGGCGGTCGGCGGAGCGCTTGGCGCTGCTGGTACGGGCCTGGTCGGCGGCGGCCAGGCCGGAGGTGACCTCGTCGCGGTGGATGCGGTCGAGGAGTTCGCCGATCCGGCGCAGCTTGTTGAGGACGCTGCGGCGGGCGGCCTCGGTGGGGTGCGCGGTGAAGACCGGGCGGACCGCCAGGTGGGCGAGGGTGTCCTGGAGGTGCTTGGCGTCGGCCTCGGCGAGCTGGTCGGCGGTCTGCGCGAGCAGCGAGCCCTCCCGGGCGCGGCGGGTGGCGAACTCGCGGCCGCGGTGCACCTGCTCGGTGACGTTGGCGAGGTGGAAGTAGGTGGAGAACGCCCGGACCAGCTTGGCGGCGGTGTCCAGGTCGATGTCGGAGAGGAGTTCGGCGGTGGCCTCGCCGTCGGTGCGGCTCAACAGGCGGACCTGTTCGACCAGGCCCAGCAGCTGGGGGCCCTCCTGGCGGACCAGCGTCTCGCCGAGCAGGTCGCCGAGGCGGCGGATGTCCGCACGCAACGCGGCATTGTCGGCGACGACGGGCGTGGGGCTGTCCGCCGGGTTGGGGACCGGAGCGGTCACGGCTGGCTCCCTGTGGTGGTGGGGTTCGGCAACGGCTCATCGTCACAGGTCCACACGCGTGTGGCGGGTGTGACGAGTGCGGACCGCGCTGTCCGACGCGACCAGCATAGGTCTCGGGGCGGGCGCTGTCCGCGAGGTGGCCGGATGGCGGACAAGGCTGCCGAAAACCGCCTATGGTCTGGACCACTTGGCGGCTTCGTGGGGTGCTCCGGGCGATCCCGGTGGGGAGGGGAGGGGGTTGCCGCTTACGCTGTGGGGCATGAGCAAGTCGCCTGGGGAGCGCATGCCGGTCCGTTCGTTCTGGTGGTGGAAGCGGCCGCGCAGCGCTTTCCTGGACATCGGGCTGGCGTTGCTCGCCGCGGTGGAGTGCGCGGTCAGCACGATCGCCTTCCTCTCCGCCCGGATCCACGTCAGCACCGCGGGAGCGGTCGGGATAGCCGTGCTCGGCACACTGGCCGGCGGCTCGCTGGTGGTGCGCCGGCGCTGGCCGGCCGTCCCGGTGCTGGTGACGCTGCTGGTGATGCCCGGGATGCTGGGCGTGGTGCTGCTGGTGGTGGCGCTGTACACGCTGGCGTCGACCTGGGAGTGGCCCCTGCGGCGCCGCCGGGTGGTGGCGCTGTCCGCACTGGCCTTCGCCGAGGCGGCCGCCGTGATGGCGGTGTCGCTGATGACGCCCGGGGACGCGCCGGTGGACCCGCCGCCGCTGTGGGGTCAGATCCTGCTGTCGCTGCTGGTGTCGGTCGGGCTGACCGTCGCCCCGGTGGTGACCGGACTGTACGTCGGCGCGCGGCGGCGGCTGATCGATTCGCTCAAGGACCGCGCGCACGGCCTGGAGACCGAGCTGGACCTGCTGGCCGAGCAGGCGCAGGAGCGTGCCCGCCGGGCCCGGCTGGAGGAGCGCACCCGGATCGCCCGGGAGATGCACGACGTGGTGGCGCACCGGGTGTCGCTGATGGTGGTGCACGCCGGGGCGCTGGAGCGGATCGCGGGCAAGGACCCGGACAAGGCGGCGCAGAGCGCCAAGCTGATGGGTGAGGTGGGCCGGCAGGCGCTGAACGAACTGCGCGAGATCCTCGGGGTGCTGCGGATGGACGACGAGCGGCAGCCGGAGCCCGACTCGCTGGCCGGGCTGCCGCGGCTGGTGGACCAGTCCCGGGCGGCCGGGATGGCGGTGACGCTGACGGTCAGCGGCAGCCGGCAGGAGTTCACCGGCGAGGCCGAGCAGACCGCCTACCGGGTCGTCCAGGAGGGCCTGACCAACGCGCACAAGCACGCCGGCGGCGCCCAGGTGTCCGTCCTGCTCTCCTACGCGCCGAACGGGGTGCGGGTGGCCGTGGTGAACGCCTGCCCGGGCGGCGAGAGGGGTGCGGCGAAGCTGCCCAGCGGGGGCAACGGGCTGGTCGGGATGCGGGAGCGGGTGATCGCGCTGGGCGGCACGTTCTCCTCCGGACCGGAGGCGGACGGCGGGTTCCGGATCGAGGCGGTGCTGCCGTCCCGGCTGGCGGTGCGGGCCGAGCGGCTGCGCTGAGGCGGGCCCGGCGATTCGACCGGGTCGGCACGCGGGAGTGGTCGGACACCCCCTGAGCCGCCCTCAGTACTCCTCGGCGGTGCGCAGCCGCTCCGGGGCGGTGCCCAGGACCAGGGCGGAGATCGCCTGGTCGATGCCCTGGCCGAGGAACCACTCGCCGGTGTGGTCCAGGCTGAAGACCCGGCCCTCCTCGTCGACGGCCAGCAGCGCCTGCCCGTACGCCTCCTCGCCGAGCGGGGCCAGCCGGGTGCCCAGCGCCCGGCCGAGGTCGAGCAGGGTGCGCGGCTGGTGCAGACCGCACAGCGGGTCGATCAGGAACGGGGTGCGGGCCAGCTGGCGTCCCGGGCCGGACAGGTCGAAGGCGAGGCCGCCGAACTCGGCCCAGGCCTCCACCGCCGCCGGGAACACCGCGTGCCGTACGCCGGTGGGCGCGCCGTACCCGGCCAGGGTGTCGGCCCACTCCTCGGCCTGCCAGATCTGCCAGCGGCCGGGGTGCCAGCCGGCCGCCTTGAGCTCGGCGGCGACGTCGGCCGGGAAGCGCGGGCGGGTCCGGGCGCCGGCGGGGGAGAGGGTGGCCGGTGCGGGCGGGATGGGCGGGTTCAGGGCGGGCTCCAGGGCTGGGGGACGGGGGACGTGCCGGCGCTCGGCCGGTCAGTGCGCGGGCGGCCCGACGGCGACGCTGCGCACGGTGAAGTGCTCCAGCATCGGAGCGCAGGAGCGGCACGGCGGGGCGTGGCTGCCGTGCGTCGGATCGCCCTCCTCGCGGATGCGCACGGTCGTCATCCGGGAGCCCTTGAGCGCCTTTCGGGCCTCGTGCAGGGTCATCGGCTTGCGGGCGGCGCGCTTGGAACGCCTGCCGTCGACCGCGGCCAGGTGCTGGGAGAGCAGGACGGCCTCCGGGCAGCGGCCGGTGAACCGCTCGCGGGCCTCCGTCGGCAGGGTGTCCAGGAAGTCGGCGACCAGGTGGTGCAGCACCGGGCGGCGCGCGTCCTTGTCGCCCGCCAGCGTGTGCACCTCGCCGCCCTTGAGCGACAGCGCGGCGGCGACGGCGGGCAGCAGGCTGTCGCGGTGGTGGCGCAGCACGGGCGGGCCCGCCGGCTCACCGGTGGTCATCCGTCGTCCTCCTCCTCGTAACCCGGCGTCGGCCGGAGTGGCCGGGCCGATCCGGGGCAAGCCTGTCAAACGACACCGACAACCGCACAACCGGGGTGCGGCGGCCGCCGGCGCCGCGACGGACCGGCCGGGAGGCCACCCGATGCCGACCGGATGTGCACGTTCTCGTCACGACTTGTCCGCCGGTCTGCCGAAACGGCCCCCGGTACGCGGCCGGGGCCGCCGCCTGCCGTGCGGGCGGCCGCCGGCGGGCCCGACTCCGGTGCCCCCGTCGGACGTTGAGGCCGACGGGGAGGGCCTGCCGCCCGCTACGACGAGCTGCCGCCCGCTACGACGAGCTGCCGCCCGCTACGACGAGCTGCCGGGCGGGCCGGCCGGGCTCGCCCCGCCCCGGACCGCGCCCGGCAACGAGCACACCCGGCACCCGTACCCGGTGCGGGCCGGTCCCGGT
>NZ_JAHSQD010000229.1 GCF_020103755.1 Streptomyces sp. LS1784
GGTTCGGTCGCGCCGGGCATCGCCGCCCACGCGGGCCGGACGCCGGCGCCACCGCCCCAGGGCGGGCCGCCGCAGGCCCCGGTTCCGATCCGCGAAAGCAATCCAGCGAAGGGAGGGTGACGGGTAAGTGAGCAGCGAACCGCTCGGCCAGTACGGCGCCCAGTACGCCCAGCCGTACGTGCACCAGCGCCGCACCTACCTGATCGGCAAGGCCCGCCCGAACGCGCCGATCGGCCGGAACCGGGAGTCCGGCGAGATCATGCTGATCATCCTCGGGGCCTTCCTCGGCATGCTCTGGGGCCTGCTGATGCCGATTCTGCCGTTGCGGATCGGCGGTCTGGTCGGTCTGCCGGCGCTCGCCATCGCGGCGGTGTACGTGCCGTACCGCAAGCGGACGTTCTATAAGTGGGCGGAGATCAACCGCACCTACCGCCGGACGGTCCGCAGCGGGCGGGCGGTGTGGCGCTCGGACGTGATGGACGCCGGCACCCGGCTGGACGGCCGGGAGGTGGAGGTCGGCCCGCCGCCCGGGGTGGGGCGGTTGCGCTGGCTGACGGCGCCGTTCGGGCCGGACGAGGTCGGGGTGCTGATGCACCTGGAGCGGCGCACGGTGACGGCCGCGATCGAGATCGAGGGCCCGGGAGTCGGCCTGCGCGACTCGGAGGACCAGGAGGCCCTGGTCGACCGGTTCGGGACGCTGCTGAAGCACGTCGCCAACGGGGACGGCTTCGTGACCCGGCTGCAGATCCTGGCCCGGACCCTGCCGGCCGACCCGGACGCGCACGCCAAGGACGTCGAGCGGCGCGGTGACCCGTCCGCTCCGCGCTGGCTGCAGGACTCGTACGACCAGCTCCAGTCGATGGTGTCGACCTCCTCGGAGCAGCACCGGGCCTACCTGGTGGCGTGCATGCACTACACCCGCGACCTGGCCGCCGAGGCGCACGCGATGGGGCGCACGGCCACCGGGCGGCGGGCGCGGGACGACGAGGGGCTGGCGGCCGTGATGGCGCGCGAGCTGACCGACATCTGCGCCCGGCTGGCCGAGGCGGACATCCGGGTGCGCCAGCCGCTGGGCCAGGCCCGGCTCTCCTCGCTGCTGCACTCGATGTACGACCCGGACCACCCGATCGACCACATCCAGGCGATGTCCCGGCGCAACGCCTGGCCGGCCGAGCTGGACGCGACCCACCAGCAGTACCTGCAGGCGAAGACCCGTGAGTCGGCGACCCGGGAGCCGTGGTGCCACGCCACCGCGTGGATCAAGGAGTGGCCGCTCACCCCGGTGGGCGTCAACTTCCTGGCGCCGCTGCTGGTGCACACCCCGGACGTGATCCGGACGGTCGCGGTGACGATGGACCTGGAGCCCACCGACGTCGCGATCGAGCGGATGCTGACCGAGAAGACCAACGACGAGGCCGAGGCGAGCCGCGCGGCCAAGATGAACCGGACGGTCGACCCGCGCGACCTGGCCCACACCGGCCGGGTGGACCAGCGCGGCGACGACCTGGCGTCCGGCGCGGCTGGGGTGAACCTGGTCGGCTACATCACGGTCTCCTCGCGCAACCCCGACGCGCTGGCCCGTGACAAGCGGACCATCCGGGCCTCGGCCGGCAAGAGCTACCTCAAGCTGGAGTGGTGCGACCGCGAGCACCACCGGGCCTTCGTCAACACCCTCCCGTTCGCCACCGGCATCCGCCGCTGAGCACGCCGTACGCCCGTACGTCCGTCCCCGTCCACCGCTGACCCGTCAGGAGGCCGCCCATGGCGCTCGGCAACCTCACCGAGGCGTTCACCAGCCTGATGTTCGGCAAGGTGGAGACCACCCGCCTGCCGGTGCGTACCTCCACCGGCCAGGCGCAGGCCGTCTACCTGCCCACCGCCGCGCCGGGGCTGGGCGACTCCGGCGTGATCATCGGCCGCGAGGTGTACAGCGGCAAGGGGTACGTGTACGACCCCTTCCAGCTGTACGGGCAGCAGCTGCCCGCCCCGCACTGGCTGGTGCTCGGCGAGTCCGGCAACGGCAAGTCGGCGCTGGAGAAGACGTACGTGCTGCGGCAGCTGAGGTTCCGCGACCGCCAGGTCGTGGTGCTGGACGCGCAGGGCGAGGACGGCGTGGGCGAGTGGAACCTGATCGCCGACGCGCTGGGCATAAAGTCGATCCGGCTGGACCCGATGGCGGCCCGGGACGGCGGGGTGAAGCTCAACCCGCTGGACCCGGCGATCACTCAGACCGGCCAGCTGTCGCTGCTGCGCACCATCGTCGAGGTGGCGATGGGGCGTGGGCTGGAGGAGCGGGCCGGTTTCGCGCTGAAGGCCGCGCACGCCCACGTGGTGGCGACGGTGAAGGACCGTCAACCGGTGCTGGACGACATCATCGACACCCTGCGCAACCCCGACCTGTCCTCGGTGGAGTCGCTGGGCGTGGCGGTGGACGAGGTGCAGTCCTGGGGCCTGGACGTGGCGCTGGTGCTGGACCGGCTGGTCGACGGTGACCTGCGCGGTATGTTCGACGGGTCGACCACCGAGGGCATCGACCTGGACGCGCCGCTGATCGTCTTCGACCTCTCGCACATCGACCGCAACTCGATCGCGATGCCGATCCTGATGGCGATCGTCGGGGTGTGGCTGGAGCACACCTGGATCCGTCCGGACCGGAAGAAGCGCATCTTCCTGGTGGAGGAGGCCTGGCACATCATCAACAGTCCGTTCGTGGCCCAACTGTTCCAGCGGCTGCTGAAGTTCGGCCGCCGGCTCGGCCTGTCCTTCGTCGCGGTGGTGCACCACCTGTCCGACGTGGTGGACGGCGCGGCGGCCAAGGAGGCCTCGGCGATCCTGAAGATGGCATCCACCCGGACGATCTACATGCAGAAGGCCGAGGAGGCGCGGGCCACCGGCCGGGTGCTGGGCCTGCCGCGCTGGGCGGTGGAGATCATCCCCACCCTGTCGCCGGGCATCGCGGTCTGGGACGTCAACGGCAACGTCCAGGTGGTCAAGCACATCGTCACCGAGGTCGAGCGTCCGCTGGTCTACACCGACCGCGCGATGACCGAGGACGCGGTGGCCGAACGGGTGCGGGCAGAGCGGCAGTTGGCGGCCGAGCCCGGGGTCTGAGGAAGTCCTCTCCGCGGGTTCCGCACCCGGCGGACGGCGATGGTTCGTCAGTAGGTAATCCTCTCGTTACGTCCGACGTCCTGACAGCTACGCGCGTTGACCTTAGGCTTCGCAGTCGCAACACATGCCCGAACGCCGACGCTGTCCTCAGCCGGTGCTCCTCCAAGGTGCAGGGGAACCCTTCATGCTCACCGTCAGATCCCGACGGACGGCGCTCGCCGTCGTCGCCGCCGCAGGTCTGTTCGGCACGGTGGTCGTGCCGACGGCCGCTCAGGCCGCCGACGCCAAGCGCCACAAGACCGTCAACCTCCAGCTGCTGGCGATCAACGACTTCCACGGCAACCTGGAGCCCCCGGCCGGCTCCTCGGGCACGATCAAGGAGATCGACCCGGCCACCGGCAAGGAGGTCGCCACCCCGGCCGGCGGCATCGAGTACCTGGCCACCGAGCTGCGCAAGGCGCGCGTCCCGGCCGACGACTCGATCACCGTCGCGGCCGGCGACATCATCGGCGCCAGCCCGCTCACCTCGGCGCTCTTCCACGACGAGCCGACCATCGAGGCGATGGACAAGCTCGGCCTGGACGTCACCTCCGTGGGCAACCACGAGTTCGACGAGGGCGCGCAGGAGCTGCGGCGCATGCAGGAGGGCGGCTGCCACCCGACCGACGGCTGCTACGAGGCCGGCCGCACCTTCAAGGGCGCCAACTTCAACTACCTGTCGGCCAACGTCACCGACGAGAAGACCGGCAAGCCGCTGCTGGCGCCGTACTGGGTGACCAAGTCCCAGGGCGTGAAGGTCGGCTTCATCGGCGTCACCCTGGAGGGCACGCCGAACATCGTGACCGCCGAGGGCGTCAAGGGCCTGAAGTTCGCCAACGAGGTCACCACGATCAACAAGTACGCCGCCGAGCTCAAGGCCAAGGGCGTCAACTCGATCGTCGCGCTGATCCACGAGGGCGGCTACCCGGCCAGCAGCGTCTACAACTACGACTGCGGCGCGGCCGGGCAGGGCATATCCGGCCCGATCGTCGACATCGCGAAGAAGATCGACCCGTCGGTCGGCGCCATCGTCACCGGCCACACCCACAACGCGTACGCCTGCAGCATCCCCGACCCCAACGGCGTCCCGCGTTCGGTGACCAGCGCCGCCTCCTTCGGCCGGCTCTTCACCGAGATCAACATGAAGCTGGACAAGACCACCGGTGAGATCGTGCGTCCCTCGGTCAAGGCCGAGAACCACGTGGTGCACCGCACGGTCGAGAAGGCGCCCGACATGACGGCGCTCGTCGACCACTACTCCAAGCTGGCCGCCCCGATCGCCAACCGCCCGATCGGCTACATCGCCTCGGACATCAACGGCCGCGGCAACAACGACCCGGAGAAGCCGCTCGGTGACGTGATCGCCGACGCGCAGCTCGCCGGGCTGGCCCCGGCCGACAAGGGCGGCGCGCAGGTCGCCTTCATGAACCCCGGCGGCATCCGCTCCGACCTGGTCTACAAGGCCTCGGGTGGCGAGGGCGACGGCGTGGTGACCTACGGCGAGGCGTTCACCGTCCAGCCGTTCACCAACATGATGCAGGTCAAGACGCTGACCGGTGCCCAGCTGATCCAGCTGCTCCAGCAGCAGGTGAGCGGCTCCAACGCCGCCGCGCCGAAGATCCTGCAGGTGTCCTCGAACCTGCACTACACCCTGGACATGCGCAAGACCGGTGCGGACCGGGTGGTCCTGGACTCGGTCCGGCTGAACGGCGCCCCGGTCGACCCGGCCGCCAAGTACCGGGTCGCGGCCAACGAGTTCCTGGCCGGCGGCGGCGACGGCTTCCCGGCCTTCGCGGCCGGCACCGACAAGCTGGTCGGCGCCTCGGACCTGGACGTCTTCACCGCCTACCTGGGCGCCCACAGCTCGGCCGCCGCGCCGCTCCAGGCCCCGGCGCAGGACCGTATCAAGATCATCGGCCCGGGCAGCGACATCGGCTGACTGTGAGCCGGCCCCGGGGGCGTGTCCTGTGGGTCCTGTCGGACCCGGCAGAGAACTGCGGGACACCCCCCTGCGGAAGGGCGGGTGGGGCGCTGTCGGGGCGCCCCACCCGCCCTTCCGTCATTCCGGGGCGGGGCCGCCGGGCAGCCGGACGGTGGCCAGCGCGCCCGGACCGCCGTCGGCGGCCGGTCCGAGGGTGACGTCGCCGCCCGCCTCCCGGACGCTCTGCGCGACGATCGACAGCCCGAGCCCGGAACCGGGCAGCTGGCGCGAGGACGGCGAGCGCCAGAACCGGTCGAAGACGTACTGGAGCTCGTCCGGCGGAATGCCGGGCCCGTGGTCGCGGACGGTCAGCACGCCCTGGTGCAGCCGGACCTCGATGGTGCCGCCGGGCGGGCTGTACTTGACCGCGTTGTCCAGCAGGTTGATCACGGCCCGTTCCAGCCCCACCGCGTCGCCGTGCACGTACCAGGGCTCGGTGTCCGTCTCGAAGACCAGCCCCGGGCCGCGCAGCTCGGCCCGCTCGACGGCCCGTCCGGCGATCTCGTGCAGGGCCACCACGGTGGGGGCCGGGCCGGTCTTCGGGGTGTCCGGGCGGGAGAGCTGGAGCAGGTCGCCGATCAGGACGGTGAGTTCCTGCATCTGGGCCTTCATGTTGCCGAGCAGCTTGGTCTTGGTCGCCGGGGGCAGCGGGCGGCCGGTGTCGTTGCTGCGGATCAGCAGGTCGACGTTGGTGCGCAGGGAGGTCAGGGGAGTGCGGAGCTCGTGCCCGGCGTCGGCGATCAGCCGGGTCTGCCGCTCGCGGGAGTTGGCGAGGGCGGTGCTCATGGAGTTGAAGGAGGTGGAGAGGCGGGCGATCTCGTCGTGCCCGTGGACCGGGATGGTGGTGCCGACCTCCTCGGTCCGGGCGATGTGCTCGACGGCGTCGGTGAGCTGGTCGACGGGCTTGAGGGCGGAGCGGGCGACCAGGCGGCCGGCGAGGGCGGCGAGCAGGATGCCGCCGGCGGCGACCGAGCCGAGCAGGATGGCGAGGCCGTCGAGGGAGTCCTCGATGGGCTGGGTGGGAGTTGCCACCATCACGACAGCGGGGATGGAGAAGTTGCGGTTGGGGGCCAGTCGGACGATTGCGGGGTCGCCATTGGTGAACTTCCCGTTCCGGGTGATCGATTGCCCGGGCTTGAGCTGGAATGCAGCGGCATCCCCCGGTGTGGTCACGATCGCCTTGGTCGCCCCCGGCGGCAGGCAGACTCCGGCCGACACGAGGAACTGGGTGTCCCGGGGGACGGCCCCACTGATCTCCGGCATGTTTCCGCCGCGCTGATGATCCAGTGCGGCTTCCGGAGTGGCGTAGCAGATGAGCCTCCCGGGCGTGGGCTGGGGCGCACTGGCGAGGTCGGACCGGACCTGGTTGTAGAGCTGCTTCTCCACGATGAACCAGCACGCCAGCGCCGACAGCGCGATCGCCACCGCCACCGCCGCCGCGCTCAGGAAGGTGAGGCGGCTGCGGAGCGAGCGGGAGCGGAACCAGTGCAGGAGGCGCTGCCGGCGCCCGCGCGTGCGGGGCGGGGCCAGCGGAGGGGGCGGAACGGTGGTCACGTGCTCGCGCCGGCTGCCGGGCGCAGGGCGTAGCCGACGCCGCGTACGGTCTGGATCAGGCGGGGCATGCCGCCCTGCTCGGTCTTGCGGCGCAGGTACATCACGTACACGTCCAGGGAGTTGGAGGAGGGTTCGAAGTCGAAGCCCCAGACCGCCTTGAGGATCTGTTCGCGGGTGAGGACCTGGCGGGGGTGGGCGAGGAACATCTCCAGCAGCATGAACTCGGTGCGGGTGAGCTCGATCGGCTTGCCGGCCCGGGTGACCTCGCGGGTGGCGGTGTTCATCCGCAGGTCGGCGAAGGCGAGCACCTCGCTCTCGTCCTCGACGGCGGCGCGGGCGGCGGCCTCGGCGGCGAGGGCGTTGCGGCGCAGCAGGGCGCGGACGCGGGCGAGCAGTTCGTCGAGTTCGAAGGGCTTGGCGAGGTAGTCGTCGGCGCCGACGTCGAGGCCGGTGACGCGGTCGCCGACGGCGTCGCGGGCGGTCAGCATCAGCACCGGGACGGTGTCGCCGCGCGAGCGCATCCGGCGGACGGCGGTGAGGCCGTCCATCCGGGGCATCATGATGTCCAGCAGGACGAGGTCGGGCCGGTCGCGTTCGACGGACTCCAGGGCTTCGTAGCCGTCGGTGGCGGTGGCGACCTCGTACCCCTCGAAGGCGAGGCTGCTCTCCAGGGCGTCCCGGAGGGCGGGTTCGTCGTCGACCACCAGGAGCCGGGCAGAGGGGTGGCCGGCCTCGGCGGCGGTACGGTCGTCGGCGGACGGGGTCATGGGCGGGTGCCCTTTCTCGTCGGGTGGAGGGCCTGCTGGGAGCAATTGTCCGTCTCAGGGGGTGCGGGTCACAGGTTCTGGCCGGCTTCGAGTTTCGGCAGGACCTGCTTGATGTCGTTGATCGGGATGGCGAAGCCGAGGCCGACGCTGCCGGCCGAGCCGTTGCCGGAGGAGCCGGAGCCGCCGGGCGCGTACATCGCCGAGTTGATGGCGATGACCTGGCCGCTGGCGTTGATCAGCGGGCCGCCGGAGTTGCCGGGGTTGAGCGCGGCGTCGGTCTGGAAGGCCTTGTAGGTGGTGGTGCTGCCGTTGTCGGACTGCGGGACGGTGCCGCGCAGGCCGGGCAGGAAGGGGAGGCCGAAGCCACCGTTGTTGCTGGTGCTGCCCTCGTCGAGCTGGACGGTGACGTCGCGGTTCTCGGCGCTGATGATGCCGGAGGTGACGGTGCCGGTGAGGCCGTCGGGGTTGCCGATGGCGACGACCGGGTCGCCGATGGCCATGGTGGAGGAGTCGCCGAGGACGGCGGGGGTGAGGTTCTTCGCGCCGGTCGCGGTGATCACGGCGACGTCGAGGGCCTTGTCGGTTCCGGTGACGGCGGCCTGGGCGGTGGAGCCGTCCTTGAAGGTGACGGTGATCCGCGCGCCGCCGGTCGCGGTGTCGATCACGTGGTAGTTGGTGAGGATCTGCCCGGCGGTGTTCAGGACGACGCCGGTGCCGGTGGAGGTGCCGTTGCCGCTCTTGACGGTGATCTGGACGGTGCTGGGCGAGACGGCGGCGGCGATGGCGCGCACGTCGGCGCTGCCGTCGGAGCGGGCGGAGACCGGGCTGGCGATGGTGCCGACGCGGTTGTCGGAGCTCTGCCGGTCCGCGGCGACCAGTCCGCCGGTGACCCCGCCGAGGACGGCGGCGACCGCGGCGACGGCGGTGACCATGGCGAGCCGGCCGCGCAGCAGTCCTCGCCGGGCCCGGCTGCCGCGGTCCCCGGGGCCCCCGGGGCCGAGGATCGTGGGCGGCTCGGGCGGAATCGGCGGGGGCGGCGGCGGTCCGTCGAAGCCGCCGTCGGAGTGGTCCTCCAGGTAGCTGTACCTGTACCCGTCCGGACCGGAAGCGCTGTCCGGGCCGCCGGCGGCCGGGCCGCTGCCGAGCACGGTGCCCTCGATCACCCGGGGCTCCTGGGACCAGTACGGGCCGTACTGCTCGTGGGCCCGGTCGGGGCCGTACTGCTCGCTGGGGTACTGCTGCTGTTCGCTCATGCCGACCAAGCTCGACCCGGTGCATGAGGAGTGCATGAGAACCGGCTCAGAACGAGGAGAGAAGCCCGTTGGGTTCTCATAAAGCCTGGTCAGGCCACCCGCAGAGCGGAATCGGCTACTCCGGTACCGACCGGCCGGGGGCGCCGCCGTCGCAGCCGCAGGAGCGGCGGATGACCAACCGGGACGGGAACGTGCGGACCCGCTCGGTGTCCGACCCGGGCACCATCAGCGAGTCGTCCAGCACCAGGTCCACGGCGGCCCGGGCCATCGCGTCGCGGTCGGAGGCGACGGTGGTCAGCGGCGGGTCGGCGAGCGCGGCCTCCGGTACGTCGTCGAAGCCGGCCACCGCGAGGTCCTCCGGGACCCGCAGGCCGACCTCGCGGGCGGCCCGCAGCACGCCGATCGCCTGGTCGTCGGTGGAGCAGAAGATCGCCCGCGGCCGGTCCGGCGAGCGGAGCACGCCGAGCGCGACGTCGTAGGCGCCGTAGCGGTGGAAGGGCGCGTCGATCAGGTGCGGCTCGGTGGGGACGCCGTGCGCGTCCATGGCGCGCTGCCAGCCCTCGACGTGGTCGATGACCGGGTCGCCGGGGGCGGGGGACTCGACCGGGCCGCCGAAACAGGCCACGTACGGGTGCCCGTGCACCTCCAGCAGGTGGCGCACGATCGCCTCGGCGCCCGCCACGTCGTCGGTGACCACCGCGACGTCGTCGATCGCCTCGGGCCGGCGGTGCAGCAGCACCACCTTGGCGCCCTCCATCGCGGCGAACTCCTCGGCGGCGCGCTGCGAGGGGCCCTGGCTGACCAGGATCAGGCCGGAGACGCGCATCCCGAGGAAGGCGCGGACGTAGTGCACCTCGCGGTCGTCCACGTAGTCGGAGTTGCCGATCAGCACCAGCTTGCCGCGCTCGGAGGCGGCCCGTTCCACGGCGTGCGCCATCTCGGCGAAGAAGGGCTGGCGGGCGTCCGGGACGACCATGCCGATCAGGTTGGTGCGGCGGGAGGCCATCGCCTGGGCGACGCTGTTCGGCCGGTAGCCGAGCTGCTCGATCGCCGCGAGGACCTTCTCCCTGGTCGCGGGCGCGACCGGGCGCGGCCCGTTGTTGATGACGTAGCTGACGACCGCGGTCGAGGTACCAGCCAGCCGGGCTACATCGTCGCGCGTCACTTTGGCCACGGGGGGAGTCTACGCGTGTGGCCTCCGGGGTGGCAGTGGGACCTGGGGCCTCGTTCGGCAGGCCGTCGGGCGGCTCCGGGAGGAACCGGACAAGCCGGGCGGCGGACGGCCCGCCCGGCTCCGTGCCGGTGCTCGGACGGGCCCGGGCCTCAGGCGTCCAGGGGGGCGGTGGGGCGTTGGGCGAGCTCCGGCCGTTCCCCCTTCTCGGGCTTCTCCGGGACGACGAAGCGGTAGCCGACGTTGCGCACGGTGCCGATCAGCTGCTCGTGCTCCACGCCGAGCTTGGCGCGCAGCCGCCGGACGTGCACGTCCACCGTCCGGGTGCCGCCGAAGTAGTCGTAGCCCCAGACCTCCTGGAGCAGCTGCGCCCGGGTGAAGACCCGCCCGGGGTGCTGCGCGAGGTACTTGAGCAGCTCGAACTCCTTGAAGGTGAGGTCGAGCGCCCGGCCCTTGAGCTTGGCGGAGTAGGTGGCCTCGTCGACCGAGAGGTCGCCGTTGCGGATCTCCATCGGGCCCTCGTCGGTGACGACCTGGAGCCGGCCGAGGGCGAGCCGCAGTCGGGCCTCGACCTCGGCCGGGCCGGCGGTGTCCAGCAGGACGTCGTCGATGCCCCACTCGGCGGTGACGGCGGCCAGGCCGCCCTCGGTGACCACCAGGATCAGCGGGCAGCCGATGCCGGTGGAGCGCAGCAGCTGGCAGAGGCTGCGGATCTGCGGAAGGTCACGCCGGCCGTCGACCAGGATGACGTCCGCGCTGGGGGTGTCCACCAGGGCCGCGCCCTCGGCGGGGGCCACCCTGACGTTGTGCAGCAGCAGTCCGAGAGCGGGCAGTACCTCGGCGGAGGGCTGCAGCGCATTGGTGAGGAGGAGGAGAGAACTCATACCCGGTGGTCCCCTTTCCGGGTCGTCGCGGTCGCGTTACGGCTGCCGCCACAGCCGGATGGCGCACGTGCTGAGGGGGAGGGGAGGACGGCGGTCGGCCGCGGCGAACCGAGGGAGCGGACGGCGTGCAGGGCGCGACGGCGGGTCCGCCGGGGGTCCCGCAACCCCTGGCGCACCGTTTCTGCCCTGTTCATCACCGCGAACCCTCCGGTCTGGTCCGGTGCCGGGTGGCGGCCCGGTGCCGGGTGGCGATGCCCCGGCCGGCCGGGGCACGTCGTTGTGCCGCCTCAGGCGGGGCGGTTCCTGCTGCGCGCCGGGGGTGGGCCGACGAATCGCAAGAACGTCCGTACTGGCGTCCTGAAAGCACAAAAGGATCCGGGGGCGACTCTGCCCGGATCCCTCATGGTGGTCGAGGATAGCCGACCTCGCCCCTCGGCCGGGAGTGCGGGAATCCGGCGGTTCGCCTCATTCGGGGCGTGCACCGGGTGAGGCTGGACACAACGTCGAGCGCCGGTCCGGCGCCCCTCGACGGCGGTCCGGCGGGAGACCGGTGCCCGTCCGGCCAGGGCGATTGCCGCTCGTGGCCGCGGACACGCCATCATGGGGACGCACATCGGAGGCGCTGTTCGGGTCCATCGTTCGGGTGGTCGGACGGCCGGCGCGGTGGCGAGCCGGACCGGGGCACCGGGACCGGGCGAGGACGACGAGAAGGGGTGGCCCGATGGGCGCGACCACCGAGCCCGCGAGCGGCGCCCGGGTGCGCGGGACGATCCGCTACTGGGCGGCGGCGAAGTCCGAGGCCGGGCTGGCCGAGGAGCCGTACGAGGCGGCGACCCTGGCGGAGGCGCTGGCGGCGGCCAAGGAGCGGCACGCCGACCGGCCGAAGCTCGTCCGGCTGCTCGGGCACTGCTCGTACCTGGTCGACGGGGCCCAGGTGGGCGGCCGCGACCACGCGGCCGTCGCCCTGACCGAGGGCGGGACGGTGGAGGTCCTCCCGCCGTTCGCGGGAGGCTGAGCGGCGTGACGGACATGAACAACCCGAACCACCCGAACCACGGCGGCTACGGCGAGTGGCAGCAGCAGCCCCACCAGCCGCAGCAGCCGTACCCGCCCCACGCGCAGCAGCAGCCGCATCCGCATCCGCACTTCCCGCAGCAGCAGCCGGGCCACCAGCCGCCGTACGGCTACCCGGTGGACGACGCGGCGGCGACCGCGGTGCTGCCGGCGGTGCCCGCGTTCGACGACGCCGAGGCGACCACCCTGCTGCCGCCGGTGCCGGCGATGGACGACGCCGAGGCGACGGCGCTGCTGCCGCCGGTGGTGGTGTCCGGTGCGATGCCGGTCGGGTCGCAGCAGCCCCCGCAGCCCCCGCAGCCCCAGCAGCGTCGGCAGCCGGAGCAGCCCCAGCAGCCCCAGCAGCATCAGCGGCGTCGGCGGCCGGAGCAGCCCCAGCCGGACCCGACGATCCAGCTCCAGCAGCCGCCGAGGCCCCGGGCCCGGCACGCGGCCCCGGCGCC
>NZ_JAHSQD010000023.1 GCF_020103755.1 Streptomyces sp. LS1784
GACGGCTCGGCGGTCGCCGTCACGCTCGGCGTGGCCGCTCCCGCCCCGGCCGAGGCCGTCGGCCCGTCCCCGCCGCCGGAGGCCGCCCAGACCGAGCCGCCCACCAGCACCAGTGCCGCCAGCCCGGCCGGCACCACCAGCCGGGGCTGAAGGAACCTCCGCCGCCGCGTTCCCTCGTCCGTTCCCGCCGTCGTCGCTTCCGCCATCGCCGTTCCCCCCGCTCACAGCCGCGCCCACTGCGCGGCGGACCGGCAGGATCGTAGCGACGGGCCCGGACACTCGCGCGCCCGGGCCCGCCCGGAAACCATCGCGTCAGTGCGCGGCGGCCTCCCAGTTCGGGCCGACGCCGACGGAGACGTCCAGCGGGGCGCGCAGCGGGTAGGCGCCCGCCATCTGCTCGCGGACGAGGGCCTCGACCTGCTCGCGCTCGCCCGGGGCCAGCTCCAGCACGATTTCGTCGTGCACCTGGAGCAGCATCCGGGAGGTGAGGCCGGCCGTGCGCAGCGCCTCGTCCACCCGGAGCATGGCGATCTTGACGATGTCGGCGGCCGAGCCCTGGATCGGGGCGTTCAGGGCCATCCGCTCGGCCATCTCGCGGCGCTGGCGGTTGTCGCTGTTGAGGTCCGGCAGGTAGCGGCGGCGGCCGAGCAGGGTCTCGGTGTAGCCCGTCGCCCGGGCCTCGTCGACGACCCGGCGCAGGTAGTCCCGCACGCCGCCGAAGCGCTCGAAGTAGGTGTCCATCAGGCCCTGGGCCTCGGCCGGCTTGATGCCGAGCTGCTGCGAGAGCCCGTACGCGGACAGCCCGTACGCCAGGCCGTAGGACATCGCCTTGATCTTGCGGCGCATCTCGGCGTCCACCGCGGCGCGCGGCACCTCGAAGACCTGGGAGGCGACGGTGTTGTGGAGGTCCTCGCCGGAGGCGAAGGCCTCGATCAGCGCCTCGTCCTCGGACAGGTGCGCCATGATCCGCAGCTCGATCTGCGAGTAGTCGGCGGTGAGCAGCGACTCGTAGCCCTCGCCGACGATGAAGGCGCGGCGGATCGCCCGGCCCTCCTCGGTGCGGACCGGGATGTTCTGCAGGTTCGGGTCCTGCGAGGAGAGCCGGCCGGTGGCGGCGACCATCTGGTTGAAGGTGGTGTGGATGCGGCCCTTGGGCGAGACGGTCTTGAGCAGGCCCTCGACGGTGGTGCGCAGCTTGGCCTGGTCGCGGTGGCGCAGCAGGATGACCGGCAGTTCGTTGTCGGTCTGGGTGGCCAGCCAGGTGAGCGCGTCGGCGTCGGTGGTGTAGCCGGTCTTGATCTTCTTGGTCTTGGGGAGCGCGAGCTCGCCGAAGAGGATCTCCTGGAGCTGCTTGGGCGAGCCGAGGTTGAACTCGTGCCCGGCGGCGGCGTGCGCCTCCTCCACCACGCGCTGGATCTCGGCGGCGAACTGGGCCTCCAGGCCGGTGAGCCACTGGCGGTCGGCGGCGATGCCGTAGCGCTCCATGCGGGCCAGCAGGTCGGCGATGGGCAGTTCCATGTCGTGCATCAGCCCGGTGGCGCCGACCTCGGCGAGGCGGGTGTCGAAGAGCGCGGCGAGGTCGAGCACGGCGCGGGCCTGCAGCATCAGCGACTGGGCGTGCGCGGTCGGGTCCTCCTCCGGTGCGTCGAAGGCGAGTTGGCCGCTCTCGGCGGCGGGGGCCGGGCTGAGCGAGCGGGCCAGGTACTCCTCGGAGAGCACCTCCAGGGTGAAGGTGCGGCGGCCGGGCTTCTCCAGGTAGGCGGCGAGCGCGGTGTCGGCGACGACGCCCTGGATCGTCCAGCCGCGCTCCGCGAAGGCGCGCTTGACCTGCTTGGCGATGTGCAGGGCCTTGGGGGCGGTGGCGTCGGCGAGCCAGTCGGCGAAGGCCCGCTCGTCCTCCTCCGCGAGCAGCGCCGGGTCGAACCAGGCGGCGGCCTCCCCGGCGGCGAGGGCCACTTCGGTGACCTCGCCGGCGCCGAGCGCCCACTGGTAGACGGCGGCGAGCGCGACGGTGGTCTTGCCGTCGGAGGCGTGCTCGGCCAGCCAGGCGGCCAGGGTGCCCGGGTCGGTGAGGAGTTCGCCGTCCACCTCGACGCCGGGGGCGAGCTCGGCGGCTTCCTCCTCGCCGGCGGACGGGTCGATGCCGAAGACCCGGTCGCGGAAGTTGGCGTTGCGGAACTCCAGCGACTCCATCAGGGTGCCGACGGCGCCCTTGTCGAACGGCTTGCGGTCCAGGTCGGCGACGCCGAGCGGGAGTTCGACGTCGCGCACCAGCTCGGTGAGCACCCGGTTGCGCCTGACCGAGTCGAGGTGGTCGCGCAGCTTCTCGCCGATCTTGCCCTTGACCTCGTCGGCGCGGGCGACGAGTTCGTCGAAGGAGCCGAACTGGTTGACCCACTTGGCGGCGGTCTTCTCGCCGACGCCGGGGATGCCGGGCAGGTTGTCGGACGGGTCCCCGCGCAGCGCGGCGAGGTCCGGGTACTGGCGCGGGGTGACGCCGTACTTCTCGGTGACCTTCTCCGGGGTGAAGCGGGTGAGCTCGGAGACGCCCTTGGTCGGGTAGAGCACGGTGATGTGGTCGGTGACCAGCTGGAGCGAGTCACGGTCGCCGGTGACGATGTCGACGTCGTAGCCGGCCGCCTCGGCGGCGGTGGCCAGGGTGGCGATGATGTCGTCGGCCTCGAAGCCCTCGGCCGTCAGCCGGGGGACGTTCATGGCGTCGAGCAGTTCGCCGATCAGGCCGACCTGGCTGCGGAACTCGTCCGGCGTCTTGGCGCGGTTGGCCTTGTAGTCGGGGAACTCGACGGAGCGGAAGGTCTGCCGGGAGAGGTCGAAGGCGACGGCGAGGTGGGTGGGCTGCTCGTCCCGGACGGTGTTGGCGAGCATCGAGGCGAAGCCGTAGACCGCGTTGGTGGGCTGGCCGGTGGAGGTGTTGAAGTTCTCCACGGGCAGGGCGTAGAAGGCCCGGTAGGCCATCGAGTGCCCGTCGAGCAGCATCAGCCGGGGCCGCGGGCCGGCCCCGCCGCCACCCGTCGCGCCCTTGTCCGTACTCTGCGTAGCCACGTCAACGTCCGTTCCTGCCGATTCCACTACCGGCCACCGATCCTATGGCCCGGCACCGACAAAAAGGACGCCGCGCCGGTCCGACCGCACCTGCTACCTACGAGTAGGACGGTCGTACGATCACAGGCGGCACATCCCCGAGCGGCAGGAGCTTCCCCATGACCGATGCGGCCCCCGACACCGCCCCCGTCCTGCACGTCCCGCAGGACGTGCTGGACCACTTCGCCAAGCTCGGCGTGAACCCGGAGACCTTCTCCGGCGGCCACCTCGGCGAGAAGCTCGGCATCCGGGTCGTCGAGGCCTCCGGCGACCGCGTGGTCGGCACCATGCCCGTGGAGGGCAACCAGCAGCCGTACGGGCTGCTGCACGGCGGCGCGTCGGCGGCGCTGGCCGAGACGCTGGGCTCGATCGGGGCGATGCTGCACGCCGGCCCCGGCCGGTACGCGGTCGGCGTGGACCTCAACGCCACCCACCACCGCTCGGCCACCTCCGGGCTGGTGACCGGGGTCGCGACGGCCGTGTTCAAGGGCCGTACCGCCGCCACCTACGAGATCGCGATCACCGACGACACCGGCCGGCGGATCACTAGCTGCCGGCTGACCTGCATGCTGCGCGACCTCTGACCCCCAAAGACCCGACAACGTCCGTCAGGCATCCACGAGTTCACTCCGGACGACATCAAGTCCCTTTTCCGCCCCCTTGTTTGACCTTCCGCCACCCTGGGCAGGCGTTGGTCTGGACAAGGGGGCGTTCGCATGTCCGGGCGCAGCCGGCGCACAACCGGCGCCCGTAACGTTGCGTTACAAGTAGGAAATCCGATCAATTGCCGGTTCCGGGGCCTCCAGGCGCCCCGGGGCCGCTCGGTCGCGCCCTCGATGTCCGCAATCCGGACGCTCAAGGTCGAAACCAGGGCATCGGACACCAGTGTCCGATAGTCGGTGCTGCCAGCTGCAACCCCCATTTCTGGCCCTTGCATCGCCCCACCAGCGCGTAAACGCCCGACATCGCGGGGTCGATCGAGCCGGAACGACCACATGGTGAGACAAATGCTCTGTGTGCTCATAACAAGAGAATCACAGCCTGCTCCCAACACTGCCCGAGCCGCCCAACGGCATCTAGAGTCACGGCCAGTCACCGCGCCATTCGATTGGGCCAGGCCCTCCGCGCATTTCGGCTCCCGCCACTCAGGCGCGGGCGCCTCCTGAACCGAAGGGGACCCTCGTGCGTCACCGTTCAGCAGTTGTCGTGAGCATTGCCGTGATCGGCGCCCTCAGCCTCAGCGCCTGCGGCTCCCGCGGAGAGAAGAAGAGCGGCGACGGCGGCAACGCCAACTCCGGCGCCACCACCGTCGTCATCGGTGTCGACGCCCCGCTCACCGGCGACCTCTCCGCCCTCGGCCTCGGCATCCGCAACTCCGTCGACCTCGCGGTCAAGAAGGCCAACGAGACCAACGAGGTCCCCGGCGTCAAGTTCGAGATCAAGGCCCTCGACGACACCGGCAAGCCCGCCCCCGGCCAGCAGAACGCCACCCAGCTGGTCGGCGACTCCAAGGTCCTCGGCGTCGTCGGCCCGCTCAACTCCAGTGTGGCGCAGTCGATGCAGCAGATCTTCGACGACGCGAACCTGGTCGAGGTCTCCCCCGCCAACACCGGCGTCGCCCTCAGCCAGGGCGAGAAGTGGGCCAACGGCGAGAAGAAGCGCCCGTTCAAGTCCTACTTCCGCACCGCCACCACCGACGCCGTCCAGGGCCCGTTCGCCGCCCAGTTCCTCTACAACGACGCCAAGAAGACCAAGGTCTTCCTGATCGACGACCAGAAGACCTACGGCGCGGGCCTGGCCGGCACCTTCAAGGGCGAGTTCACCAAGCTCGGCGGCACCCTGGTCGGCGAGGAGCACGTCAACCCCGACGACCGCGACTTCGCCGCCATCGTCACCAAGGTCAGGAGCTCCGGCGCCGAAGCCGTCTACTACGGCGGCGAGTACCCCGCGGCCGGCCCGCTCTCCCTCCAGCTCAAGGAAGCCGGCGTCAGCATCCCGCTGATGGGCGGCGACGGCATGCAGAGCGGCGACTACATCAAGCTCAACCCCAAGAGCGCGGGCGACTACGCCACCGCCGTCGGCCTGCCCGTCGAGACCCTCGACACCGCCAAGAAGTACATCGCCGACTACAAGACGGCCGGCTACAAGGACGCCTACGAGACCTACGGCGGCTACTCCTACGACAGCGCCTGGGCCATCATCCAGGGCGTCAAGCAGGCCGTGAAGGACAACAACGGCAAGGTCCCCGACCGCAAGGCCGTCCGCGACGCCGTCCAGAAGGTCACCTTCGACGGCGTGACCGGCCCGGTCTCCTTCGACGAGTTCGGCGACACCACCAACAAGCAGCTCACCGTCTACGTCGTCAAGGACGGCAAGTGGGCCGTGGAGAAGTCCGGCACCTTCAAGGGCTGACACTCGGTCACCGACAGCACCACCAGCGCCACTTCTCCACCACCGCGCGCGGGGGCGCCACGAGTGCCCCCGCGCGCACCCACATCCACCACCCACGCGGACACCCCCGAACGCACTACGGAGGCCCAGCGGTGCACGACCTACCGCAGCAGCTGGCCAACGGCCTGATCCTCGGCGCCCTCTACGGGCTCGTCGCGATCGGCTACACGATGGTCTACGGCATCGTCCAGCTCATCAACTTCGCCCACGGCGAGATCGTCATGGTCGGCGGCTTCGGCGCCCTGACCGCCTACCTCGCCCTCCCCGGCGGCACCACCCTGTGGCTGGCCCTGCCGCTCATGCTGATCGCCGGCATCCTGGTCTCCACCCTCACCGCCGTCGCCGCCGAGCGCTTCGCCTACCGCCCCCTGCGCAACGCGCCCCGGCTGGCCCCGCTGATCACCGCCATCGGGCTGTCCATCTTCCTCCAGCAGCTCGTCTTCTCGTTCTACCCGGACGCCAAGAAGGCCCGGGTCTTCCCCAAGCTCCCCGGCGACCCGTTCAGCCTCGGCTCCGTCACCATCCAGCGCAGCGACCTCTTCCTGATCATCGCCGCCCCGCTGTGCATGCTCGCCCTCGGCTGGTTCGTCACCCGCACCCGCTCCGGCCGCGCCATGCAGGCCACCAGCCAGGACCCGGACACCGCCAAGCTGATGGGCATCGACACCGACCGCATCATCGTCATGGCCTTCGCCATCGGCGCCGCGTTCGCCGCCGTCGCCGCCGTCGCCTACGGACTGCGCAGCGGCCAGGTCGACTTCCGGATGGGCTTCATCCTCGGCCTCAAGGCCTTCACCGCCGCCGTCCTCGGCGGCATCGGCAACATCTACGGCGCCATGCTCGGCGGCATCGCCCTCGGCCTCGCCGAAGCCCTCGCCACCGGCTACATCCAGCACCTGCCCGGCATGCACCTCTTCGGGGGCGGCGCCTGGAAGGACGTCTGGGCCTTCGTTCTCCTCATCCTCGTACTCCTGATCCGGCCCCAGGGCCTGCTCGGCGAGCGCGTCGCGGACAGGGCGTGACCACCATGACCACCACCCACACCGAGACGACCCCGGTCATCCCGCTCCCGGCCCGCGCCGCCGCGGCCGTCACCGGGCTCGGCGCCCTCGCCACCGCCGCCTCCGCCGCCATGTCCTGGACCTGGACCTCCGAGTTCCCCGGCGACCTCACGTACTACGGCTCCCCGGCCGGCCTCCAGTGGCTCGCCCTCGCCGCCGGCCTGCTCACCCTCGTCCTGCTGCTCGCCGGCCAGGGCGTCCCCGGCCTGCGCTGGGCCGCCCCCGCCCGCAGCAACAACGCCGTCCTGTACGCCGCCACCGGCGCCCTCGCCGTCGCCGTCTACGCGGTCGCCTCCATCTCCGCCGAACTCGGCGGCCTCGCCAACCTCGAACCCGGCGGCTGGGTACTCACCGCGGGCGGTCTGATCGCCGTCCTCGGCGCCCTCGGCCTGCCGCTCGACCGCCGCACCGCCGTCCCGCTGCGGATCCTCGACAAGCGCCTCTTCCTGCTCGTCCCGGTCGCCCCCGCCGCCTGGTTCGGTGCCCACGCCATCCCCGAGGACAAGCCGGTCGCCCCGGTCATGACCGCCCTGGCCGGCGGCCTCGTCATCGCGGCCGGCGCCGTCCTGCTGCTCCAGCTCGGCCACCTCGCCAACAGCGGGCTGCGGCTCGGCCGGATCGACCGCCCGCTGGCCACGCCGCGCGCGCTCCCCTCCTGGGTCGAGGTGCTGCTGATCGTCCTCGCCTTCGGGATCGGACTGTTCGCGATCACCTTCGGCATCGACACCGAGTACGGCGAACTCTTCACCGGCTACCTGCTGTTCGTCGCCCTCGCCGTCCCCGCCCTCGCCAAGTCCGGCCTGCTCGCCCGGCTGCGCGCGCTGACCGTCAAACACCGCCCGGTCACCACCGGCGCCGCCTTCGCCGCCGCCGCCGGCTTCCCGTTCACCCAGACCAGCGACCAGTACACCTCGGTCGCCACCAACATCCTGATCTTCGCCACCGTCGCCCTCGGCCTCAACATCGTCGTCGGCCTGGCCGGCCTGCTCGACCTCGGGTACGTCGCCTTCCTCGGCGTCGGCGCCTACGCCGCCGCCCTGGTCTCCGGCTCCCCCGCCTCGCCCATCCACGTCCAGTTCCCCTTCTGGGCCGCGATGCTCACCGGCGCGGTCGTCTCGATGATCTTCGGCGTCCTGATCGGCGCCCCCACCCTGCGGCTGCGCGGCGACTACCTCGCCATCGTCACCCTCGGGTTCGGTGAGATCTTCCGCATCACCATGCTCAACCTCAACGGCACCACCGGCCCCAAGGTCACCAACGGCTCCAACGGCATCCCCCGCATCCCGGACCTCCAGATCTTCGGCTTCGACCTCGGCGACCCGCACACCGTCCTCGGCGTCGAACTCGGCCGCTTCTCCAACTACTACCTGCTGATGCTGCTGGTCACCGCCCTCGTCGTGCTGGTCTTCGCCCGGGTCGGCAACTCCCGCATCGGCCGCGCCTGGGTCGCCATCCGCGAGGACGAGACCGCCGCCGAGGCCATGGGCATCAACGGCTTCCGGCTCAAGCTGCTCGCCTTCGCCCTCGGCGCCCTGCTGGCCGGCCTGGCCGGCACCGTCCAGGCCCACGTCAGCTACACCGTCACCCCCGACCAGTACACCTTCGCCGAAGCCCTCCCGCCGAACTCCGCCTTCCTGCTCGCCGCGGTCATCCTCGGCGGCATGGGCACCATCAGCGGCCCGCTGGCCGGCGCCACCCTGCTCTTCCTCATCCCGAAGAAGCTCGAATTCCTCGCCGACTACCAGCTCCTCGCCTTCGGCGCCGCCCTCATCGTGCTCATGCGGGTGCGTCCCGAGGGCCTCATCCCCAACCGGCGCCGGCAGCTGGAGTTCCACGAGGCCTCCGTCCCGGCCCAGGCCTCCGACGAGCCGACCGCACTCACCAAGGCAGGGGCGTGACCGACCCGATGACCACCACCGCCGCACCCCTGCTCGAAGTCACCGGCGTCACCATGCGCTTCGGCGGCCTCACCGCGGTCAACGACGTCTCGCTGACCGTCGGCGAGGGCGAGATCATCGGTCTGATCGGCCCCAACGGCGCCGGCAAGACCACCTTCTTCAACTGCCTCACCGGCCTGTACGTCCCCACCGAGGGCGCCGTCCGCTTCCGCGACACCCTGCTGCCGCCCAAGCCCCACCTGGTCACCCAGGCCGGCATCGCCCGCACCTTCCAGAACATCCGGCTGTTCGCCAACATGACCGTCCTGGAGAACGTCCTGGTCGGCCGGCACACCCGCACCAAGGAGGGCATCTTCTCCGCCATCCTGCGCGGCCCCGGCTACCACCGCGCCGAGGCGCAGAGCCGCGAGAAGGCCATGGAACTCCTGGAGTTCACCGGCCTCGCCGAGAAGGCCGACCACCTCGCCCGCAACCTCCCGTACGGCGAGCAGCGCAAGCTGGAGATCGCCCGCGCACTGGCCTCCGAACCCGGCCTGCTGCTGCTCGACGAACCCACCGCCGGCATGAACCCCCAGGAGACCCGGGCCGCCGAGGAACTCGTCTTCGCGATCCGCGACAAGGGGATCTCCATCCTCGTCATCGAGCACGACATGCGCTTCATCTTCAACCTCTGCGACCGCACCGCGGTGCTCGTCCAGGGCCAGAAGATCGTCGAGGGCGACCGCGAGACCGTCCAGAACGACGAACGCGTCATCACCGCCTACCTGGGCGCCCCGCTCGAAGGCACTAACCCGGCTGTTACGGAGTCCGACCAGTGACCGCACTTCTCGAAGTTCAGGACCTCCGCGTCGCCTACGGCAAGATCGAGGCCGTCAAGGGCATCAGCTTCACCGTCGAACAGGGCGAGGTCACCACCCTCATCGGCACCAACGGCGCCGGCAAGACCACCACCCTGCGCACCCTGTCCGGCCTGCTCAAGCCCACCGCCGGACGGATCACCTTCGACGGCCAGGACCTCTCGACCGTCCCCGCCCACAAGATCGTCGCGCTCGGCCTCGCCCACTCCCCCGAGGGCCGGCACATCTTCCCCCGGATGACCATCGAGGAGAACCTCCTCCTCGGCGCCTTCCTGCGCACCGACGCGGCCGGCATCACGGCCGACGTCGAGCGGGCCTACGGCCTGTTCCCGATCCTCGGCGAACGCCGGCGGCAGGCGGCGGGCACGCTCTCCGGCGGCGAGCAGCAGATGCTCGCGATGGGCCGGGCGCTGATGTCCCAGCCCAAGCTGCTCATGCTGGACGAGCCCTCGATGGGCCTGTCCCCGCTGATGATGCAGAAGATCATGTCCACCATCGTGGAGCTGAAGGCGTCCGGTACGACCATCCTGCTGGTCGAGCAGAACGCCCAGGCGGCGCTGTCACTCTCCGACCGCGGCTACGTCATGGAGACCGGCCGCATCGTCCTCTCCGGGACGGGAGCCGACCTCCTGCACGACGAGTCGGTCCGCAAGGCCTACCTCGGCGAGGACTGACGCCTGTACGCGAAGGGCCCGGCAGAAACGTTCTGCCGGGCCCTTCGCGCATGCCTTATTCGGACTTGCCCTCTTCCGCCTTCTTGCGGTCCTGGGCCTCGCCCTCCTCGATGACCGCCTCGGCCACCGCCGCCATCGTCATCCGACGGTCCATCGAGGTCTTCTGGATCCACCGGAAGGCCGCCGGCTCGTTCAGCCCGAACTTGGTCTGGAGCACACTCTTCGCCCGGTCCACCAGCTTCCGGGTCTCCAGCCGCTGGCTGAGATCCCCGATCTCCTTCTCCAGCGCCCGCATCTCCGCGTACCGGGAGACCGCCATCTCGATCGCCGGCACCAGATCCGACTTCGAGAACGGCTTGACGATGTACGCCATCGCCCCGGCGTCGCGGGCCCGGTCCACCAGCTCCCGCTGCGAGAACGCCGTCAGCATCAGCACGGGGGCCAGGTGCTTCTCGTGGATCTGCTCGGCGGCCGAGAGCCCGTCCAGCACCGGCATCTTCACGTCGAAGATCGCCAGATCCGGCTTCAGCTCCTCCACGAGCCGCACCGCCGTCTCCCCGTCGCCGGCCTCACCGACGACGGTGTACCCCTCCTCCTCCAGCATCTCCTTCAGGTCGAGGCGGATCAGCGCCTCGTCCTCGGCAATCACAATCCGGGTGATCTGGGGCATATCGGTCTCAAGCGGCTGCGCCTGCTCGTCGGCGGTGCTCACGGGGCTCCTAGTTCCGGCGGGGTACTGCATGCACGAGGGTACCTAGACACGGTATGTTTGAGACACGACGCCAAGGCAATCGCCTTCAAATCGTAGGCCCCGATAGCCCAATTGGCATGAGGCAATGGTCTCAAACACCATACAGTGTGGGTTCGAATCCCACTCGGGGCACCTTTCCTTCGATTCGAAGGTTTCAGTATTCGGTCCAACGGTTTTCAAAACTAGGGGATCTTCACTCGACCGAGTGAAGATCCCCTAGTTTGCATGCGGACAACGGCCCCGAGCGGGCAATCTCGCCCATGTGTACGACACCGCGACACGCCAGCGGGCATTGAAGCTCCACGCATCCGGGCTGACCTTCAGCCAGGTCAGCCGTGCGACCGGTATCTCCCGATTCGCGATCCGCGACTGGGCGTCCGGCGCCGTACCCAGCCCACGCATGACGGCCGAACGCCCGATCCGCGACAACCGACTCGATCCCTCGCGCCCGCCTGCCGACTACGCTTACCTGCTCGGCCTCTACCTCGGCGATGGCTGCATCAGCGAGGGTCGCCGCCAGGTCTACGCCCTCCGCATCGCCTGCTGCGACACATGGCCCGGCCTCATCGGCGAGTGCGAGCGGGCAGTCTCCACCGTCATGCCGCACAACAAGGTCAACCGGGTCCAGGCCCCCGGCTGCACGAGCGTCGTCAGCACCAGCAAGCACTGGCCCTGCCTCTTCCCCCAGCACGGCCCCGGCCCGAAGCGCCTGCGACAGATCGCCCTCGCACCCTGGCAGCAGGAGATCGTGGACACCCACCCCTGGGAGTTCTTACGCGGCCTGATCCACTCCGACGGCTGCCGCATCACCAACTGGGCGACCCGCACGGTCGGCGGCGTCAAGAAGCGCTACGAGTACCCGCGTTACTTCTTCACCAACACCTCGACCGACATCGTCGGTCTCTTCACCGCCACCCTCGACGCCGTCGGCGTCCAGTGGAAGCACGCCTCCCGGTCCAACGGCGGCTTCAACATCTCCATCGCCCGCAAGGACTCCGTGGCCCTCATGGACGCCCACATCGGGCCCAAGTACTGACGGCTCAGGCGTCCTCGGGCTCCTCCTCCCCTTGCTGCTCCTCGCGTTCGAAGCGGGCCCTGGCGGCCTCGTAGGCCGCGCCGGCGCCGGGGCGGCTGAGGACCTCCTCGCGGAGGTCGCACCAGAGTGCGTGGTGGTGGTCGCTCATCCCACTGATTCTCACCCGGACCAGCGCGCGGGCGGCATCCCTCACACGGGGGATGCCGCCCGGTGGAATCCCACTCAGACGTCCAGCGTCCCCACGTGGTGGACGCGGACGAGGTTGGTGGAGCCGGCCAGGCCGGGGGGCGAGCCCGCCGTGATGACGACGATGTCGCCCTTCTGGCAGCGGCCGAGCGAGAGCAGCGCCGCGTCGACCTGTTCGACCATCTGGTCCGTCGTCGGGGCGAACGGGCCGAGGAAGGTCTCCACGCCCCAGGTGAGGGCGAGTTGGCTGCGTACGGCCGGTTCGTAGGTGAAGGCGAGCACCGGAATCGGCGAGCGGTAGCGGGTCAGCCGGCGGGCGGTGTCGCCGGACTGGGTGAAGGCGACGAGGTACTTGGCGTGCAGGAAGTCGCCGATCTCGGCGGCCGCGCGGGCGACGGCGCCGCCCTGGGTCCGCGGCTTGCTGCCGGTGGTGAGCGGCGGGAGGCCCGCGGCGAGGATGTCGGTCTCGGCGGCCTCGACGATCCGGGCCATCGTCTTGACCGTCTCGACCGGGTACTTGCCCACCGAGGTCTCCCCGGAGAGCATCACCGCGTCCGTGCCGTCCAGGACGGCGTTGGCGACGTCGGAGGCCTCCGCGCGGGTCGGCCGGGAGGCGTTGATCATCGAGTCGAGCATCTGGGTCGCCACGATGACCGGCTTGGCGTTGCGGCGGGCCAGCTTGATGGCGCGCTTCTGGACCAGCGGGACCTGTTCGAGGGGCATCTCCACGCCCAGGTCGCCGCGGGCCACCATGATCCCGTCGAAGGCGTCGACGACGGACTCCAGGTTCTCCACCGCCTGCGGCTTCTCGATCTTGGCGATCACCGGGACGTGGCGCCCCTCCTCCGCCATGATCCGGTGGACGTCCTCGATGTCCCGCCCGCTGCGGACGAACGAGAGCGCGATGAGGTCGGCCCCGGTCCGCAGCGCCCACCGCAGGTCGGCGACGTCCTTGTCGCCGAGTGCGGGGACGGAGACGGCGATGCCGGGCAGGTTGAGGCCCTTGTGGTCGGAGACCAGGCCGCCCTCGATGACCAGGCACCGCACGTGCGGCCCGTCGACGGCGACGACCTCCAGGGTGACCCGGCCGTCGTCGACCAGGATGCGCTCACCGCGGGTGACGTCCCCGGCGAGCCCGGAATAGGTGGTTCCGCAGCGGTCCTTGTCCCCCACGACGCCCTTGTCGGTGGAGATGGTGAACTCGTCGCCGCGTTCGAGAAGTACCGGCCCGTGGGCGAAGGTGTCGAGCCGGATCTTCGGGCCTTGAAGGTCGACGAGGATGCCGACGCTGCGGCCGGTCTCGTCGGCGGCCTTGCGGACGCGGCGGTAGCGTTCCTCGTGCTCGGCGTGCGTGCCGTGGCTGAGGTTCAGTCGGGCGATGTCCATCCCGGCGTCGACCAGGGACTTGATCTGGTCGTACGAGTCGGTGGCGGGCCCGAGGGTACAGACGATTTTTGCTCGGCGCATAGTGCTGAGACTAGGCATTACCGGTGCGTAACCACGACGCGGGTCCGGACTGCGGGATGACCGTTGCCATAAGGCCAGTTGAACAATCTGACACATCCTCGGACCGCTGTGCGAGCGCCCCTCCCCACGCCCCTCCCGCACGCCCGCCGAGCCACCCGCCGATGCAATTCCGTGAAGGGGTGTTCACCCGCGGTTCACCGCCGCTTCCGCCACCGCTCCCCGCCCGGCGGGACGCTCGTCACCCCCGGGTGGCTGCCCGGGCGCCCCGGGTGACCACCCGGACGAAGTAGCGGACGAGGGGGAGGCGTTCGGCATGCGACGCGCACTGGGAGTGGTTGCGGCCCTGGCCCTGCTGGGCGGGGTCGCCTTCGCGCTGATCCCCGACGACCCGAAGAAGGACACCACCAAGACGGTCACCGTCACCGGCCTGATCGGCTCGGAGAAGCGCGCCTTCTTCGACAACCCGGATGTCAAGGCCGAGTTGGCGAAGCAGGGCCTGGACGTCCGGACCGACTCGACCGGCTCCTGGACGATGAGCGACCAGGCGGACAAGACCCCGGGGCTGGACTTCGCCTTCCCGGCGAGCGCCGCACCGGCGCGGGAGATCCAGCGCATCTGGAAGCTGCAGGACTCCCCGATGGTGCCGTTCTACTCGCCGCTGGTGATCGTGGCCCACGAGCCGGTGGCCCAGGTCCTGAGGAACAACAAGCTGGCCGACGTGGACACCGCCACCGGCGTCTGGACGTTCCGGATGGACGAGTACGTCAACGCGCTGAAGAGCGGCCGCAGATGGGAGGACCTGGCCGGCGCCCGAGAGCACCCCGAGCTGTCCGGCCAGCTCTTCGTGACCACCACCGATCCGGAGAGCTCGTCCTCCGGCGCGATGTACCTCGCGCTGCTCTCCTACATCGCGAACAACCACCAGGTGGTGTCGGACGACACCGGTGTCGCCGCCGTCAAGGACGTCCTGCACACCGCGAACGCGCTGCAGGGCATTCAGAAGAGCAGCAGCGACGAGCCGTTCCGGGACTTCGGCGCGGGGATCGGCAGCCCGCTGATCTTCGCGTACGAGTCGCAGGCCGCCGCCCTGTCGCTGCAGGGCAAGCCCACCGGGGACATGGTGGTGCTGTACCCGGACACCACGGTCTACTCGGACCACACCGTCGTGGCCCACACCGACAACGGCCGCAAGCTCGCCGACGTCCTCCAGAACAACGAGGTGCTGCGCGGTCTGGAGGCCCGGTTCGGGCTCCGGCCGCAGGCCAAGCCGGAGGCCTTCGCGAACCTGATGCGGGACAAGAAACCGACCTTCGCACCCGATCTGACCGCCGCCAAGGTCAAGCAGGCGACCCTGCCCTCGCTGGACAACCTGATCAAGCTGACCGCCGCGGCGAAGGGGACCAAGTGACCATCCCGACGAAACGCCGCGGCCGGATCGTGGCCGCGCTGGCCGCCGTGCTCGCCGCGGCCACCGCCTGCACCTCCTCCGGCGGCACCGGCCCCGGCCCCAAGCCCACCGACCCGCCCGCCGAGACGGCCCGCCCCGGGGTGCTGCGCGTCCTGGCCGGCAGTGAACTCCAGGACCTGGCACCGGTCCTGGAGGACGCGCGGAAGGCCACCGGGGTGACCGTGCAGTTCTCCTGGACGGGCTCCCTGGACGGCGCGGACACCGTCTCCTCGGGCCGGGCCGACGGCAAGTACGACGCCGTGTGGTTCCCGTCCAACCAGTACCTGCGACTCGATCCGGCGGGCAAGTCCAAGGTGGTCTCCGAGACCCCGGTGATGGTCTCGCCGGTGGCGATCGGGGTGCGTTCCTCGGCGCTCGGCGAACTCGGCTGGGGCGACGGCTCGAAGGTCACCTGGGCGCAGGTCGGCGACGCGGCCGCGGCCGGCAAGCTGCCGTACGGGATGGCCGACCCGTCCCGCTCCAACTCGGGCTTCTCCACGCTCGTCGCGGTGGCCTCGGCCTTCTCCGGCGCGGGCGCGGCGCTGACCGACGCGGACGTGCAGAAGGCGAGCCCGCAGCTGAAGGAGTTCTTCAAGGGCCAGAAGCTGACCTCCGGTTCCTCCGGCTGGCTGGCGCAGGCGTACACCCGGGCCGAGTCGGGCGTGGTGGGCGCACTGGTGAACTACGAGTCGGTGCTGCTGTCGCTGAACAAGACGCTGCCGCCGCAGCAGCAGCTGACCGTGGTGCGGCCGGTGGACGGCGTGGTGTCGGCGGACTACCCGCTCTCGCTGATGTCCTCCGCCGCGCCGGAGCAGCGCGACTCCTTCCAGCGGCTGACCACGTACCTGCTCAAGGAGGACGTGCAGAAACGCATCTCCGAGGTGACGCTGCGCCGTCCGGTGACGGCGGGCGTGGCCCCGGCCGCCGGGCTGCCCACGGACCGTCGCAAGGAGCTGCCGTTCCCGGGCACCAGGGCGGTCGCGGACGGCCTGCTGGCCGCGTACCAGAACGAGCTGCGCCGCCCGTCCCGGACGGTGTACGTGCTGGACACCTCGGGCTCGATGGAGGGCCCGCGGATCGCCGCGCTGAAGACCGCGCTGGGTCGGCTGACCGGGGCGGACGACACCCGCGGGGTGCGCCGCTTCCGCGACCGCGAGGAGATCACGCTGCTCTCCTTCGCCTCCTCGGTGAAGTGGACCAAGACCCACGTGGTGCCGGCCACCGGCAGTCAGCCGGGCCCGCAGGCGGAGCTGGCGTCGATCGACGCGGACGTGCAGTCGCTGGCCGCCTCGGGCGGCACGGCGGTGTACTCCTCGCTGGAGGAGGCGTACCGGGTGATCGAGCGCCAGCAGGCGGCGGCCGGCGACGACCGGTTCACCTCGATCGTGCTGATGACCGACGGCGAGAGCAACGCCGGCGCGACGGACGGTGACTTCAAGCGCTTCCACGACGCGCTGCCGGCCGGGGAGAAGTCGATCCCGGTGTTCCCGATCAAGTTCGGGGAGGCGGCGGTGAACCAGCTCCAGGGGATCGCGGACCTGAGCGGCGGCAAGCTGTTCGACGGGACGGGCTCGCTGGACGGGGTGTTCGAGGAGATCCGTGGCTACCAGTGACGGGTTCGGCCCCCGGGTGCTGCGCTACCTGGAGTCGGCCCGGAACCTGGTCGGCTGCGCGGGCGGCGCGGTCGGCCTGGGGCTGCACTTCGCCGGGCTGGGCGGGGCCTGGTGGCCGGGGGTCGTGGCCGGGCTGTACGGGGTGGGCGCGCTGCTGACGCCCGCCCCGGAGCCCCGCCCGGAAACGACGCGCCAAGGGCAGGCGGACGGTCCCGGGTCGCAGGTGCCGGAGCACGGGGAGCCGCCGCGTGCGCTGTCCGAGCCGGAGCCGGCCCCCGCACCCGACCCGGAGCTGGTGGCGCTGGCCGCGTACCTGGACAGCGTGCCGCTGCCGCCCTCGGCCGGGGTGGACGGCCTGCTGGCGGCGCTGCGCGAGGCCGGGCCGGGCCCGAAGGCGGAGCGGATCGTCCGGCACCGGCTGCCGGTCGCGGTGGCCGGTTACCTGCGGGCACGGACCTGGCAGCCCTGGGCGGGGCCGGACGATCCGGACCCGGCGCTCCGGCTGGGCCACGAGGTCGACCGGTTGATGGGCGAACTGTCCTGACCCACCGTCCGCCCTACCACCCCGGACCTCCCCCGTTCCCGTCACGAACGAGTCGCCAAGATCTCACCTCCTGGACAGGTCCGGGGGCTATCCAGCACCCCGGCCCGCACGGCACACTTCTACGCGCGTCCTTCTACGCGCGTCGACGCGTACACGCACACTTGCCAACGAATGCCAGTTGACGGTCCATCCGCCGTCGTTCCCACTCGGGAGAGTCGTCCATGCCCCTGAACCGCCGTGACTTCGTCACCCGGTCCGCCGCCACCGCCGCCGGCGCCGCCCTGGCCGGTGGTGCCGCCCTGGCCGCCGCCCCCTCCGCCGCGGCCGCTCAGCCGGACACGGCGGCCGCCAAGGGCCAGCAGCGCAACCCGCACAAGCAGGCCTTCACCGTCATGGGCACCACCGATCTGCACGGCCGGGTGCTCAACTGGGACTACTTCACCGACGCCGAGTACACCGACAAGGCCCACAACGCGGTCGGCCTCGCCAAGATCTCCACCCTGGCCAACCAGGTGCGTGAGGAGAAGGGCTGGGACCGCTGCCTGCTGATCGACGCCGGCGACACCATCCAGGGCACCCAGCTGTCCTACTACTACGCCCGGATCGAGTCGATCGACACCGAGGCCAACACCGTGCCGGACCACCCGATGGCCGTCGCCATGAACCTCATGGAGTACGACGCCGCCGCACTCGGCAACCACGAGTTCAACTACGGCATCCCGCTCCTGAAGGCCTACCAGGACCAGCTGGAGTTCCCGCTGCTGGGTGCCAACGCGCTGAACGCGAAGAACGAGAAGCCGGCCTTCAAGCCGTACGTGATCAAGGAGCTGCGCCTGGGCGGGGGCCGTCCGGTGAAGGTCGGCATCCTCGGCCTCACCAACCCCGGCATCGCGATCTGGGACAAGGCCAACGTCAGCGGCAAGATGGTCTTCCCGGGCATCGTCGAGACCGCCGCCACCTGGGTGCCGCGGATGAAGGCGGCGGGCGCGGACGTCATCGTGGTCTCCTCGCACTCCGGCTGCGACGAGGCGACCACCTGGGGCGACCAGCTGCCCTGGGCCGAGAACGCCTCGGTGGCGCTGGCGGAGACCGTCCCCGACATCGACGCGGTGCTGGTGGGCCACGCCCACAAGGAGATCGCGCAGCGCCTGGTCGTCAACAAGAAGACCGGCAGGACGGTCGTGCTCTCCGAGCCGCTCTGCTACGGCCAGCGGCTGACCTGCTTCGACTTCGAGGTCGAGTTCGCGGGCGGCGTCTGGAAGGTCGCCTCGGTCTCCTCCCGGCTGCTGAACTCCAACACCGTGCCGGAGAACCCGGAGATCACCAACGCGATCACCCAGCAGCACAAGAAGGTCGTCGCGTACGTCAACCAGAACATCGGCACCAGCAAGATCGAGCTGTCGATCGCCGACGCCCGTTTCAAGGCCACCCCGATCATCGACCTGATCGGCAAGGTCCAGGCCGACGCCGTCAAGGCCGCGCTGGCGGGCGGGCAGTACGCCAACCTCCCGGTGCTGGCCCAGGCCGCCCCGTTCAACCGCACCGCCCTGATCCCGTCCGGCCAGGTCAAGCTGCGCGACGCCGCGGGCCTCTACATCTACGAGAACACCCTGGAGGCCCGCATCCTGACGGGCGCCCAGCTCAAGGACTACCTGGAGTACTCGGTCAAGTACTACAACCAGCTCGCCCCGGGTGCCCCGGTCGACAAGGAGGCCCTGACCGGCGCCGAGGCCACCCCGGACTACAACTACGACTCGGTCTACGGCCTGAGCTACGACATCGACATCGCCCAGCCGAAGGGCCAGCGGATCGTCAACCTGTCCTTCCAGGGCAAGCCGATCGACCCGGCCGCCGAGTTCGTCCTCGCCGTCAACAACTACCGCGCCAACGGCGGCGGCAACTTCCCGCACGTCGCCAAGGCCAAGATGGTCTGGTCGAACTCCGACGAGATCCGCAACACCATGATCGCCTGGGTGAAGGCCAAGGGCACCATCGACCCCGCCGACTTCTTCACCGACTCCTGGCGCCTCGTCCGCGCCGGCCAGCCGGTCTTCTGACCGACAGTCCTCGCCGAAAGGCCGTCGCCCCGCCGGCGACGGCCTTTCGGCCTGTCCGGTGGAGACCGTCTCCCCGTCGAACCGGCCGCTGTCGGACGGCTCGCAACGGTGAGTTCGGCGATCTTGTCCCGATCCCGGCCCCCTTCGGCTTCGAACTCGCCACCGACGGCCTGATCCGCCACCCGGCCTGAACGGTCAGGCAGCGCGGGCCTCCCGGCGGCTGCCGCCAGGAGACCCGCGCGTTCGGCACCCCCGGATCAGAAGGGGAAGACCGCGCGCTCGTGCTGGACGGAGATCCACTTCAGGGTGGTGAAGGCGTCCACCGTGGACTCGCCGTTGAGGCGGCCGACGCCGGAGTTCTTCTCGCCGCCGAAGGGCACGCCCGGCTCGTCGGCGATGGTGCCGCCGTTGACGTGGATCATGCCGGTCTCGATCCGCTGGGCGAGCTTCACGCCGCGCTCGATGTTCGCGGTGTGCACCGCGCCGCTGAGCCCGAACGGCGTGTTGTTGGCGAGCCGCACGGCCTCGTCCTCGCCCTCGAAGGGCACCAGCAGCACGACCGGGCCGAAGAGCTCGTTCCGCAGGATCGGCGCGTCCTCCGCCAGGCCGGTGAGCACCGTCGGCGCCATCAGGCTGCCGACCGTGCTGCCGCGCAGCAGCGCGGTGGCGCCGGCCGCGACCGCCTGGTCGACCTGGGCGGAGAGGACGTCGGCCTGGACGGAGTTGATCAGCGGACCGATGTGGGTGGCCGGGTCCTTCGGGTCGCCGACGGTGAGCGAGGCGACCTTGGCGACGAACTTCTCGGTGAACTCGGCCTCGATGCCGCGGTCCACCAGCACCCGGTTGGCGGCCATGCAGACCTGCCCCTGGTGGACGAAGCGGCTGAACACCGCGGCGTCCACGGCGTGGTCCACGTCGGCGTCGTCCAGCACGATCAGCGCGCTGTTGCCGCCGAGCTCCAGGACCGTCCGCTTGAAGTGCGCGGCGGCGACGGTGGCGACGTGCCGGCCGACCTTGTCGGAGCCGGTGAAGGAGATCACCTTGGGCACCGGGTGCTCGATGAAGCTGTCGCCGATCTCGGCGATGTCGGTGACCACCACGTTCAGCAGGCCGGGCGGCAGCCCCGCGTCCTCGAAGAGCTTCGCGATCAGCCCGCCGCCGACCACCGGGGTCTCCTGGTGCGGCTTGAGGACGACGCCGTTGCCGAGCGCGAGCGCCGGGCCGACGGCCTTGAGCGCCAGGAACAGCGGGAAGTTGAACGGACTGATCACGCCGACCACGCCGACCGGCAGCCGGTAGAGCCGGTTCTCCCGGCCCGGGGCGGGCGAGGCCAGCAGCCGGCCCTCGGAGGCCACCGACAGGTGCAGGCACTCCCGCAGCACGTCCTTGACCAGCGACAGCTCGAAGCCCGCCTTCAGCGCGGTGCCGCCGAGCTCGGTCATGATCGCCCGGACGATCTCCGGCTCACGGTCCTCCAGCAGTCGCAGCGCGCGCTCGAACACCAGCCGCCGCTGGTACGGGTTGGTGGCGGCCCACTCCTTCTGGGCGCGCTCGGCGGCGCGGTAGGCCAGATCGACCTCGGCGATGGTGGCGACGGTGATGGTGGCGAGCTTGTCGCCGGTGTAGGGGTCGACGTCCACGATGTCCCAGGAGCCACTGCCAGTGCGCCACTCACCATCGATGTACTGCAGCGCCAACTCGGAGAAGTACGACATCTGATCCCTCTCATGCACCGACCTGATGGAAATTCATCGTACTGACGTACTACAACTCCTGGCGCACCGCTTGCAGAAGTTCACGGGTCCGCTCCGGGCTCAGGCTGTCGGCGACCAGGTCGTCCATCGCCTGCCGGTACTCGGCCACCTCGGCGGGTTTGTCGAGGTAGAGCGCGGTGGTGAACTGCTCCAGGTACACGACGTCCGCCAACTCGGCCTCGGCGAAGCCCAGGACGGTGAAGGCGCCGCTCTCCGCGCTCAGCCCGGCGTTGCCCAGCGGCAGCACCTGGAGCCGGACGTTGGGCAGCTCGCCGAGCTCCAGCAGCCGGTCCAGCTGGCCGCGCATCTGCTCCGGCCCGCCCCAGGGCCGGCGCAGCGCGGCCTCGTCCAGCACCGCGACCAGTTGCGGTGCCTGCTCGCCGGTCAGCACCGCCTGCCGCCTGAGCCGTACGTCGACCCGGCGCTCGATCTCCTCCGGCCCGTTGGCGTGGCCGCCGGCGGTGACCACTGCCCGGGCGTAGTCGGCGGTCTGGAGCAGCCCGTGGACGAACTGGACCTCGTAGCTGCGGATCTCGGCCGCGGCCTCCTCCAGCCCCAGGTAGTTCTGGAACCAGCCGGGCAGCACGTCCCCGTACTCGTGCCACCAGGAGCTGGCGTTGGCATCGTGCAGCAGCCCGAGGACGGTGGCGCGCTCCTGCTCGGCCTCGACCCCGTACAGGGTCAGCAGGTCGGCCACGTCGCGCTCCTTGAAGCCGACCCTGCCGAGCTCCATCCGGCTGATCTTGGACTCGGAGGCCCGGATCGAGTACCCGGCCTCCTCCCGGCTGACGCCTCTGGCCTCGCGGAGCTTGCGCAGCTGTGTGCCGAGCAGCAGCCGCCGTACGGTGGCGCCCCCGCCTGCCTGAGTCGTGCCCATCGAAGTCAACCTCCGCACTAGCCCAGCCCCCCGGCCGTCGGCGGCAGTCTGCCACCTGGCACCGACGAACAACAGCCTACTGTTCGGGATCACGCCGGGCCTCGGACAACTTCGCACGTTTGTCCGACGGTTGACGCAACCCCGGGGCCGCGCCCGGTCGTCTCCCCCGGTGTGCTCCGACGCCTCCCGATCGCCGCAAGCCGAGCGGACCTTCCCCGGAGAACGCGACGGCGCCCGCCCTCCAACTGGTCGGGGAAGAGGGCAGGCGCCAGGAGACCGCGTTGGCCCGGCGACACTGGCGGGGGCAGCGGGTTGAGCTCCCGGCGATGCGGCGCCGGGCGTTCGGTGGGGGCCGGTCGGGACCGTCCGCCCGTCAGACCACCAGGGGGCGGTCCGTGGGCCGGATCGGGGCCGGAAGCGGGGTCTTGCCGCCCAGGTATCCGTCCACCGCGGCGGCGGCCGAACGGCCCTCCGCGATGGCCCAGACGATCAACGACTGGCCACGGCCGGCGTCTCCGCAGACGTACACGCCATCGACATTGGTGGCGAACCGGCCATCGCGGGCAATGTTACCGCGCGCGTCGAGGTCCACTCCCAGCTGCTCGACCAGCCCGTTCCTCACGTCCGTCCCGGTGAAGCCCATGGCCAGGGTGACCAGCTGCGCCGGGACGGCCCGCTCGGTGCCCGGCACCGGCTCGAACCGGCCGTCCTTGAACTCCACCTCGACCAGGTGCAGTTCCCGGACGTTGCCGTCCTCGTCGCCGCTGAAGTGGGTGGTGCTGACGGAGTAGATCCGCTCGCCGCCCTCCTCGTGCGCGGAGGTGACCTTGTACGTCATCGGCATGGTCGGCCACGGCTGGTGGCCGGGCCGCTCCTCGCCGGGCCGCGGCATGATCTCCAGCTGGGTGACGGAGGCCGCCCCCTGCCGGTGCGCGGTGCCGACGCAGTCCGCGCCGGTGTCGCCGCCGCCGATCACCACCACGTGCTTGCCCTTGGCGCTGATCGGCGACTCGACGAAGTCGCCCTCCTGCACCTTGTTGGCCAGCGGCAGGTACTCCATGGCCTGGTACACGCCCTTGAGCTCGCGCCCGGGCACCGGCAGGTCGCGGGCGGTCGTGGCGCCGGCCGCGACCACCACGGCGTCGAAGCGCTCGCGCAGCTGCTGCCCGGTGATGTCCTCGCCGACGTGCACGCCGGTGCGGAACCGGGTGCCCTCCGCCCGCATCTGCTCGATGCGGCGGTTGATGTGGCGCTTCTCCATCTTGAACTCGGGGATGCCGTAGCGCAGCAGTCCGCCGATCCGGTCGGCCCGCTCGTACACCACCACGGTGTGCCCGGCCCGGGTGAGCTGCTGGGCGGCGGCGAGGCCGGCCGGGCCGGAGCCCACCACGGCGACGGTCTTGCCGGACAGCCGCTCGGGCACCTGCGGGGTGACCCCACCCCGGTCCCAGGCCTTGTCGATGATGGTGACCTCGACGTTCTTGATGGTCACCGCGTCCTGGTTGATGCCGAGGACGCACGCGGACTCGCACGGGGCCGGGCACAGGCGGCCCGTGAACTCCGGGAAGTTGTTGGTGGCGTGCAGCCGTTCGATCGCCCCGGCGAAGTCGTCCCGGTAGGCCAGGTCGTTCCACTCGGGGATGAGGTTTCCGAGCGGGCAGCCGTTGTGGCAGAACGGGATGCCGCAGTCCATGCAGCGGCCGGCCTGCTTGGTGATGATCGGCAGGAGGCTGCGCTCGACGTAGACCTCGTTCCAGTCCTTGATCCGGACGTCGACCGGGCGGCGCTCCGCCGGCTGCTTGGGCGTGGTCAGGAAGCCCTTGGGGTCAGCCATTAGCCGCCTCCATCATCTTGCGAGTGGTCTCGGCCTCGGAGAGGCCATCGCGCTCAGCGGCGTCCTTGGCGGCGAGCACTGCCTTGTAGTCGGTCGGCATGATCTTGGAGAAGCGGGAGACCCCACTGCCCCAGTCCGCCAGGAGTTCGGCGGCGACGGTGGAGCCGGTCTCCTCGTAGTGCTGCTGCACGGTCTCGCGCAGCCAGTCGCGGTCGGCGGCGGTGGGGGCCTCGATGCCCACCATGCCGTCGTTGACGTTCGCGGGGCGCAGGTCCAGGACGTACGCGATGCCGCCGGACATGCCCGCCGCGAGGTTGCGTCCGGTCTCGCCGAGGACGACGACCCGGCCGCCGGTCATGTACTCCAGGCCGTGGTCGCCCACGCCTTCGACCACCAGGGTGGCCCCGGAGTTGCGGACGGCGAAGCGCTCGCCGGCCTTGCCTCGCAGGTGGACGCGGCCCGAGGTGGCGCCGTAGCCGATGGTGTTGCCGGCGATGACGTGGTTCTGCGCGTCGTTGCCGATGGCCGCCGCCTCGCGGGCCGGGCGGACGACGACCACGCCGCCCGAGAGGCCCTTGCCGACGTAGTCGTTGGCGTCGCCCTCCAGGCGCAGCGTCACGCCGCGCGGCAGGAACGCGCCGAAGGACTGCCCGGCGGAGCCGGTGAAGGTGACGTCGATGGTCCCCTCCGGCAGGCCCTCGCCCCGGTACCGCTTGGTCACCTCGTGGCCGAGCATGGTGCCGACCGTGCGGTTGACGTTGCGGATCGGCAGCTGGATGCGGACGGTGTCGCCGCGCTCCAGGGCGTCCTCGGCCAGCGCGATCAGCTGGTTGTCCAGGGCCTTGTCCAGCGCGTGGTCCTGGGTGGTGGTGCGGTGCCGGGCGGCGCCCTCGGGCAGCGCCGGCACGTGGAACAGCGGGGCGAGGTCCAGCCCGGCCGCCTTCCAGTGGTCGATCGCGGCGCGGGCGTCGATGTGCTCGGCGTGGCCGACGGCCTCCTCGATCGAGCGGAAGCCCAGCGAGGCCAGGATCTCCCGGACCTCCTCGGCGATGAACTCGAAGAAGTTGACCACGAATTCGGGCTTGCCGGAGAACCGCTCGCGCAGCACCGGATTCTGGGTGGCGACGCCGACCGGGCAGGTGTCCAGGTGGCAGACGCGCATCATGATGCAGCCGGAGACCACCAGCGGGGCGGTCGCGAAGCCGAACTCCTCGGCGCCGAGCAGCGCGGCGATCACCACGTCGCGGCCGGTCTTCAGCTGGCCGTCGGTCTGGACGACGATGCGGTCGCGCAGCCCGTTGAGCAGCAGCGTCTGCTGGGTCTCCGCGAGCCCGAGCTCCCAGGGCCCGCCCGCGTGCTTCAGCGAGGTGAGCGGCGAGGCGCCCGTCCCGCCGTCGTGCCCCGACACCAGGACGACGTCCGCGTGCGCCTTGGACACACCCGCGGCGACCGTCCCGACGCCGACCTCGGACACCAGCTTCACGTGGATGCGGGCCGCGGGGTTGGCGTTCTTGAGGTCGTGGATCAGCTGCGCCAGGTCCTCGATGGAGTAGATGTCGTGGTGCGGCGGCGGCGAGATCAGGCCGACACCCGGGGTGGAGTGCCGGGTCCTGGCGACCCACGGGTACACCTTGTGGCCGGGCAGCTGGCCGCCCTCGCCGGGCTTGGCGCCCTGGGCCATCTTGATCTGGATGTCGTCCGCGTTGACGAGGTACTCGGAGGTGACGCCGAACCGGCCGGAGGCGACCTGCTTGATCGCCGAGCGGCGCTCCGGGTCGTACAGCCGCTCCGGGTCCTCGCCGCCCTCGCCGGTGTTGGACTTGCCGCCGAGGCGGTTCATCGCGATGGCCAGGGTCTCGTGCGCCTCGCGCGAGATCGAGCCGTACGACATGGCGCCGGTGGAGAAGCGCTTGACGATCTCGGAGACCGGTTCGACCTCCTCGACCGGGACCGGCTCCCGCCCGAGGCCGTCCAGCTGGAACAGACCGCGCAGCGTCATCAGCCGCTCGGACTGCTCGTTCACCCGGTCCGTGTACTGCTTGAAGATGTCGTACCGGCGGTTGCGGGTGGAGTGCTGGAGCCGGAAGACGGTGTCCGGGTCGAACAGGTGCGGCTCGCCCTCGCGGCGCCACTGGTACTCGCCGCCGATCTCCAGCGCGCGGTGCGCGGCCGGGATGCCGGAGGCCGGGTACGCCTTGGCGTGCCGGGCGGCCGTCTCGCGGGCGATCTCCTCCAGGCCGATGCCGCCGAGCTTGGTGGTGGTGCCGGCGAAGTAGCCGTCGACCAGGTCCTGGGAGAGGCCGATGGCCTCGAAGACCTGGGCGCCGCGGTAGGAGGCGACGGTCGAGATGCCCATCTTGGACATGACCTTGAGCACGCCCTTGCCGAGCGCCCTGATCAGGTTCCGGATCGCCTTCTCGGGCTCGACGCCCGCGATGCCCCCCTCGTTCAGATACGTGCCCTGGGCGACCAGGTCCTCGACCGACTCCATCGCCAGGTACGGGTTGACCGCCCCGGCGCCGTAGCCGATCAGCAGCGCGACGTGGTGCACCTCGCGGACGTCGCCCGCCTCGACCAGCAGCGACACCTGGGTGCGCTGCTTGGTGCGGATCAGGTGGTGGTGAACGGCCGAGGTGAGCAGCAGCGAGGGGATCGGCGCGTGCTCGGCGTCCGAGTGCCGGTCGGAGAGCACGATGATCCGGGCGCCGTCGGCGATCGCGGCGTCGGCCTCGGCGGCGATCGCGGCCAGCCGGGAGGCCAGGCCCTCGCCGCCGGAGGCGACCTTGTAGAGGCCGGAGAGCGTGACGGCCTTGAGGCCGGGCTGGTCGCCGTCGGCGTTGATGTGGACGAGCTTGGCCAGCTCGTCGTTGTCGATCACCGGGAAGGTGATGCCGACCGAGCGGCAGGAGGCGGACTCGGCGGCCAGCAGGTTGCCCTCGGGGCCGAGGTTGGACAGCAGCGAGGTGACGAGTTCCTCGCGGATGGCGTCCAGCGGCGGGTTGGTGACCTGCGCGAAGAGCTGCACGAAGTAGTCGAACAGCAGGCGCGGCCGCTCGCTCAGCGCGGCGATCGGCGAGTCGGTGCCCATCGAGCCGAGCGCCTCGGCGCCGGTGCGCGCCATCGGCGCGAGGATGACCCGCAGCTCCTCCTCGGTGTACCCGAAGGTCTGCTGGCGGCGGGTGACGGAGGCGTGGGTGTGCGCGATGTGCTCGCGCTCGGGCAGCTTGGCGAGCTGGATCTGCCCGGCGCCGACCCACTCCTCGTACGGGTGCTCGGCGGCGAGGGCGGACTTGATCTCCTCGTCCTCGACGATCCGGCCCTCGGCGGTGTCCACCAGGAACATCCGGCCGGGCTGGAGGCGGCCCTTCTTGGCGACCTTCTCCTGGTCGATGTCGAGCACGCCGACCTCGGAGGAGAGGACGACCAGGCCGTCCTCGGTGATCCAGTACCGGGCCGGGCGCAGGCCGTTGCGGTCGAGCACGGCGCCGATCTGGGTGCCGTCGGTGAAGGTGACGCAGGCCGGGCCGTCCCAGGGCTCCATCAGGTTGGAGTGGTACTGGTAGAAGGCGCGGCGGGCCGGGTTCATGGTGGCGTGGTTCTCCCACGCCTCCGGGATCATCATCAGCACCGAGTGCGGCAGCGAGCGGCCGCCGAGGTGGAGCAGTTCCAGGACCTCGTCGAAGGAGGCGGAGTCGGAGTGCTCCGGGGTGCAGATCGGGAAGATCCGCTCCAGGCCCTGCCCGTTCCTGTTGGCGGGGATGAGGTCGGTGGCCAGCTGCGACTCCCGGGCCCGCATCCAGTTGCGGTTGCCCTTGACCGTGTTGATCTCGCCGTTGTGCGCGACGAAGCGGTACGGGTGGGCGAGCGGCCAGCTCGGGAAGGTGTTGGTGGAGAACCGCGAGTGCACCAGGCCGATGGCGGAGGCGTAGGTGCGGTCCGACAGGTCGGGGAAGAAGGGCTCCAGCTGGCCGGTGGTCAGCATGCCCTTGTAGACGATGGTGCGCGCGGACAGCGACGGGAAGTACACCCCGGCCTCGCGCTCGGCGCGCTTGCGGACCACGAAGGCGACCCGGTCCAGCTCGATGCCGGCCTTGCCGTCACCGGCCGGGCCCTGCCCGGCGGGCTCCGACGCGAGGAAGAGCTGGCGGAACCGCGGCATCACGCTGCGCGCGGTGGCACCGAGCAGGTCCGGGGTGACCGGCACGTCGCGCCAGCCGAGGACGGTCAGCCCCTCTTCGGCGGCGATGGACTCGATCCGCGCGACGGCGGCGTCGGCCTCGTCCGTGTCCGGCAGGAAGGCGATGCCGACGGCGTAGGACCCGGCCGCCGGGAGTTCGAAGGAGACCTTCCCGCGCAGGAAGGCGTCCGGGATCTGGGTCAGGATGCCCGCACCGTCACCGGAGTCCGGCTCGGCGCCGGTGGCGCCGCGGTGCTCCAGGTTGCGCAGGACGTTCAACGCCTGCTCGACGATGGTGTGGTCGGCGATGCCGGTCAGTGTGGCGACGAAACCGACGCCACAGGCGTCGTGCTCGTTCCGCGGGTCGTACAGGCCCTGGGCAGCAGGTCGCGCATCCGGCACGAGCGCGTACGGCCGGCGGGCGGCGCCGGCCTGGGGCTCGTTGGCGGAGTGCATGGATGCAGACAGCATCGGCTCTCCCGTCGTCGTCTTTCGGCAAGTGGTGCAAGGAGGGACGACGTTGGCCCTGATGCGATGGTGCGGTGTCGTGCAAGTTACATGATGCCCGTGATCCCGAGAAGCGGAATACCCCGTCCACATGGCGGGATGATGCGCTGGTCAGGGGCTGTGTGAGGAGGACGTGCCACAGTGCACGTCCCGACGATTGTGCCCAACCGTCCACGGCCTGAAACAGGGGCGAAACCGGATCGCCACCGGAGCCGATCATGGGCGCCTGCGAATCCATCTCGGGAGCCCGTCCGCGGTTGCGAATCCGCGGCACGGGGGCCCGAATGATGAGACTAGGCCAGGCGTTGCCCGATGCCCATGTGTGAAACGTCACTCACTGTCCAGCATAACCATGCACGGTTGCCGGTCACCCCACGTGGCCGCCGATCAGCCACCCGAGCAGGTAGGTCACCCCGGCCGCCGCACTGCCCAGCACCAGCTGCCGCAGCCCGCTGAACCACCAGCTGCGCGCCGTCACCCGGGCCACCACCGCGCCGCACAGGAACAGCCCGGCCCCCGCCAGAAGCAGTGCGGGCAGCAGCGAGGTCGCCCCCAGCAGGTACGGCAGCAGCGGCAGCAGCGCACCGAGCGCGAAGAACAGGAACGACGAGCCGGCCGCCACCAGCGGCGAGGGCAGCTCGGTCGGGTCGATGCCCAGCTCCTCGCGGGCGTGCACCTCCAGGGCCAGCTCCGGGTCCGCGGACAGCTGCCGGGCCACCTCGTGGGCCAGCTCCGGGTCCACCCCGCGCGAGACGTACAGCTGGGCCAGCTCGGCCAGCTCCCCGTGCGGGTTGCGGCTCAGCTCCAGCCGCTCGGCCTCGATCTCGGCCTGCACCAGCTCCCGCTGCGAGGCCACCGAGGTGTACTCCCCCGCCGCCATCGAGCAGGCGCCGGCCGCCAGGCCCGCCAGCCCGGTCAGGATCACCGTCCCGTTGGACGCCGCACCGCCGACCACCCCGGTCATCAGCGCGAAGTTGGACACCAGCCCGTCCACCGCACCGAACACGGCCGGCCGCAGCCAACCGCCGTTGACATCCCGGTGGTGGTCGGCCGCGGGTATCCGGGGCTGGTGTCCGGCATCGGCTTCCACAGCGATCGCACTCATCGTCGTTCCCCTCCGTCGTCGTTCGTCAGCCCCGAACGTAGCCCGTCTGACCTGGGCATTTCCAGCAAAGTAAGGCTGTCCGAACACCACTGAGGCCACCCTTCGCAAACCTCGCGAAGGGTGGCCTCAGCCGGGGGAAGTCCCAGGTCAGATCGGGTTCCTGGCGTCCTCGCCGACCGCTTCGGCGGCCACCTTCTCGTCCTCGGGCTCCGCGGGCTTGCGCGGTACCGGCTTCCCCCTGCCCTTCTCGTCGCTCTTCCCCTCGGCCTGGGCGTCCTCCGCCACGTGCGCGGCCGGATCGATGCTCGCCGGATCCTCCCGCCCGGGCCGCTTCTTCCCCACGATCACGAAGTACGCCACGGCGCCGATGAACACCGCGATGGACACCCAGTCGTTCAGCCGGAGGCCGAGGTAGACGTGCGCCTCGTCGATCCGCAGCCACTCGGTCCAGAACCGGCCCACCGTGTACGCGGCCACGTACAGCGCGAACACCCGGCCGTGGCCCAGCTTGAACCGGCGGTCCGCCCAGATCACCAGCAGCGCGACACCGACGCACCACAGCGACTCGTACAGGAAGGTCGGGTGGTAGACGCCCTTCACGACTTCGCCGTCGGGCAGCGTCCTGTTGATCTCCAGGCCCCACGGCAGGGTGGTCGACCGGCCGTACAGCTCCTGGTTGAAGTAGTTGCCCCAGCGGCCCAGCGCCTGCGCGAGCGCGATGCCCGGCGCGATGGCGTCGGCGTACGCGGGCAGCGGCACGCCCCGGCGTCGGGCGCCGATCCAGGCGCCGACCGCGCCCAGTGCGACCGCGCCCCAGATGCCGAGGCCGCCCTCCCAGATCTTGAGGGCGTCCCAGGGGTTCTTCCCCTCGGCGAAGTACAGTCGGCCGCCGTCGGTGATCACGTGATACAGGCGGCCGCCGACCAGGCCGAAGGGCACGGCCCACACGGCGATGTCGCCGACGGTGTGCTTGGCGCCGCCCCTGGCGACCCAGCGCTTGCTGCCGAGCCAGACGGCGACGACGACACCGAGGATGATGCAGAAGGCGTAGGCGCGCAGCGGGATCGGTCCGAGGTACAGGACGCCCCGCGACGGGCTGGGAATGTAGGCGATATCCATGGCAGTTCCGACGCTACAGGGTCCGAAGGCCCGCTCGGACACCCTTGGGGTCACAGAAATCGAACAACGGGCGGCGCCGCCCCCTCCGGACGGGGAGGGGGCGGCGCGGCGGAACGGGCTCAGCCGGCCGTCGGCGACGGGTTGTTCGCCTCCGACGCGGTGCTGGTCGGCGCCGGCGTCTGCCCGTGCGAGCCCGCCGTGCCCAGCTGTTTGCCCTGGTTCGCGGCGTCCACCCATTTCACCAGGTTCGCCGGGGTGATCTCCTCGCTGCCGTTCTTCGGGTAGATCGGCTGGCCGTTGAGCAGCACCGTGGGAGTGGACTTGAAGCTGGACTTGTCGAAGTCCTGCTGCACCGCGGACACCCACCCACCGAACTTGTTCTCCTTGACGCAGGACTGGAACTCGGGCGTGTCCAGGCCGTTGACCTGCTTGGCCAGGCCGATCAGGACGGCCTTGTCGGCGAAGGCGTCGTTGGTCTCGTCCGGCTGGTTGCGGTACAGCACGTCGTGGTAGTCGCGGAAGTGCCCGGCGTTCTGGGCGCAGCCCAGCGCGTTGGCGGCCGTCCTGGAGCCCTTGCCCCCCGCGGCCCGGTCGATGAACGACACGATGTGGTAGTTCGTGTAGATCTTCCCGCCGTCCTCCAGCTGGTCGATGGTCGACGAGAACTCGCGCTCGAAGGCGCCGCAGGCGGGGCAGCGCGGGTCCTCGTAGACCGTCAGGACGGCGGGCGCGTTGCCCGCGCCGACCGGGATGACCAGGTTCTTGTCGCCGATCGTCCCGGCCGGGGCGGCGGTCGGCGTCTCCGGCTTGGAGCGCTGGTTCTGCACCACGACGCCGACGATCACCGCGGCGGCGATCACCGTGAGCACGGAACCGCCCACGATCAGCTTCTTCCTGCGCCGGGAGGAGACCTCCTCGGCCGCCCGGTGCTCCTGCATCCGCTCGCGGGCGGTGCGCTTGCCTTCTCGGTTCTTCTCGCTCATTGCCTTGACATCCACGGTCGGGGCCTTCGTCGGGTGCAGGGATGTGGGGGTCAGCTCGCCAGCCAGCGGTCCACCGACAGCCGGGTACGGGGCCGCCACAGCAGCCGGCCGGCCAGCAACAGGAACCCGGTGTCGCGCAGGATCTCCTGGAGGTACTTCGTCTGGGACTCGTCGACGTGCCCGCCGCCGCCGAAGCAGCCGCAGTCGATCGAGATGCCGCGCGACCAGGCGGAGGCGATCCCGGCGATGAAGGCCAGCAGCAGCAGCGCGGAGACTCCGGCCACCAGCCGGACACCGAGGCCCACCAGCAGCAGCAGCGCCAGCGCCAGTTCCAGGAACGGCAGGCCGTAACCGACCGGCTTGACCAGGCCCTCGGGCAGGATCTCGTAGGCCCGGACGGCCTGCGCGGCCTCCGCCGGGTCGGAGATCTTCGCCAACCCGGCCCACCCCCAGACCACCGCGAGGCCGAGCCGGACGACCGTGCCGAGCCACTCACTCCAGACCGGCACCGGCCGGCCCGCCGTCGACGTGGGCGCGGAGCCGTCGGGCTGCGCGACCATCAGGGAACCCCCCTCGGGAAACTCGTTCACTCCCTGATGAACCGTCAGAGGCGGAGGGTGGTTCCTCCGTATTCGGGAATTAAGCCTGGTGGGTGACGTTCTGTCCGAACAAACCGAACATCCGCACGTCAGCGACACCCCGCCGGCCACCCCGCCTCGAACAGATCCGGATGTCGAGCCGCCTCCGCACAGGCCACCGCCTCCCGCTCCGCCCGCTCGGCCCCCCGCTTGGCCAGCGCGTGCCCCACCTGGGCATGCACCCCGACCGCACCACCCAGCACCAACACGGCGGCCGCCGCCCGCAGCAGAACGGCCCGCTGGAGACCCCGCACCGGCTTACCCCTTCCACTCACCCCCACAACCGTTCGTGTACTCGTCCCTCCTCTCAACGTCGGTCAACCCCGGCTGATGCGTGTCCCCACTCTTTGTTCACCCGTTCGGGTCCGCACCCCCACCGCCTCCCCACCCCGCCCGTCCCACCCACCCCCACCCTCCCGAAAGCCCACCCCAGCCCTCAAAGCCCGGCGGCCCCCCACTCCCGAAGGAGTGAGGGGCCGCCGGTCCGGCGTTTCCACCGCGCGTCAGCGCCTCCGCACGCCCGAAGCCAGCTCCCCCGCCAGCCCCCGCACGGCATCCAGCGCCGCCGCCTCGTCCTGGCCCGCGGCCAGGATCCGCTTCACGAACGCCGACCCCACGATCACCCCGTCCGCGAACCGGGCGACCTCCGCCGCCTGCACCGCGTCCGAGACCCCGAGCCCGACACAGACCGGCAGGTCCGTCGTCGCCCGGGTCCGAGCGACCAGGTCCTCGGCCATCGAGCCGACCGCGGTCCGGGTCCCGGTCACGCCCATCACCGCGGCCGCGTACACGAACCCGCTCCCCGCCGCCGTGACCTCCGCCAGCCGCGCGTCCTTGCTGCTGGGAGCGACCACGAACACGGTGTCCAGTCCGTGCTCGTCCGCCGCCTTGCGCCACTCCTCGGACTCCTCGACCGGCAGGTCCGGCAGGATGCATCCGGCCCCACCCGCGGCCGCCAGGTCTGCCGCGAACCGCGCCACGCCGTAGCGGTCGACGGGGTTCCAGTACGTCATCACGAGCACCGCCGCCTCGGGGTGCGCAGCGGCGACCTCCTGGACGGTCCGCAGCACGTCCTTGATCCGCACACCGCCCCGCAGCGCGATGTCGTCGGCGGTCTGGATGACCGAACCGTCGAGCACCGGGTCGGAGTGCGGCAGCCCGACCTCGACCACGTCGCAGCCGCCCTCGATCAGCGCCTTGATCGCCCGGATGCCGCCGTCCACGGTCGGGAACCCGGCCGGCAGGTATCCGATCAGCGCGGCCCGGTCCTCCGCCTTGGCGGCCGCCAGCCTGCCACTGAGCTTGCCGGCACTCGGCTTGGAAGTCATGATCACTTACCCCCCTCGGCGGAGCCGTTGCCCGAGCCGTCGGTCTTCTCGTCATACAGCCCGAAGTACTCGGCCGCAGTGTGCATGTCCTTGTCCCCGCGCCCCGACAGCGAGACCAGGATGGTCGCCTCCGGCCCGAGCTCGCGCCCCAGCTCCAGCGCCCCGGCGAGCGCGTGGGCGCTCTCGATGGCCGGGATGATCCCCTCGGTACGGGACAGCAGCCGCAGCGCCTGCATCGCGGCGTCGTCCGTGACCGGCCGGTACTCCGCCCGTCCGGTGTCCTTCAGCCAGGCGTGCTCCGGCCCGACCCCCGGGTAGTCCAGCCCCGCCGAGATCGAGTGCGACTCGATGGTCTGCCCGTCCTCGTCCTGGAGGACGTACGTCCGGGAGCCGTGCAGCACCCCCGGGTCCCCCTTGGTGAGGGTGGCCGCGTGCCGGGGCGTCTCGGCGCCCTCGCCGGCGGCCTCGCAGCCGATCAGCCGCACCCCGGCGTCCGGGATGAACTCGTGGAAGATCCCCATCGCGTTGGAGCCGCCGCCCACACAGGCCACGACCGCGTCGGGCAGCCGCCCCGTCCGGTCGAGCACCTGCTGCCGCGCCTCGACCCCGATGATCCGGTGGAAGTCCCGGACCATCATCGGGAACGGGTGTGGCCCGGCAACCGTGCCGAACAGGTAGTGGGTGGAGTCGACGTTGGCGACCCAGTCCCGGAACGCCTCGTTGATGGCGTCCTTGAGCGTCCGGCTGCCGGACTTGACGGCCACCACCTCGGCGCCGAGCATCCGCATCCGGGCGACGTTGAGCGCCTGGCGCTCGGTGTCGACCTCACCCATGTAGATGGTGCAGTCGAAGCCGAACAGCGCGCAGGCGGTCGCGGTGGCCACGCCGTGCTGGCCGGCGCCGGTCTCGGCGATGATCCGGGTCTTGCCCATCCGCTTGGTGAGCAGCGCCTGGCCCAGCACGTTGTTGATCTTGTGCGAGCCGGTGTGGTTGAGGTCCTCGCGCTTGAGCAGGATGCGCGCGCCGCCCGCCTCGGCGGAGAAGCGGTGCACGTCGGTCAGCGGGCTCGGGCGCCCGGTGTAGTCCTTCAGCAGCGCGTCGAGCTCGGCGGCGAAGGCCGGGTCGGCCTTGGCCTTCTCGTACTCCTCGGCGACCTGCTCGACCGCGGCGACCAGTGCCTCGGGGATGAAGCGGCCGCCGTACGCGCCGAAGTAGCCGCGCGCGTCCGGCACCTGGGCACCGGGCAGGTAGTCCTTTTCGGACATGGTGTTTTCCCTTGACGAAGACGGAGATGAACGACGATGACGTCTGACCGGCCGAGGATCCGGCCGATCGGCTGGTTCCTCAGCCGGACGTCACGCGCCATCGCCGCCCCGGCACCTGCCCGGGCTCGCACCCGATGACGTACCGCACCCGACGCCCCAGCACCCGGCGTGCGGGTGCACGGCAGCCGCGCGGGCGGCAGCCGGGGGCGAGTCGGGTGGCGATCTTCATCGGGTGGCGTCAGTCCTTGTGCCGGACGGCGGGGTGGGCCCCGGCGGCGACCAGGTCGGCGACCGCCGCCCGCGGGTCCTTGCCGGTCACCAGGGATTCGCCGACCAGCACCGCGTCGGCGCCGAGGTTGGCGTAGTTGATCACGTCCAGCGGGCCGCGCACGCCGGACTCGGCGATCTTGACGATGCCCTCCGGGATGGCGTGGGCGACGTTCTCGAAGGTGTTGCGGTCCACTTCGAGCGTCTTCAGGTTGCGCGCGTTGACACCGATGATCCGGGCGCCGGCGTCCACCGCGCGCTTGATCTCCTCCTCGTCGTGCACCTCGACCAGCGGGGTGAGGCCGATCGACTCGGCACGCTCGATCAGCGACACCAGGGCCGGCTGGTCGAGGGCCGCGACGATCAGCAGCGCGAGGTCGGCGCCGTGCGCGCGGGCCTCCCACAGCTGGTAGGCGGTGACGATGAAGTCCTTGCGCAGCAGCGGGGTGTCCACCGCGGCGCGGACGGCGTCCAGGTCGGCCAGCGAACCGCCGAAGCGGCGCTGTTCGGTCAGCACGCTGATCGCGGCGGCACCGCCGGCCGCGTAGTCGACCGCCAGGGCGGCCGGATCCGCGATCGAGGCCAGGGCGCCCTTGGACGGGCTGGAGCGCTTCACCTCGCAGATCACCCGGACCCCGTCGCCCCTGAGGGCGGCGACGCCGTCCTTGGCCTCCGGTGCCTTGGCGGCGAGTTCCTTGAGCTCGTCCAGGGAGACCCGGGCCTGCCGCTCGGCGAGGTCCTCGCGGACCCCTTCGATGATCGAGTCGAGCACACTCACTCAGGAGCCCCCATCTTTTCTGCCAGTTGGCCAGCACGAGCCGGCGGGCGACAGCCCACCAGCTCTTCGATGGTATCGGCACCCGGGGGCGGGGGGCGCATCGGTTCGAACCGCGTCTCGCGGACCGGACGCCCGTTCCAGCGGTCCTCAGCTGCGCTTTCACCGGCCCCGCACCGGTTTTCGGACGGACTTGGGGCCGATTGCGGCCGGTGGCCGGGAAGCGCGGTTCGGTGGCCGGGAAACACGCTTCGGCGGCCGGCTCAGACCAGCGGCGGCGCCAGCCCCGCGCCGACCGGCGAGTTCCGCACCACCGTGAACACCAGCACCAGCAAGGCGATCAGCGCCCAGCGCCGGACCCCGACGGTGATCCGGGGCGGCGGCCCGCCGGTCAGCGCGGCCCAGGCCCAGCGCAGCCAGAGCACCGCCAGCACGCCGAACAGCAGGACGGCGACGGCGTTGTCGTGCAGGGCGCCGGTGAGGTCCCCGTGGGTCAACGCGTGGACGCAGCGCAACCCCCCGCAGCCGGGGCACCACCGGCCGGTGGCGGTCAGGAACGGGCAGTCGGGGTAGTGCCCGGGGGTGTTCGGGTCCACCACGGCGACGTACGCGGTGGGGACGGCCACCGCCGCCAGCGCGGTCAGCGGCGGGCTCAGCCGGCGCAGCACGGGCGGCAGGGCGGAGGCGGTGGGGGCGGCGTTCACGCCCCGATTCTGCCCGGGTCGGGCCCGGACACGACGAAACGGCGGGCGTGGCGCGCCCGCCGTTCCGATGTACGACAAACGTGTGGTGCGACGAGCCGGTCGTCAGGCGGCGACGGCGGCGCGAGCCTCACGGGCCGCGAGCTGCTCCTCGGTCGACTTGTAGACGTTGGCGCTGGCCTGCTGGCCCATGCCGGCGAGGGACATCGCCTTGCCGACCACACCGCCGGCCAGGACGACCGCCAGGCCGACCCACACCAGCAGCACCGACGGCAGGATCATCGCGACGCCCGCGACGCCGAAGCCGACGAAGGAGATGACGACGCCGGTCCAGGCGGCGGGGGTGTGGCCGTGTGCTGCTGCTGCCATCTGAATGGTGCTCCTTGGCTCTCGGGGCCCGGCCGGGCCTGCGGGGCCGCCGGCGGGTTGACGGGTTCCATTGTGCCGGGCCACACATCGGTGACCCAAAGCGGGTGGCGGGTCTATCGCGTCACATGCGCGCAGCTCACACCGCGGTCGGGTCCTCGCCGCGGTCCAGCGCCTTCCACAGGTCGCCCGGTGTGTCGGTCCTCGCCGGGGTCCGGCGGGTCGGAGCCTCGTAGCGGCTGCCCATGGCCGGCCAGCCCCGCCCGTAGCGCAGGGTGAGCAGTCCGGCGAGGGCCAGCAGCACCCCGCCGACCAGCGCGACCCAGGGCCACCCGGTGTGCGCGACCTCGGTGGCCGCCGAGCCGCTCAGCGCCAGCTTGCGGGCGGCCTCGGCGTCCAGCGCGGCGGTGTCGCCCGCCCCGGCCACCGAGGCG
>NZ_JAHSQD010000230.1 GCF_020103755.1 Streptomyces sp. LS1784
CCGTCCCCCGCCGCCGCACCGCCCTGGCCGTGGTCCTGGCCCTGCTCGCCATGCTGCTCGGCGGCCTCGCCTACGGCAGCGCCCCCCTGCGCGCCGCCGACAGCCTCGGCTGGCTGGCCATCGCCCCGGCCGGCCTGGTCGCCCTCCCCCTCGGCCGCCTCGGCGGCCAGGGCCGCTTACTCCCCCCGCTCGGCGCCCTCCTCGCAGCCGGCGCCCTCCTCCTCGGCCAGCTGATCGAACACCTCCGCCGGATCCACGCCGACGGCCCCGCCCCCCACGGCCTGCTGCACGACACCGTCGCCACCTGGCGCGCCGACCTGCGCCCCCTCGACGCCGCCTTCTACGCCATCGCCCTCATCGGCGGCTTCCTGCTCACCCGCCGCACCGCCACCCGCAGTTGACCCCGCCCCGCCCCCTCCCGAAAGCCCCGCCCCCGCCCCGGAAGACCGAAAGGCCCCCGCCGTCTCCCCGGCAGGGGCCTCCCTCACGACGAAAACCCGAGCCTCAGCGGTGGTCGAGCGCCGGGTTGACCGTCACCTCGACCCGCTGGAACTCCTTGAGCTCCGTGTACCCCGTGGTCGCCATCGCCCGCCGCAGCGCACCGAAGAGGTTCATGGTCCCGTCCGGCGTGTGCGAAGGACCGGTCAGGATCTCCTCGGTGGTGCCGACCGTCCCGAGGTCCACCCGCTTGCCACGCGGCAGCTCCTCGTGGACGGCCTCCATGCCCCAGTGGAAGCCCTTGCCCGGGGCGTCCGTCGCACGGGCCAGTGCCGCACCGATCATCACCGCGTCGGCGCCGCAGGCGACGGCCTTCGGGATGTCGCCGCTGTAGCCGACGCCACCGTCCGCGATCACGTGCACGTAGCGGCCGCCGGACTCGTCCATGTAGTCGCGGCGGGCCGCCGCCACGTCGGCCACGGCGGTGGCCATCGGCACCTGGATGCCCAGCACGTTGCGGGTGGTGTGGGCGGCACCGCCACCGAAGCCGACCAGCACGCCGGCCGCGCCGGTCCGCATCAGGTGCAGCGCCGCGGTGTACGTGGCGCAGCCGCCGACGATCACCGGGACGTCCAGCTCGTAGATGAACTGCTTGAGGTTGAGCGGCTCGGCGGCGCTGGAGACGTGCTCGGCCGAGACGGTGGTGCCGCGGATGACGAAGACGTCGACGCCGGCGTCCACCACGGCCTTGGAGAACTCGGCGGTGCGCTGCGGCGAGAGCGCGGCGGCGGTGACCACACCGGAGTCGCGGACCTCCTGGATCCGCTGCTTGATCAGCTCGGCACGGATCGGCGCGGCGTAGATCTCCTGGAGCCGACGGGTCGCGGTGGGCGCGTCGGTGATCGCGGCGATCTCGTCCAGCAGCGGCTGCGGGTCCTCGTAGCGGGTCCACAGGCCTTCGAGGTTCAGCACGCCCAGACCGCCGAGGCGGCCGATCTTGATGGCCTGCTGCGGCGAGACCACGCTGTCCATCGGGGCGGCCAGGAACGGCAGCTCGAAGCGGTAGGCATCGATCTGCCAGGCGATCGAGACCTCCTTCGGGTCCCGGGTACGGCGGCTGGGGACGACGGCGATGTCGTCGAAGGCGTACGCCCGGCGGCCGCGCTTGCCTCGCCCGATCTCGATCTCGGTCACTTCGAGCCCTTCTGCTGTGTTGCTCATGCCCGCCGGGTCACCCCGGCCGCACCCCAGTATCCCGTACTGCCGCTGCTCCCGCCCCGACGGCCCACGGCCCGGACAGCCCGAAGGGCCCGCCGCCGTGGTCCGGCAGCAGGCCCTTCGGTGGTCCGGCGGGTCAGCGGGTCGAGTAGTTCGGCGCCTCGACGGTCATCTGGATGTCGTGCGGGTGGCTCTCCTTGAGGCCCGCCGAGGTGATCCGGACAAAGCGGCCCTTGCTCTCCATCTCGGCGACGGTGGCGGCGCCGACGTAGCCCATGGTCTGGCGCAGGCCGCCGACCAGCTGGTAGAGCACGGTCGACAGCGGGCCGCGGTACGGCACCTGGCCCTCGATGCCCTCGGCGATGAGCTTCTCGTCGGAGGTGATCTCGCCCTGGAAGTAGCGGTCCTTGGAGAAGGACTTCGCCTGGCCGCGGGACTGCATGGCGCCCAGCGAGCCCATGCCGCGGTAGGACTTGAACTGCTTGCCGTTGATGAACAGCAGCTCGCCCGGGGACTCCTCGCAGCCGGCCAGCAGCGAGCCGAGCATCACGGTGTCGGCACCGGCGGCCAGCGCCTTGCCGATGTCGCCCGAGTACTGCAGGCCGCCGTCGCCGATGACCGGCACGCCGGCCGCCTGGCAGGCCTGGGCGGCCTCGTAGATGGCGGTGATCTGCGGGACGCCGATGCCGGCGACCACGCGGGTGGTGCAGATGGAGCCGGGGCCGACGCCGACCTTGACGCCGTCCACGCCGGCGTCGATCAGCGCCTGGGCGCCGTCCCGGGTGGCCACGTTGCCGCCGACGACGTCGATCTTGACGGCGGACTTGATCTTCGCGATCCAGGCCAGCGCGTTGTGGCTGTGGCCGTGCGAGGTGTCCACCACCAGGAAGTCCGCACCGGCCTCGACCAGGGCCTGGGCCCGGTCGAACGCCTCGGCGCTGGCGCCGACGGCGGCGCCGACCAGCAGCCGGCCCTCGGCGTCCTTGGCGGCGTTCGGGTACTGCTCGGCCTTGACGAAGTCCTTGACGGTGATCAGGCCCTTGATCCGGCCCTCGTCGTCGACCAGCGGCAGCTTCTCGATCTTGTGGCGGCGCAGCAGGGCCATCGCGTCGACCCCGGAGATGCCGACCTTGCCGGTGATCAGCGGCATCGGGGTCATGATCTCGCGGACCTGGCGGCTGCGGTCCGACTCGAAGGCCATGTCGCGGTTGGTGACGATGCCGAGCAGCTTGCCCGCCTCGTCGGCGATCGGCACGCCGGAGATGCGGAACTTGGCGCACAGCGCGTCGGCCTCGGCCAGGGTGGTCTCCGGGCCGACCGTGATCGGGTCGGTGACCATGCCGGACTCGGAGCGCTTCACCAGGTCGACCTGGTTGGCCTGGTCCTCGACCGACAGGTTGCGGTGCAGCACGCCGACGCCGCCCTGGCGCGCCATCGCGATGGCCATCCGGGCCTCGGTGACCTTGTCCATCGCCGCGGAGAGCAGCGGGATGTTGACGCGGACGTTCCGGGAGACCCGGGAGGAGGTGTCCACCTGGTTCGGCAGCACCTCGGAGGCCCCGGGCAGCAGCAGGACGTCATCGAACGTGAGCCCGAGCATGGCGAACTTCTCGGGTACGCCTGCGGCGTTGTAAGACATTTGGGGGGTACCTTCCGTGGCCGGCCTAATCCGCTCACGCCCTGAGGGTGGGGGCGCATTCATCGCTCACTCGCGCAGACCGCCGAAGCCGGGTGCAATGGGAGGATCCTCCAAGGGGACCCCGCGCGCACCCGTGAAACTTTGGCAACCCGCCCAGGCGCCGATACCCCATGGTACTGGCACCGCGAATGTGTCCTCGTGTGCCCTTGACAACAACCCCGCCCCGTGGCCCATTCCCCGCAAGCGGCGCGCACCCGGCGGAACCGGCACGGATCAGGAGGACTCCTCCGCGAGCGCCCGCAGCCGGCTGAGCGCCCGGTGCTGGGCGACCCGGACGGCACCCGGTGACATCCCGAGCACCTCGCCGGTCTCCTCCGCCGACAGTCCGGCGGCCACCCGCAGCAGCACCAGTTCGCGCTGACGGGCCGGCAGGTTGGAGAGCAGTTCCTTCGCCCAGGCCGCGTCGCTGCTCAGCAGCGCCTGCTCCTCCGGGCCGAGCGCCTCGTCCGGCACCTCCGGCAGGTCGTCCTGCGGCACGACGGTCGAACCGGGCCCGCGCATCGCGGCCCGCTGGAGATCGGCGATCTTGTGCGCGGCGATCCCGTAGACGAAGGCCTCGAACGGGCGCCCCTGGTCCTTGTACCGGGGCAGTGCGCAGAGCACCGCGACGCAGACCTCCTGCGCGACGTCGTCCACGTGGTGCCGGGCCCCGCCGGGCAGGCGGACCAGCTTGGCGCGGCAGTACCGCAGCGCCAGCGGGTGGACGTAGGCGAGCAGCGCGTCGATCGCCGGGCCCTCGCCGCGCACCGCGGCCGCGACCAGCTCGCCCACCAGCGGCGAGCCACCCCTTCCGAGCACCGGCGGACGGCCCGGCCCGGTCATACCGGCGGAACCGCCGGGATCGGCGTACGACGGATCGTGGCCCGGACCGGAGGGCTCGGCCTCCACCGGGTCCGCCTGGCCGGCCGCACCGGCGACGTCGTCGCGCATCGGTCCATGGTGCCTGGTCGAGTGGGAAAACGCGGCACCGCGTCCGGAGTTGTGCACCGGAACGTTATGCGGTGCCGCACCGTACGGCGTGCCGCGCACCACCAGCCCCTCCTGCACCGTGCCGCCTCCCGCCCCGCCGTCGTCGGTGGTGGTCCCGTCCGTCGTGCCGTCCACCGAGTGTCCTGCGGCTGCGTGGTTCGCCGCAGTGCCTGTCCGCTGGTCCCCGAGGTGCTCCACTCCTCCATGGTGCAACCTCGGGACCGTAACGTCACACGCCCGTGCTGCGCCCGCTCCGGGAACCGCCGACGGCGCGCCGCCACCGGCGGCGCCGCCGGTGGTCAGCGGACCAGGCCCCAGCGGAAGCCCAGCGCCACCGCGTGCGCCCGGTCGGAGGCCCCGAGCTTCTTGAACAGCCGTCGGGCGTGGGTCTTGACGGTGTCCTCGGAGAGGAACAGCTCGCGGCCGATCTCGGCGTTGCTGCGGCCGTGGCTCATGCCCTCCAGCACCTGGATCTCACGCGCCGTCAGGGTCGGCGCCGCACCCATGTCGGGGCTGCGCAGCCGGCGCGGGGCGAGCCGCCAGGTCGGGTCGGCGAGGGCCTGGGTGACGGTGGCCCGCAGCTCGGCGCGCGAGGCGTCCTTGTGCAGGTACCCGCGGGCGCCCGCGGCCACCGCGAGCGCGACACCGTCGAGGTCCTCGGCGACGGTGAGCATGATGATCCGCGCGCCCGGGTCGGCGGACAGCAGCCGCCGGACCGTCTCGACCCCCCCGAGGCCGGGCATCCGGACGTCCATCAGAACGAGATCGGAGCGGTCGGCCACCCAGCGGCGGAGGACCTCCTCCCCGTTCGTCGCGGTGGTGACCCGGTCCACACCGGGTACGGTCGCGACCGCGCGGCGAAGCGCCTCGCGGGCAAGCGGGGAATCGTCGCAAACGAGAACGGAAGTCATGACCGTCGTCCTCCGCAGCTGATCCGCGTCACGTTGAGCCTCCTGGCTGGTACGAACCTCTCCGACACGGCCGATCGGCGACGGACTCCGTGCCGATCGCCCCAACCTGCCCGCGATCGTTCCGACGTCCGGCGCCCGCTGACCGCCTCCGCACTTCCAACGACCGTCACTCGAATGAGTTACGGCCTTCGGAGCCACCTCCACCACTGTACGTGGCCAACCCATTACCGATCAGCCGCATCGCGGTGCACACGCCGCACTTTTCCGCAGCTCGCGCGCGGTCGGCGCGCGACCCGCACACCGATTCGGCACGTCGCGCGCCCGTCGGCCACCCGATTGCCACGCCCGCGCCCGGCGGAGCGCTTGCCCGCTATGCCCGCTTTTATAGCTTTCGTATGGTCATTGACTGTTGTGCCAGTGTGTGGGTGACTTGTCCATGGAGTTGCCTTAAGTCATATTTCCAGGTGTCCATACCAGCGCATTGAAGCCCCGCCGCACCGCTCGGCAGCCAGCCCCCCGCCGAACGCCCGGCCGACGGCCGACAGCCTCTGAAGGGAATGAGCCATGGCAGATTTCTCCCGCCTCCCCGGTCCCAACGCGGACCTCTGGGACTGGCAGCTCTCCGCAGCCTGCCGTGGCGTGGACAGCTCGCTCTTCTTCCACCCCGAGGGCGAGCGCGGGGCTGCCCGCAGTTCGCGCGAGGCCAGTGCCAAGGAGGTCTGTATGCGCTGTCCGGTGATCGCCGAGTGCGCGGCGCACGCGCTGGCGGTCCGTGAGCCGTACGGCGTCTGGGGCGGGATGACCGAGGACGAGCGCGAGGAGATGCTGGGGCGCTCGCGGCACCGGCTGGTCGAGGTCCCCCTGGCCCCGCCGGCGGTCGCCCAGCGCTAGACCCGTCTCCATGAGCGTCGTGAAGAAACGTTTCTTCGTGACGCCTCAGCCTGTCGGCTCACCGTACGTGCAGGGCCACGGCAGCCCCGTCACCCACCGTCAGCGATCGGCGGCCGCCCCCGCCAGCCGCTCCAGCATCAGCGCCACGGCCGGCACCTCGGCCAGGTCCGGCAGGGTCAGCGCGACCACCTGGCGCACCGCGGGCGCCCCGGAGGCCGTCCGCACCGGCACCGTCGACACACCGTCAGGGCGCACCGACTGGAGCGCCAGGCGAGGCAGTACCGCCACCCCGAGCCCGGCCGCCACCAGGCCGACCACCGCCGGGTAGTCGTCCGTCGCGAAGTCGATCCGGGGCTCGAAGCCCGCACCGGCGCACAGCTCCACCAGGTGCCCCCGGCACTGCGGGCAACCGGCGATCCACTGCTCCCCCGCCAGCTCGGCCAGCTCCACCGCCCCGCCCCGCCCGGCCAGCGGATGAGCGGCGGGCAGCAGGCCCACCAACGGGTCGTCCAGCAGCGGGGTCGCCACCAGATCGGACCAGTCGGTCCCGGCGGTCAGCTGCTGCGCCTCCAGGTTGGCCTCGGCCCGGGCCTCGCGCGGCGTACCGTGCGCGGGCGCCGGGAGCGCGACGGCGCCGTCGGACTGCGGGTAGCGGAAGGCCAGCGCGATCTCGCACTCGCCGCCGCGCAGCATCGCCAGCGACTCCGGCGGCTCCGCCTCGACCAGCGACACGCGCACCCCCGGATGGCCGTCCCGCAGGCGGGCGACCGCGGGCGGCACCAGGGTGGAGCTCGCGGTCGGGAAGGAGACCAGCCGCACCCGTCCGGCCCGCAGCCCGGCGATCGCGGCCACCTCCTCCTCGGCGGCACAGAGCCCGGCCAGGATTCCGGTGGCATGCTTGAGCAGGACCCGGCCGGCCTCGCTGAGCTGCATCCCGCGGCCCGAGCGGACCACCAGCGGGGTGTCCACCGACTTCTCCAGGGCCTTCATCTGCTGGCTGATGGCGGGCTGCGTACACCCCAGCTCGCGGGCGGCGGCGGAGAAGGAGCCGGTGCGTGCGACGGCACGCAGGACGCGCAGGTGGCGGGCCTCGATCATGCCTCAGTTATAAGGCAATCTTTGCGTTCTGCAAAATTCCACTGATAGTTGAAAGGTCAAGGGCGGACGGCCGGAGGCCCGGCCCGCCTCCCCTCGCGGGGCGCGGACCGGGCCTCCGGTCAGTGGTTCGGGCCTCAGTGCGAGTGGCCGTGGCCGTGCGAGTGGCCGTGGCCGTTGTCGGCCTCCTCCTCCTTCTTCTCCACCACGAGGGTCTCGGTGGTGAGGAGCAGGGAGGCGATCGAGGCGGCGTTCTCCAGGGCGGAGCGGGTGACCTTGACCGGGTCGATGACGCCGGCCTTCACCAGGTCGCCGTACTCGCCGGTGGCGGCGTTGTAGCCCTGGCCGATCTCCAGCTCGGAGACCTTGGAGGTGATGACGTAGCCCTCCAGGCCGGCGTTCTGGGCGATCCAGCGCAGCGGCTCGTGCAGCGCCTTGCGGACCACGGCGACACCGGTGGCCTCGTCACCCGACAGGCCCAGGCCGTCGTTCAGCACCTTGGCGGCGTGGACCAGGGAGGCGCCACCGCCGGCGACGATGCCCTCCTCGACCGCGGCGCGGGTCGCCGAGATGGCGTCCTCCAGTCGGTGCTTGCGCTCCTTCAGCTCCACCTCGGTGGCGGCGCCGACCTTGATGACGCAGACGCCGCCGGCCAGCTTGGCCAGGCGCTCCTGCAGCTTCTCGCGGTCCCAGTCGGAGTCGGTCGCGGCGATCTCGCCCTTGATCTGGGCGACGCGGCCGGCCACGGCCTCGGCGTCACCGGCACCGTCGACGACCGTGGTCTCGTCCTTGGTGATGGTCACGCGGCGGGCGGTGCCCAGCACGTCCAGGCCGACCTGGTCGAGCTTGAGGCCGACCTCCTCGGAGATGACCTGGCCACCGGTCAGGACGGCCAGGTCGCCGAGGATCGCCTTGCGGCGGTCGCCGAAGCCCGGGGCCTTGACGGCGACGGCGTTGAAGGTGCCACGGATCTTGTTCACGACCAGGGTCGACAGCGCCTCGCCGTCGACGTCCTCGGCGATGATCAGCAGCGGCTTGGAGGCACCGCCCTGGAGGATCTTCTCCAGCAGCGGCAGCAGCTCCTGGATGGAGGAGATCTTGCCCTGGTTGATCAGGATGTACGGGTCCTCCAGGACCGCCTCCTGCCGCTCCGCGTCGGTGACGAAGTACGGCGACAGGTAGCCCTTGTCGAACTGCATGCCCTCGGTGAAGTCCAGCTCCACGCCGAAGGTGTTCGACTCCTCGACGGTGATGACACCGTCCTTGCCGACCTTGTCGATCGCCTCGGCGATCAGCTCGCCGACCTGGGTGTCCTGGGCGGAGAGGGAGGCGACGGCGGCGACGTCGTCCTTGCCCTCGATCTCGCGGGCGACGGAGAGCAGGTGCTCGGAGACGGCGGCGACGGCCTTGTCGATGCCCTTCTTCAGGGCGGCCGGGCCGGCACCGGCGGCGACGTTGCGCAGACCCTCGTTGACCAGGGCCTGGGCCAGCACGGTGGCGGTGGTGGTGCCGTCACCCGCGACGTCGTTGGTCTTGGTGGCGACCTCCTTGACGAGCTGCGCGCCAAGGTTCTCGTACGGGTCGTCCAGTTCGACCTCGCGGGCGATGGTGACACCGTCGTTGGTGATGGTCGGGGCACCGAACTTCTTGTCGATGACGACGTTGCGGCCCTTGGGGCCGATGGTCACCTTGACGGTGTCGGCCAGCTTGTTGACACCGCGCTCCAGCGAGCGGCGGGCGTCCTCGTCGAACTGCAGGATCTTCGCCATGTTCCCTATTCCCTCGGGGCTGCGGCCGGCCCACCGACCGCCGAACTACGTGAACCAACAACCACGCCCCGGGCCACTGTCACTGAGGACACGGATCCGGGGCGGGTCGGGACGTCTTACTTCTCGATGATCGCGAGAACGTCGCGGGCGGAGAGCACCAGGTACTCCTCGCCCTGGTACTTCACCTCGGTGCCGCCGTACTTCGAGTACAGGACGATGTCACCCACGGCGACGTCGAGCGGCAGACGCTGGCCGTCCTCGAAGCGGCCCGGGCCGACGGCCAGGACGACGCCCTCCTGGGGCTTCTCCTTGGCGGTGTCCGGGATAACCAGGCCGGAGGCCGTGGTGGTCTCGGCGTCGAGCGGCTGGACCACGATGCGGTCCTCGAGCGGCTTGATGGCAACCTTGCTGCTGGTGGTCACGTCCGAGCTCCCCTTCGGAGATTACGGGGTTTTCTAACGGGTAGGGGCGAACCTGCGGGCCTGCCGTCGCGGGGGTCAGACACGCGTCTTCGCGTTAGCACTCCCCCAGTGGGGAGTGCCAAGGATGACCATAGGCCGGTGTTAGCACTCAGTCAACCAGAGTGCCAACGACGCGCCCTGAAGTCTCGTGCGACGGATGAGTAGTCGTACTCATGTGCGACGCCGGGCCGGACGGCCAGACTCCTGCCATGGCCTCGATCCCGATGCGCGTCGGCCCGACCCGGCCCAAGGACGCGGCTCTCGCCCTGCTGGCACTGCCCCTGCTGGGAGGCGTGCTCCCATTCGTCGTCTTCTACTTCATCGCCTGCCTCGGCAGCGGTCCCGGCGCCGGGGACGACGGGGACGGGCGCGGGTGGGCCTTCCTGGGCGTCGGGATGATGGCCGGCCCGGTGGCCGCCCTCGTGGCGGGCGTCCTGGTGGCCGTACGCAGCCGGCGCTCCGGCTACCAGTTCCTCCCGGTCGCCGCCGCGCTCTCGCCGTTCCTGCTGCCCGCGATCCTCTCCTCGGGCGTCCTGTGGCGGTGAACCGACCGCCGATCCGCCCGCGCACGCACTGGGCGGCGGACCTGCTGCTCTCCCTGGTGGTGCTCACCGCGGGCCGCCGTGGCGGCGCCCTTCGGGACAGCGGCGTGCTTCGTGCCCGGCATGCTCGTCCACTCGTGGACGATCGCGCCGGTCGTCGGCGTCGCGGCCCTGCTCGCAGCGCTGGGACCGACCGCCCGCGGCACCTGGCGGCTCGGCTACGGATCACGCCGTACGTCGCGGTGGCGGCTGCGCTCCTCCGGCCGCCGGGGATCCGGCCGGCCGGCCGCCTCCACGCCCTCTGACCGGTCAGAATGACCCCGTGGACATCGAGAACCTCCAGCCGCTGCTGACGCCCGAGGGCCAGGCCCTGCTCGCCGAGTTGCGCGAGTTCACCCCCGAGGAGGAGCTGGCGCTGGCGACCCGCCTGCGGCGGGAGCACCCGGCGGATCTGGTGTCGGCGGCGTTCGGGCAGGCGCGGCTGCGGCAGCGGGCCCGGGCGAAGTTCGGGGCGGACGCCGACCTGATGTACTTCACGCCCAACGGGGTCGAACAGTCCACCCGGCGCAGCGTGGCCGAGTGGCGGGCGCAGCGGTTCGCCGGGTTGGGCGTACGACGGCTGGCGGACCTGTGCTGCGGCATCGGCGGGGACGTGCTGGCGCTGGCCCGGGCGGGCATCGAGGTGCTGGCCGTGGACAAGGACCCGGCGGCCTGCGCCGCCACCGCGGCCAACGCCGCCGCGCTGGGCCTGGCCGGGCTGGTCGAGGTGCGCTGCGCGGACGTCGCCGAGGTGGACGTCACCGGTTACGACGCGGTGTTCACCGACCCGGCCCGGCGCACCTCGCGCGGCCGGGTGTTCGACCCGGAGGCGTACGCCCCGCCGCTCTCCTGGGCGATCGAGGCCGGCCGGCGGACTCCGATCGGCGCGCTGAAGGTTGCGCCGGGCATCCCGCACGAGGCGGTGCCGGAGGACGCCGAGGCCGAGTGGGTCTCCGACCACGGCGACGTCAAGGAGGCGGTGCTCTGGTTCGGCACCGGGGCCGCGAGCCCGCACCGCGCCACCCTGCTGCCGCAGGGCGCCAGCCTGACCGGCGGCGACCTGCCCGACCCGCCGGCCGGCCCGGTCGGGCGCTACCTGTACGAGCCGGACGGCGCGGTGATCCGGGCGCACCTGGTGGCCGAGGTGGCCGGGCAGGTGCGCGGTCGGCTGATCGACCCGAAGATCGCCTACCTGACCTCGGACGAGCTGGTCGCCACCCCGTACGCGCACGCCTTCGAACTCACCGACGTGCTGCCGTTCAACATCAAGAAGCTGAAGGCGCTGCTGCGCGAGCGCGGGGTCGGCACGGTGGTGATCAAGAAGCGCGGGATGGCGATCACCCCGGAGGAGCTGCGCCGTCAGCTCAAGCCCTCCGGGCCGAACACCGTCACGGTGATCCTCAGCCGCACCGACCACGGGCCGCTGATGATGCTGGGACAGCCCGTACGGGCCGCTCAGGACGCGGGCGCCTGGATGTAGTCCTCCAGCCGGGCCACCGAGAAGCCCTGCTCCTGGATCCGGGCCAGCAGGTCGCCGAACATCTGGGTCATCGTGGCGCCCTTGAGCTCCTTGGGGCCGCGGAAGTGCGCCAGGATGATGTCGCCGGGCTTCAGCTTCTTGTCGCCGGCCTGGTACTGCATGTCGTGGATCTGCATCGACTCGCGCCACAGCACTATGGCGCGCGGGCCGCACTCCTGGACCGAGGTGTTGAGCGTCGGGGTGTTGGCGCCGTCGCCGAACGGCGGGCGGAACAGCAGCGGGGCGGTGCCGTACTGCTGGGTGAGCGCGGACTGGTCGTCGCAGATCTCGGCCTTCTGCTTCTCCGGCGAGAGCTTGCTCATCACCGGGTGGGTGACGGTGTGGTTCTGGATGTGGTTGCCCAGCGCCTGGAGCGGCTTGAAGTAGCCGTAGTCGTTCTTGACTATGTCCTTGGTCAGGAACATCGAGATCGGCACCTTGAGGTCGGTGAGCATCTCGACGAACTTCGGGTCCTTCTCGGCGCCGTCGTCGATGGTGATGAAGACGACCTTGTCGCTCGTCTTCACATCGCTGAACACCGGCACGGTGCCGGTGCGTTCGAGCTTGACGGGCTTGTCGGCGGGCGGCGCGGGGGCCGGGGCGAGCGGCTTGAGGTTCCACTTCGCCCAGGCCGCGGCGTCGCCCCCGGCCAGGGTCGTGCCGGGCGTGGTGGC
>NZ_JAHSQD010000231.1 GCF_020103755.1 Streptomyces sp. LS1784
GGCCGGGCCGCGCGCCGGACGCCCTGTGCGCCCGTGCCTGCGCCGGGTGCGCGGGGGCGTGCGACCGCCGGGAGCGCTGGCGCGGGTGTGCGAACGGTGCCGCCGGGGCAGCCGCCTTGGGAACGAAGGTGTTCGGCCCCGTGAACCCCGAACTCCGTGCGGCGAACTCCCCGCGACCCAAGGATGGTTGAGCCATGCTCACACAGACTCCGGAGCGCCACGCCCGGCCGCGTCGCTACCTGATGTGCCGGCCGACGCACTTCACCGTGGACTACGCGATCAACCCGTGGATGGACCCCGCCCAGCCCACCGACACCGCGCTCGCCCTGCGCCAGTGGGAACGGCTCTACTGGACGTACCGCCGGCTCGGCCACACCGTCGAGCTGATCGACCCGGTGCCCGGCCTGCCCGACATGGTGTACGCCGCCAACGGCGCCACCGTGCTGGACGGCCGGGCCCTGGTCGCCACCTTCCGCCACCCGGAGCGGGCCGCCGAGTCGCAGGCCTACCAGGCCTGGTTCCGTGAGCGCGGCTACCGCGAGGTGCGCCGGGCCGGGCACGTCAACGAGGGCGAGGGCGACCACCTGGTGGTGGGCCGACGGGTGCTCGCCGGGACGGGCTTCCGCACCTCGCGCGCTGCGCACGCCGAGGCCGGGGAACTGTTCGGCGTGCCGGTGGTCAGCCTGACCCTGGTCGATCCGCGCTTCTACCACCTGGACACCGCACTGGCGGTGCTCGCCGACGACCACGTCATGTACTACCCGGAGGCCTTCGACGCCGACAGCCGTTCGGTGCTGCGCGCGCTCTACCCGGAGGCGATCCTCGCCGACCGTGCCGACGCCGAGGTGTTCGGGCTCAACGCGGTCTCGGACGGCCGCCGGGTGCTGTTGCCGGAGGCCGCCAAGAACCTGGCCGGCCGCCTGGCCGAGCACGGCTACCAGCCGGTCCCGGTGGACGTGTCGGAGCTGCTGAAGGGTGGCGGCGGGGCGAAGTGCTGCACCCTGGAGCTCAGGCCGGAGTGACGGTGTCGGCTCCCGCGGCCGTGACCAGCAGCACCTCCAGGGTGCGCGGCCCGTGCACCCCCTCCACCCGGTCCAGCTCGATGTCGCTGGTGGCGGACGGCCCCGAGATCCAGGTCTGCGGCCGTACCGGATCGAGCCGAGGCAGCGCGAGCGGCACCGAGGCGACGACCTGCTCCGGCGTCCGGACCACGCAGACGTGGTGGTCGGGGACGAGCGAGAGCAGCCGCCGCCCCTGGCCAGGACCGGCGTCCAGCACGATCGTCCCGGTCTCGGCGACGGCCAGCGCGCAGCCGGTCACCACACTGTCCACGGCGTCCAGCCGGGCGGCGGTCAGCGTCCCGTCGTCCGCGAGGAGCTCGACCCCCTCGGCCTCGGCCGCGGTGAGCCAGGCGGGCGGCAGCCCGGCCGGCACCACGACCGTGCGGCTGCCCCGCTCGATCAGCAACCCGGCGATCCGCCGTGGCAGTTCGTCCTCGCGACAGCGGTGCACCAGGGCCCGGTAGTCGGCCAGGTTGTGGTGCAGGAGGTCGAGCAGCGCCGCCGGGTCGTCGGCCGGCACGTGTGCCGTCAGGTAGTCGCGGGGCAGGGGCTGTTCGGCCACCTCGGTGGTGTCGCCGAGTGCGGCCCGGATCCGGCCGAGGACCAACTCCCGGGAGTTCCGGGGGCCGTCGGGCCGGGTGTGGTCGGATGCGGTCATGTGCGGTTCCTCCGCCACCAGTCGCGGAAAGGTTCGGCCGGCACGTCCGGCAGGTCCCGGGTGTCGGTCCAGGCCCGTCCGGGCCCGGGCAGCCGGCGCGGGTGCAGCGACCGGGTGCGGCAGGCCAGCCGCTCGGCGGCGGTGAGCGCGGCCGGGTGGTCCAGTACGAACCCGGCGGCCGCCATCGCGGCCCGCTCCAGCGGGTGCCCGCCCTGTTCGGCGACCCGCTCGCGCAGGTGCACCAGCACCTCGGGGATGTCGATCGCCACCGGGCACACGTCGTAGCACGCCCCGCAGAGCGAGGAGGCGTACGGCAGCGAGGCGTCCACCGGGCTTTCGGTACCGCGCAGTTGGGGTGTCAGGATGGCGCCGATCGGCCCCGGGTAGACCGAGCCGTAGGCGTGCCCGCCGGCCCGCTCGTACACCGGGCAGACGTTGAGGCAGGCCGAGCACCGGATGCAGCGCAGCGCCTGGCGCCCGACCTGGTCCGCGAGCGCGGCGGTGCGGCCGTTGTCCAGCAGCACCAGGTGGAACTCGGACGGGCCGTCGCCCTCCGTCGTTCCGGTCCAGAGCGAGGTGTACGGGTTCATCCGCTCGGCGGTGGAGGAGCGGGGGAGCAGCTGGAGGAAGACCTCCAGGTCCCGCCAGGTCGGTACGACCTTCTCGATCCCGACCACCGAGATCAGCGTGCGCGGCAGGGTGAGGCACATCCGGCCGTTGCCCTCGGACTCGACCACCACCAGGGTGCCGGTCTCGGCGACCATGAAGTTGGCTCCGGAGACGGCGACTTCGGCGCGCAGGAACTTCTCCCGCAGGTGCAGCCGGGCGGCCTCGGCGAGTTCGGCGGGGGAGTCGGTGAGGCCCCTGGGCGCCGGGCGGCCCCAGGCGGCCATCCGGTCGGCGAAGATCTCCCGGATCTCGGCCCGGTTGCGGTGGATCGCCGGCACCAGGATGTGCGAGGGCCGGTCGTCGCCCAACTGCACGATCAGTTCGGCGAGATCGGTCTCGTAGGCGGTGATCCCCTCGGCGGCAAGTGCCTCGTTGAGCTCGATCTCCTGGGTGGCCATCGACTTGACCTTGACGACCTCCGTCCGGCCGGTGGCCTTGACCAGCCCGGCGACGATCCGGTTGGCCTCCTCGGCGTCGGCGGCCCAGTGTACGGTGCCGCCGGCCGCCGTGACGGACTCCTCCAGCTGGACCAGGTAGCGGTCGAGGTGGCGCAGCGTGTGGTCCTTGATCGCCTTCCCGGCGGCGCGCAGCCGGGCCCAGTCGGTGAGTTCGGCGACGGCCCGGGCCCGTTTGTCGCGGATGGTGTGGGTGGCGTGCCGCAGGTTGGCGCGCAACTGCTCGTTCCGTACGGCCTCGGCGGCGGCCTGCGGGAAGGCGGGCATGCCGAGGAAGGTGCCGGCCGTGTTTCCGGTTCGCTCGCTCATGCGGACGGCCTCCAGGGGTGCTCCTCGGTACTGGCCAGGATCTCCGCCAGGTGCAGTGGCCGCAGCGGCGCGCCCTTGCGCCGCAGGGTGCCGCCGAGGTGCAGCAGGCAGGAGTTGTCGGCGCCGCACAGCACCTGGGCGCCGGTGCCGAGGGCGTTGGCGATCTTGTCCTCGGCCATGGCCGCCGAGACCGCCGCGTTCTTGACCGCGAAGGTGCCGCCGAAGCCGCAGCACTCCTCGGCCCCGGGCAGCTCGACCAACTCCAGGCCCTCGACGGCGCTCAGCAGCCGGCGCGGTCGTTCGCCGAGGCCGAGCAGGCGCAGGCCGTGGCAGGACGGGTGGTAGGTGACGGTGTGCGGGAAGTGGGCGCCGACGTCCTCGACGCCGAGCACGTCGGTCAGGAACTCGGTCAGCTCGACCACCCGGGGCACCAGATCGGTGGCCAGGTCGGCCAGTTCGGTGCCCCGGCCCTCGACGGCGGCCCGGGCGCCGATCCGGGGGTAGTTGTCCCGGACCATCGCCACGCAGGAGCCCGAGGGCGTCACCACGTGGTCGTACCCGGCGAAGGCCTTCGCCGTCCGCCGGACCAGCGGTTCGCAGGCCCTGCGGTAGCCGGTGTTGTACTGCGGTTGCCCGCAGCAGGTCTGTCCGGCGGGGAAGTCCACCGTCACGCCGAGCCGTTCCAGCAGCCGGACGGTCGCCACCGCCGTGCCGGGGAACAGCGCGTCGTTGACGCAGGTGGCGAACAGCGCGACCCGCATCCGGGCTCCCTTCTGCCGAACTTCCGCCGGACGGGCGGACATCGCAGGTGCGGACGTCGCAGGTGCGGACGCCGGACGGCACCGGTCCGCTCGTGATCGTACCGAGCGGACCGGTACCGTGGTGGGACCTCGGCAGCGGGACCCCACCAGGCGTCGGGCGGGAACTCAGGCCGCCCGGGCGGCGGGGGTCAGGCGCCGAGCCAGAGGTCCGGGCCGAACACCTCGTAGTGGATGTCCGCCGCCGGGACGCCCGCGGTCAGCAGCTGCTCGCGGACGGCGCGCAGGAAGGGGAGCGGGCCGCAGAGGTAGGCGGTCGTGCCGGCCGGGACCTCGACGGTGGAGAGGTCCACCAGGCCGGTGCGCTCGGCCGGCCACGCGCCGAGCGGCTGCTCGTAGAAGACGTGCGAGGAGGCGTTCGGCAGCTTGGTGGTGAGCTGCGCCAGCTCGGCCCGGAAGGCGTGGCTCAGCTGGTCGCGGTCACCGTGCACGGCGACGATCCGCCGGGTGGAGCCGGTGGTGGCCAGGTGGTCGAGCATGGCGGTCATCGGGGTGTTGCCGATGCCGGCGGAGGCGAGCAGCACCGGGCCGTCGCCGTCGGCGAGGGCGATGTCGCCCAGCGGGGGCGCCAGCTCGACGGTGTCGCCGGCCTTCAGGTGGTCGTGCAGGTGGCCGGAGACCTCGCCGCCGTCCTCGCGCTTGACGCTGAAGCGCAGCGCGCCGTCGGCGCCGCCGGAGAGGCTGTACTGGCGGATCTGGTGGGCGCCGTCGGCCAGTTCGGTGCGCACCGAGACGTACTGGCCGGGGCGGAAGGCCGGCACCGGACGGCCGTCGGCCGGGCGGACCAGGTAGGTGGTGACGGTCTCGGTCTCCTGGATCCGGGCGACCACGGTGTAGGGGCGCCACAGGTCGGCCGGGTCGCCGCCGGCGGCGACCTCGGCGCGCAGCCGGTCCTCGATGGCGATCAGCGCGTTGGCCATCAGCCAGTAGACCTCGTCCCAGGCGGCGGCGACCTCGGAGGTGACGGCCTCGCCGAGCACCTCCACGATGGCGGCGAACAGGTGCTCGTGGACGATCTTGTACTGGTCGTTGTCGATGCCGACCGAGACGTGCTTGTGGGCGATGCGGGCGAGCATCGCGTCCGGCCGCTGGTCCGGGTTGGCGATCAGGGCGGTGGCGAAGGCGGCTATCGAGCCGGCCAGGGCCTCGCGCTGGCTGCCGTTGGCCTGGTTGCCCCGGTTGAAGAGGTCGCGCAGCAGCTCCGGGTGCGCGGCGAACATCCGGTCGTAGAAGCGCGGGGTGATGTCCCCGATGGCGGCGCCCACGACGGGCAGGGTGGCCTCGATGACCTCGGCGGACTTCGCGGACAGCATCAGACGGCTCCTAAGTGGTATCTGAGATTCGCATTAAAGGCCGCAGGGTGGTGCGCGGCCCCGGGTGGGCTGGTCAGCCGGTGGGTCCGGCGGTATCGGCGGGTCCGGTGGTCAGGCTGAGCAGGACCGGTCCGGTGGGGGAGGCCACCAGGTCGGCGACGCAGAGGTGGTCGAGCGCCGCGAAGAACGCCTCCTGGGCGTTCCGCAGGGCCCCGCGCAGCCGGCACGCGGCCCGCAGCGGACACGGCGGGTCGTCCTCGCAGCCGACCACGTCGCCGACTCCCTCCAGTTCCCGCAGCAGCAGTCCGAGCGAACCGGTCCGCCCGGCGAAGGTGAGCATCAGCCCGCCGCCGCGACCGCGTCGGGCCTCCACCACTCCCAGGTGCTGCAGCCGGCTGACCACCTTCGCCGCGTGGGTGTACGGCACGCCGACCGACTCGGCCACCTCGCGGGTGGTCGGGTTGTCGCCCTCGCCCAGGACGGCCAGTCGCATGGCGATCCGCAGGGCGATGTCGGTGCTCTTGGTCAGCCTCACGTTCGAAACGCTATCGAATGCGACTCTTCAACTCCAATTTTCTGCACGACTCCGATTGAGACCCTGGTCACGCTTCCCGCGGGGAGGCGGGTCGAGGGCGGTGGCCGCGTCGCGCCGCGATCGAATCTGAACACTTGGCGACATTAGTAGTCACTCCCTGACGGAAAGTCAGGTCGGCTCTTACGCTTCCCCCTGCTCCGAACACCACCACACCCGCACCACCCGTACGTGCCGAGCAGCTGGAGGGATCCGTGAGAACACCCCGCGCACCCCGTTCACCCCGTACCCGGACGGCCGTGGCCGCGATAACCGCGACCACGGCCGCACTGCTGTCGCTGCCCGCGACGGCCGAGGCCGTCACGCCGCCGCCGAGCGTCGCCGCGCACGTGGCGGTGGCGCCCTACCCGGCGGGCATCGCGCTGACGCCGGACGGCGGTCACGCCTACGTGACCAGCCAGAGCAGCGGCGCCGTCAGCGTGCTGGACACCGCGAGCAACACCGTGTCCGGCGGCTTCACCGCCGGGACCGGCTCGTACGCCGTCGCCGTGTCGCCCGACGGGCACCGGGCCTACCTGACGCACCACCTGGACAACACCGTCAGCGTCGTGGACACCGCCACCAACACCGTCACCGCGACCGTCCCGGTCGGCGCCCAGCCCTGGGGCCTCGCCCTCGCGCCGGACGGCTCCCGGGCCTACGTGAGCAACGCCGCCGCCAACACGGTGAGCGTGCTGGACACGTCGTCCAACACCGTGACCGCGACCGTGCCGGTCGGCGCCGAACCGCACGGACTGGCCGTCTCCGCGGACGGCACGCGGCTGTACGTCGCCGCCTCCGGCGACAAGGCCGTCACCGTGGTCGACACCGCGAGCAGCGCGGTGAGCCGCACCGTCCCGGTCGGCCACGGCGCCTTCGGCCTCGCCCTCAGCCCCGACGGCACCCGGCTGTGGACCGCCGACGGCGACGACGGCACCGCCGCCGTGATCGACACCGCGGCCGGCACGGTCCTCGGCACCGTCGCGGTCGGCTCCGGCCCCTACGCCGTGACCCTCTCCCCGGACGGCGCAGCGGCCTACGTCTCCGACTACGCCGACAACACCCTGAGCGTGGTGGACACCGCGAGCCGGACGGTCACCGCGACCGTCCCGGTGGGCGCGAGCCCGTACAGCCTGGCCCTGACCGCGAACGGGCGGCGCGGCTACCTCGCGGACTTCACCGGCAGCGCCGTCGACGTGGTGAACTTCCCGCTGCCGGTGCCGGACGTGACCGCGATCACCCCCGACAGCGGCTCCGGGCTGGGCGGCACCACGGTGACCATCACCGGCACCGACCTGGCCGGCGCCACCGCCGTGACCTTCGGCGCGGCCGGCGCCGCCGGCTCGTTCAGCTGCACCCGGACCAGCTGCACCGCGACCGCCCCCGCCACCACCGTCACCGGGCCGGTGGACGTGCGGGTCACCGCTCCCGGCGGCACCAGCGCGGCCGTCGCCGCCGACCGCTTCACCTACACCGCCCCCGCCGCCCACCTGGGCGTCGCGCTCACCGCGACCCCGGTGCCCGGGTTGCTCTCCAGTCGGGTCGACTACACCGTCACGCTCACCGGCCAGGGCCCCGACCCGGTGACCTCGGCCACCGTCACCGCCGACCTGCCCGCCGGGCTGACCACGACCTCCGGTGACTGCGCCGTCGCCGCCGGGAAGCTCAGTTGCGCGCTGACCGCGCCGCTGGCCAAGGGCGCGAGCACCACCCGGCACTTCTCGATCGGGGTCGGCCTGCTCTCGCTGCTCCGCAGCTGGGACGTCACCGTGGCCCGCACCGCCGGAGCGCCCGCCGACCCGTCGCCCGCGACCAGCCGGGCCACCCGCAGCTGCAGTGCGGTGCTCGGGCTGCTGATCACCTGCGAGTAGCGACGGCCTGCCGCGCACGGGCAGCTGCCCCGGGCCCCGCCGAAACCTTTCGGCGGGGCCCGGGGGCATGAAAACACCTGGACGAAGTGTCCGATCCGGACGTACAGTCCTGGCATGCCTGCGGAGAACCCCGACCCGCGCGTGCGGACCTGGTCCCCGGTCTGCCGCGCGGTGGCCCTGCTGCTCGGCCCGTACGCCGAGGTGGTGCTGCACGACACCGGGACCGACCGGGTCCTCGCCATCTGGAACCCGATGACCCCCCGGGCCCCCGGCGACCCCTCCCTGCTCGGCGAGCTGGACGGGATCGACCCCTCCGCCCCGGACGTCTACGGCCCGTACGAGAAGCTGCTGCCCGACGGCCGGCGCCTCTCCTCGGTCAGCGCCGTGCTGCGCGACGAGGCCGGAAAGCCCACGGCAGTGCTCTGCGTCAACCTCGACCGGGGCCCGCTGGAGCAGGCCGCCGCCCTGCTGGCGGGCTTCGCCGCCCCCACCGCGCCGCGCCCCGAACCGCTCTTCGAGCGCGACTGGACCGAGCGGATCAACGACGTGATCGGCGGGTACGTCCGCGCCCGGGGCCGCCCGCTGGAGCGCTTCACCCGTGAGGACCGGCTCGCCGTCCTGGGCGAACTCGACCAGGCCGGGGTGTTCGCCGTCCGGCGCGCCGTCCCGGTCGTCGCCACCGCGCTGCGGATCTCCCGTTCCACCGCCTACAGCCTGCTCGCCGAGCTCAAGCAGCACCCCGCAGGCCCTGCGAAGGAGTGCCACCAGTGACCCGGCTCCCCGACTTCCGGCTCGAAACCCACTTCTCGCGCTGGGAGTTCACCGCCCGGTACCACCTCACCGCCTCCGACGCGCAGACCATGACGATGGCCGAGCTGCTCGCCCTGGCCGGCCCCGAGGACCGCGAGGCCTGGGACACCCTGGCCCTCGGCTACACCGAGACCTTCGGCGACCCCGGGCTGCGGCGCGCCGTCGCCGGGATGTACGAGCGGGTCGGCGAGGACGAGGTGATCTGCTTCGGCGGCGCCCAGGAGGGGCTCAACCTCGCCATGCAGGTGCTGCTCGAACCGGGCGACCACGCGGTGGTGCTGACCCCCGGCTACCAGTCCGCCGAGACCATCCCGCTCTCGCTGTGCGAGGTCACCGGCGTCGCGCTGGACGCGGAGCGGGACTGGGCGCTGGACCTGGACGCGGTCGAGGCGGCGCTGCGGCCGAACACCAGGGTGCTGTCGGTCAACTTCCCGAACAACCCGACCGGCAAGGTGATCGACGCCGCCGACTTCGTCCGGCTGGCCGAGCTCTGCGACGAGCGCGGCATCCGGCTCTTCTCGGACGAGGTCTACCGGGGGCTGGAGCGCGACCAGGCCCGCACCCTGCCGCAGGCCGCCGACCTCTCCGAGCGGGCCCTGTCGCTCAACGTCACCTCCAAGTCGCTCGGCCTGCCCGGCCTGCGGATCGGCTGGATCGCCTGTCGGGACCAGGAGCTGCGCTCGCGACTGGAGCGGGCCAAGCACTACACCACGATCTGCAACTCGGCGCCGAGCGAGGTGCTGGCCCGGATCGCGATCACCGCCCGCGAGCACATCCTGGCCCGCAACCGCGCGATCATCGCCGAGAACCTGCCGCTGTTCGACGCGTTCTTCGCCGAGTTCGCCGATCTCTTCGAGTGGCGCGCGCCGGACGGCGGCTGCGTCGCCTACCCGCGCTACCTGGGCCCGGACGGCGTGGCGGAGTTCTGCACCGCACTGGTCGAGCAGGCGGGCGTGCTGCTGCTGCCCGCCGGAATCTTCCGCTCGGAGCTGACCCCGACCCCGGCCGACCGCTTCCGGATCGGCCTCGGCCGCCGCGACCCGGGCCCGGGCCTGGCGGCCTTCGGCGAGTGGCTCCGCAAGCGCTGACCGGCGCCACCGCACCGCGAACGGCCGGGCCCCGGCCACCGAATCCCCTCGGTGGCCGGCGCCCCGGCCGTCATGACTGCTGCCCGGGAGTGCTCAGAGCTTCTGCCAGGCCGGCTTGGCCGCGTAGGTGTCGCGGAAGTAGTCGGCGAGCTTGAGGCGGGAGGCGGCCGCCTCGTCCACCACCACGGTGGCGTGCGGGTGCAGCTGGAGCGCCGAGGCCGGGACGACCGCGGACAGCGGGCCCTCGACGGCGAGCGCGACGGCCTCGGCCTTGGCCTCGCCGGTGGCGAGCAGGACCAGGTGGCGGGCCTCCAGGATGGTGCCGATGCCCTGGGTGATGACGTGGTGCGGGACCTCGTCGATGCTGTCGAAGAAGCGGGCGTTGTCCTCGCGGGTCTGCCGGGTCAGGGTCTTGATCCGGGTCCGGGAGGAGAGCGAGGAGCAGGGCTCGTTGAAGCCGATGTGGCCGTCCGTGCCGATGCCGAGCAACTGGAGGTCGACGCCGCCGGCCTCGGCGAGCGCACGGTCGTAGGCGGTGGCCGCCGCGGCGACGTCGGACGCGTTGCCGTCCGGGCCCAGGAAGGAGTCCTCGGTCAGGCCGAGCGGCTCCACGACCTCGCGCAGTACCACCGAGCGGTAGGACTCGGGGTGGCCGGAGGGCAGGCCGACGTACTCGTCCAGCTGGCAGATGCGCGCCCCGGCGGCGTCCAGCCGGCCGTCACGGACCCGCTCGGCCAGGGCCTGGTAGATCGGCAGCGGGGTCGAGCCGGTCGCCACGCCGAGCAGGGCGTCGGGCTTGTCGGTCAGCAGATCGGTGATCGCCGCGGCGATGAGTTCGCCGGCCGCACGGGCGTCAGGGACGATCACGATTTCCATACTGGGTCCACCGTTCTGAGGCGAGTCTGAGGTCTAGACCTCCGAGGTCTAGACCAGTTTGCCGTGAAGGGGCGCCCCAGGTCCACCCGGGTTCGCTCCCCGGGAGGCGCTCCGGCTCCTGCCTCTTCCGCCTGGTGGGGGCGGTCGGGGCCGGTCGTCGGGACGGGTGTCCCGGCGGCCGGCCCCGGTGCGTGTGCCGTCTACTGCTGCCCGCTCCCCGGTCGTCCGGACGGCTGCCCGGTCGTACGGACGGCACGGGGGTGGCGGGTGCGGTGCCTCAGCGGCCCCGCGGTCAGAACGGGTTGGTGCAGGTGGTGACCTGCTTGGTGACGTCCAGCGCCGGGCCGGCGGTCGCGCAGATCATGCGGGGGGCGGTGGCGGTCACCCGCTGGGTGACCGCCTTGGCGGAGCCGTACTGCACGGTGGTCGCGCTGGCGACCGTCTCCCACGGGCCGCCCCAGGTGGCCTGGGTGCGGACCTCGACCTGAACCATCGTCAACTGACCCGGGTCGGCGCTGACCTGGGCGACGCCCACGATGCCGCCGCCGTCGACCTGGTGCGAGACGCAGGGCCGGTTGAGCACCGTGGCGCAGGCTGCGGTGTCGGTCCCGGACGTCGCGGTGGCGGCTATGGCCGGGGCTGCCGCCAGGCCGGTGATCCCTGCTGCCGCCATCACCGCGGCTGCGATCCGAGTGCGCATGATACGAACCTCCTTGGAAATTAAGGGAATCTCACTGAGTGAGATGAGTCTTGCACACATCATGGACGTCGTGCGTGTGCGTTGCGTCACACGCATGGTGACCGTTCAACTACATTCTGCGATCGTTCGCCGGATGTTCAGCGCACGGACAACTCCAGGCCTGACGGATGATCAACTCGTGGGCGGCATCACCATCCGCCGCCCGGCCGTCGCCCCGCCGTCCACCGGCACCGAGGCGCCGGACTGGTAGACGAAGTCGTCCGAGGTCAGCGCCAGGATCGCCCGGGCGATCTCCTCCGGCTCGGCCATCCGCTCCAACCCCTCGATGTTCAAAGGGCCGTAGGCCTTCCTGAACTGCGCCCAGGCCGCGTCCTGGATGCCCGGCGGACGGACGAACGCGGTGTCCGTGGTGCCCGGGAGGATCGCGTTGACCCGGATGCCCCGCGTTCCGTACGCCAACGCCGCCGCCTTGACCAGCCCTTGAACAGCCCTTTTGCTCGCCGTGTACGCGCCGCCGTTCGGCCGGGCCTGCTCGGCGGCGGAGGAGGCGGTGCAGACGATCACCCCGCGGCCGGCCTTCAGCATGTGCGGGATCTGGTACTTGAGCGCCAGGAACACCCCGCGGGCATTGGTGTCCAGCACGTCGTCCCACTCGGCCACGCTCAGCTCGTGCAGCAGCTTGGAGCTGCCGATGCCCGCGTTGTTGACGGCGATGTCCAGCCCGCCGTACCGGGCCGCGACCTGCTCGGTGAACCGTTCGACCTGGGCCGGGTCGCGCACGTCGGCCGGGAAGTACGAGGCCTCGCCGCCGGCTTGGCGGATCTCCTGCTCGACCTGCCGCCCGAGTGCCGTGCGCCGGCCGCAGAAGCCGACCAGGGCGCCCTCCCGGGCGAAGGCCAGCGCGGCCGCCCGGCCGATGCCCGAGGTGGCCCCGGTGATCACCACCGCACGGCCCTCGAAGCGCGCCCCCGGGCGCCCGTCGGAACGCTCCGCGGATCCGGCCGGCGTCCC
>NZ_JAHSQD010000232.1 GCF_020103755.1 Streptomyces sp. LS1784
GGCCCCGCCCCTTTCCGCGGCGGGGCCGGGCGGCGCCCGCTACAGCGCCCCGGCGTCGGCCGCCGCCCACGCCGACGGGTACAGCGGACGCCAGCCCAGCTCCCGGCGCGCCGCCGCCGTGGACACCTGTCCCTCCCACGGGTCGAACGGCCCCTGCGGCGAACCGCCCGGGTGGACCTGCCCGTTGAGCGCGTACAGCTCCCAGGCCGTCAGCGGCGCGTCGTCACCGACGTTGTACGTGCGCCCCTCGATGCCGGGCGCCACCACCGCGCGCCACAGCGCCCGCGCCACGTCCGCGTGGTGCACCACCGCCAGGCGCTGGTGCGCGGGCCAGTTCGCCGCCCACCGCAGCGACTGCTCCAGGTGCGGATCGCCCTGCCCGTACACGAAAGCCAACCGCGCCACCACCAAGGGAAGTTCGTCACCCAGCGCGCGCAGACCCGACTCCGCCTGCGCCTTGGAGGCCGCGTACACCCCCCACGCCGGATCCGGCGCGAGCCGGTCGCCCTCCACCGCGGGGCGCCCCAGCCCCCGCCCGTACACCAGGTTCGTACTGGTGTGGACGAACCGCGCCACCCCGGCCTTCGCCGCCTCCCGCCCCAGCGCCACCGCCGCGTCCCGGTTGACCGCCCACGCCGCCTCGTCCGGTACCCCGCGCAGCGCCGCCGCCACGTTCAGCACCACCTCGGCCCCCGCCAGCGCCCGCGCCCGGTCCGCCTCCTCGCACAGGTCGCCGACCACCACCTCCACCCCCGCACCCGCCAGAGCCGCCGCCTTCGCCGCGTCCCGCACCAGCACCCGCACCGAGGAGCCGTCCGCCCCGGCCCACCGCACCAGCCGCGGCACCAGCCGGCTGCCCACCGCACCGGTCGCGCCCGTCACCAGGATCTTCACCATCGCCCGCCCCCTCCAGGGGAGTTGTTCTCCTCCGACGCCCACCACCCTGCCCGCGGCACGAACGGCGCGGCAGAGACCCCCCGATCCAGGGACCGGCGATCCCTGGTTGCCGCGCGCCCCGGCCGGTCAGACTGGGGGCATGATCGACCGAGCGGCACTGGCCGACTTCCTCACCCGCACCCGGGCCCGGCTCGCCCCCGCCGACCTGGGGCTGCCGCCCGGGGCGCGACGGCGCACGCCCGGGCTGCGCAGGGAGGAGGTGGCACAGGTGGCGGGACTGTCGGTGGACTACTACGCGCGCCTGGAGCAGCGTCGCGGCCCACAGCCCTCGCCGCAGCTGCTCGCGGCCCTGGCGCGGGCACTGCGGCTGAGCGAGGACGAGCGCGACCACCTGTTCCGCCTGGCCGGGCACGAGCCGCCACGCCGACACGGACCGCTCGGGCACGTACGGCCGGGACTGCTGCTGATCCTGGACCGGCTGCACGACACGCCCGCCCAGATCGTCTCCGACCTCGGCGACGTCCTCGCCCAGAACCCGATGGCCGCCGCCGTCTTCGGCGACGTCGCCGCCCTCGCACCCGAGCGGCGCAACCTGCTGCTGCGCTGGTTCACCGAACCGGACACCCGGGCACTGTTCCCGCCCGAGGACCACGAGGACCTCGCCCGCGCCCACGTCGCCGCCCTGCGCGCCGCCCACACCGCCCGCCCCGGGGACCGGCGCGCCGCCGAACTGCTGGAACAACTCCTCACCACCGGAGGGGAGTTCACCTCCCACTGGGAGCGCCACGAGGTCGCCCGGCGGCGCAGCGGCCGCAAACGGGTGCTGCACCCCGTGGTCGGGCCGCTGGACCTGGAGTGCGAGGTGCTGGCCGCCGGCGGCGAGGACCAGCTGCTGCTCGTGCACACCGCCGCGCCCGGCAGCGAGTGCGCCTCCCGACTGGAACTGCTGCGCGTCGTCGGCGCCCCGGCCCCCGCCTGAGACCCCGCTGCGCCGTGGCGGGGGCCGGGGCCCGTAGGCTGGGCCGGGCCGTCACGGCACAGACCGTCACCAGAGCGCACAAAAGCGACCGACCGACAGAAGCGGGCAGGCAGGGGCAATGCAGTTCGACGACCAGGGGGACCTCGACACCTCGCAGGTGGACGACCGGCGCGGCATCCCCGGCGGGAAGCTCGCCATCGGCGGCGGGGCCGTGGGCCTGATCGCGGTGCTGGTGGCGGTCGTCCTCGGGGTCGACCCGCAGCTGCTGGGCCTGTCCTCCGGCTCCGGCTCCTCCGGCTCCTCCGGCGTGCGCACCGAAGGCGAGACGCAGAAGACCTGCAAGACCGGGGCGGACGCCAACAAGCGCCAGGACTGCCGGATCGTGGCCGTCACCAACAGCCTCCAGGAGTTCTGGCGCACCGAGCTGCCGCGCGCCGCCAAGGTCCCGTACAAGAACGCCGAGACCGTGCTGTTCACCGGCCAGGTCTCCACCGCCTGCGGCGCGGCGACCTCGGCGGTGGGCCCGTTCTACTGCCCCGGCGACAAGAAGGCCTACTTCGACCTCGGCTTCTTCAACGACCTGTCCGCCCGCTTCGGCGCCAAGGGCGGCCCGTTCGCCGAGTCCTACGTCGTCGCCCACGAGTACGGGCACCACATCCAGACCCTCACCGGCGCCATGCAGAAGGTCGGAGGCGACCGCCAGGGCGCCACCAGCGGCTCGGTGCGCCTGGAACTTCAGGCCGACTGCTACGCCGGGGTGTGGGCCCACCACGCGACCACCACCCCGCAGGCCTCCACCGGCCGTCCGCTGATCGCCTCGCTCACCGACCAGGACATCGCCCTGGGCCTGGACGCGGCCGCGGCGGTCGGCGACGACCGGATCCAGCAGCAGGCCACCGGCCGGATCAACCCGGAGGCCTGGACGCACGGCTCCGCCGAGCAGCGCAAGGCCTGGTTCACCACCGGCTACCGCAGCGGCGACCTCGCCCAGTGCGACACCTTCTCGGCCGCCAAGCTGTAGCAGCCCCCGCCGTCAGAAGTCCCCGTCCGCCTGCCCGCCCCGCGCCCAGTCCCAGCCGGCGATCGCCTCGCGCAGCCGGTGGGCGGAGGCGGGCAGACGCGCCTGCGCGTCCCAGAACAGCGTCAGGGAGCGCCGGCAGTCGGGGCTGTCGACGCCGACCCACACCAGCGGCAGGCGGGTGGCGGTGCGCCGGGCGATGGCGGGCACCAGGCCGATGCCCAGGCCCGCGCTGATCAGCTCGGCGATGGCACCGGCCTCGTTGCTCTCGCAGACGATCCGCGGCACCAGGCCGCGCGCGGCGAACAGCCGGTCCAGCAGGCGCCGCTGCCAGTGCCCGGGACGGGCGGCGATGAACGGCCGCTCGGCGAGCTCCTCGACGCCCACCGTGGCGCGGTGGGCCAGCGGGTCGCCCACCGGGACGGCCAGCCACACCTCCTCGTCCAGCAGCAGGACCGACTCCAGGCCCTCGGCGGCGACGGGCTGGGAGACGACGGCGAGGTCGACGTCCTGCGCCCGCAGCCGACGGGCCATCTCCTGCGCGCAGAGCTGGTGCAGCTCGATCTCCACCCCCGGATGGCCGCGCTTGAACGCGGCCAGCGGCCCGCTGAAGGCCAGGAAGGTCTCCGAGGCCAGCCGCACCGCGCCCAGCCCCTGCCCGGCCGCCTCCGCCACCGCCCGCCGGCCCGCCTCCAGCTCGCCGAGCGCACGCTCGACGCAGCCGCGGAACAGGTGCCCGGCCGCGTTCAGCCGCAGCCGCCCGCCCCGCTCGAACAGCGGGGTCCCCAGCTCGGCCTCCAACCGGGCGATGGAGCGGCTCAACGACGGCTGGGCGACGCGCAGTTCCTCGGCCGCCCGGCTCAGGTGCTCCAGCCGCGCCACCACCAGGAACTGCGCGAGCGTGTTCAGCTCCACCAAGCCCCCATGCCTCGGGCGTCATAACGCCATAGCGATATTGATCTTAGACAGGATAGCCGGACGGTCATAGCGTCATGGGCCGGGCCGCACACCGGCAAACAGCGCGCCCGACACCGGCTTGAGGAAGGACGCCCATGGCCATCGCCGCCGACAGGACCCCACCGGAGCCGGAGGCCCGGTCCGCCACGGGGGAGCGGACCGGGCCCGCCGGACGGACCCTGCGCGCCCTGGCAGCCGCCCACACCACCGCCGTCTTCGGCCAGCCCGTCTTCGCCGGCGTCTACCTCAGCGGCGACTACGACGCCCTGACCTGGCACGCCACCGGCGCCAACGCCGTCACCTCCCTCGGCTACGTCCAGCTCATCGCCGCCCTCGTGCTCTGGATCCGGCTGCGCCGCGCCTGGCCACTGACCGCGACCCTCGCCGTGGTCGCGGCCGAGACCGTGCAGTACTTCGCCGGACTCGACGGCGCCCTGTGGCTGCACCTGCCACTCGGCGTCGCCACCATCACCGCCACCGTCGTCCTCACCATCGCCCTGTGGCGCACCCCGCTGCCCCCGCGCCGGCCCACCCGGTCGGAGGACGACCGTGCCTGAGCCCCACAGCAACGGCCTGACCCGACGTCAGGTCCTCGGCATCGGCGGCGCGTTCGGCCTGCTCACCACCACCGGCCTCGCCACCGCCGCCACCCTCGCCCGCCGCCCCGCCACCACCGGCGGCCAACTGCGCAGCACCGCCCAACTGCCGCCCCCCTACCAGGTGCCGCTGCCGCTGCCCGCCGTCCTCAAGCCCGTCTCCACCGACGGCGCCGCCGACCGCTACGAGATCGTCCAGCGCGAGACCACCGCCGAGATCCTGCCCGGCCTGCGCACCCCACTGTGGACGTACGGCGGCTCCTTCCCCGGCCCCACCATCGAGGCCCGCCGCGGCCGGCCCGTCACCGTCACCCACCACAACGAACTGCCGGTACCCACCGCCGTCCACCTGCACGGCGGCCGCACCCCCGCGGAATCCGACGGCTACCCCACCGACCTCGTCCTGCCCGCCGGCTGGCCCCAGGCCCCCCACACCATGCCCGGCATGGCCGGCACGGACGGCCACGGGGGCGGCATGGGCGCCATGACCGACCCGCGCGCCGTCACCACCCGCCTCAAGCGCGACTACACCTTCCCCAACGACCAGCGCCCCACCCTGCTCTGGTACCACGACCACCGCATGGACTTCACCGCCCCCGCGATCTGGCGCGGCCTGGCGGGCCTGTACATCGTGCGCGACGACGCCGAGGACGCCCTCGGCCTGCCCGCCGGCCCCCGCGAGATCCCGCTGATGATCGCCGACCGCGCCTTCACCGCCGACGGCGCCCTCACCTACCCCTCCCTCGACCCCACCCTGCGCGAGCGCCCGGGCGTCACCGAACCCTACGTCGCCGGCGTCCTCGGCGACGTCATCCTCGTCAACGGCGCCCCCTGGCCCGTCCACGAGACCGACGCCGCCCGCCACCGGCTGCGCCTGCTCAACGCCTCCAACGCCCGCCACTACGAACTCGAAGCCCGCACCGAGGACGGCCGCCGCCTCGACCTCGTCCGGATCGGCGCCGACCAGGGCCTGCTCGCCGCCCCCGTCACCCACCAGAGCCTGCCCATGGCCCCGGCCGAACGCCACGACCTGGTCGTCGACTTCGCCTCCGCACCCGTCGGCTCCCTGGTGCGGATCGTCAACCGCCTGGGAAGCGGACGCACCCGCGACGTGATGGCCTTCCGCATCGCCCGCCCGGCCACCGACGACAGCCGCATCCCACCCGCCCTCACCACCGACCTGCCCGACTGGCACCGCGAAGACGCCGTCCGCACCCGCGACTTCGCCTTCCGCGCCGGCCGGATGAACGGCGGCCACGGCTGGCTCATCGGCGGCCGCCCCTTCGACCCCGCCCGCCCCGACGTCACCGTCCCCCTCGGCGACACCGAGATCTGGCGCCTGATCGCCGACGTCCACCACCCCGTCCACCTCCACCTGGTCGGCTTCCGCATCCTCACCCGCGGCGGCAAACCCCCGCTGCCCCACGACGCCGGCCTCAAGGACACCGTCTCGCTGCGCCCGGGGGAGTCGGCGGAGATCATCACCCGCTTCGACGGCTACCGCGGCCGCTACCTCTTCCACTGCCACAACGCCGAGCACGAGGACATGGGGATGATGGCCAACCTGGAAGTCGTCTGAGCACCCGGTGCGCGCGGCTTGACCGGCCCATTGCGCGAGCCGCGCCCACCGGGCGCACGGGCGGGTGCGAGGGCCTGCGGGTGAGCGGCGGGGCCGGGCGGGGCGCGGCGAACACAACCGGAACATGATGTTCCGTCCGGTTCGGGGCGAAGTGCCGGACCTTCACGGGTCTCCCATCAGATGATCACTCTGCTGCCGGAATCCCGACCCCCGCAGTACGGGGAGGTCCACTCCAATTCCCTTCGCACACACCCGAGCAGCGAAAGGCCACCACCCCCATGACCCGCCCCGCCGACCACCCCACCGCCGACCGGATGCTGCGCGAGGCCGCCGCCCGCCTGGACCGGCGCCGCTTCCTGACCGTCACCTCGGCCGCCGCCGCGCTCGCCTTCAGCGTCAACCTGCCCTCCGCACACGCCGCCGACAACGAGATCGCCCCGCGCGCCATCGGCGACAACCCCTTCACCCTCGGCGTGGCCTCCGGCGACGCCACCTCCGAGGCCGTCGTGCTGTGGACCCGCCTGGCCCCGCGCCCGCTGGAGCCCGGCGCCGGCCTGCCGCCCACCGGCTCCGTCAAGGTCGCCTGGGAGATCGCCCGCGACGAGAAGTTCCGCCGCGTCGAGCGCCGCGGCACCGCCCGCGCCCACGCCGAGTTCAACTACGCCGTCCACGTGGACGTCGACGACCTCGACGCCGGACGCGAGTACTGGTACCGCTTCACCGTCGGCCCCTGGTCCAGCCCCGTCGGACGCACCCGCACCGCACCGCCGCGCGGCAGGAAGATCGACAGCGCCCGCATCGCCTTCGTCTCCTGCCAGGCCTACGAGGACGGCTACTTCACCGCCTACAAGCACCTCGCCGGCGAGGACCTGGACGCCGTCTTCCACGTCGGCGACTACATCTACGAATACGGCATCGACGCCGTCGGCGGCGACCGCAAGTACACCGACCGCACCCTCGCCGCCCACTTCAACCACGAGACCACCACCCTGGAGGACTACCGGCTGCGCTACTCCCTCTACAAGAACGACCCCGACCTCCAGGCCGCCCACGCCGCCCACCCCTGGTACGTCACCTGGGACGACCACGAGGTGGAGAACAACTACGCCGCAGGCATCCCCGAGAAGAACCAGGACCCGGCCCCCTTCGTCGCCCGCCGCGCCGCCGCCTACCGCGCCTACTGGGAGAACCAGCCGCTGCGCATGCCCCAGCCGCGCGGCACCGAGCTGACCCTCTACCGGCGCGTCCACTTCGGCCAGCTGGCCCAGTTCGACATCCTCGACACCCGCCAGTACCGCGACGACCAGGCCAACGGCGACGGCTGGCAGTACCCCACCCCGGAGTCCGACGACCCCAAGCGCACCCTGATGGGCGCCACCCAGGAACGCTGGTTCGCCGAAGGCCTGCGCCACTCCAAGGCCACCTGGAACGTGGTGCCCCAGCAGGTCGTCTTCTCCCGCCGCAAGAACACCACCGCCGACCGCTCCAAGCTCTCCATGGACGCCTGGGACGGCTACCCGGCCGCCCGCGAGCGCTTCCTGCAGGCCGTCGACCAGTCCGGCGTCAGGAACCTCGTGCTGCTCACCGGCGACGTGCACGTGGCCTACGCCCTGGACGTCAAGCGCGACTTCAACGACCCGAACTCCCGCACCGTGGGCGTGGAGTTCGTCGGCACCTCGATCAGCAGCGACGGCGACGGCGAGGAGAAGCCCTCCAACTGGAACAACCTCATGTCGGCCAACCCGCACATGAAGTTCTACGACGGGCGCCGCGGCTACACCGTCCTCACCCTGGACCGCCACCGGGCCCGCGCCGACTACCGGGTGGTCTCCCACATCACCCGCCCCGGCGGCACCCTGTCCACCGCCGTCTCCTTCACCACCGAGGCCGGCAACCCGGGCATCCGCCCCGCCTGACCCGGGCTGCGCAACCCGTCGGTCCCGCCGCCTTGAGGGAGGCGGCGGGGCCGCACCACGGCCCCCGGGGCCCCGAGGGCGCTCGGCACCGTCCGCGCAGCCCTCCTCCGAGGGACGTGTTCAGCGGGCGTGTTCAACCGGCGTGTTCAACGGACGTGTTCAGGGGCGCGGAAATCCGTGGACGGGCCCACGGAAGATCACATACTCTGTGGCTCCACGCCCTGAGACGAACGGAAGGAGGCGAGTGCCGTGCGGTTCACACCTTTCCAGCGCTCCCTCTTCCGCTGCCCCGGCGTGGTTCGCGAATTCTGACCGGGAGCGCTCCAAGCAGCCTGCATCCCGGAGGAATCCATGACCGATCCGGTCATCCGCGCGCTCTCCGCGAGCGACGCCCATCTCTTCGACGCACTCCCCGACCCCCTGGGCGCCCGTGAAGGCCATCGGCGTACCCGGTTCCGCCCCGACTGGAAGCGCGTCGCCCTGCGCGACGGCGAGGTCGTCGCACGCGGCGCCTGGTGGGGCGGCCCCGACGACCCGGAGCCCGTCAACATCAACTGGTTCGACGTGGCCGAGGGCGAGGAGGAGGCCGGAGCCGAACTCCTGCGCTCCGCGCCCTGGCAGGTCGAACTCGAGATCAACCTGCCCGGCGGCTGGCGGGACCGCACCGACCTGCGCGCCGGCGCCGAGGCCCGCTTCGCCGCCGCACGAGCCGCGGGATACGAACTCCTGGCGGAACGCTTCCTCTACCGCTGGACCCCGGAGCGAGGCCTGCCCGAGCGGCCCGCACGCCTGCGCTTCAGCGCCGAACCCGACGACACCGTGTTCTTCGACGCGCTGCGCCGCATCCACTCCGCCACCCTGGACGCCCACGCGCTCAAGGCCGTCGAGGAGGGCGGCCTCGACCAGGCCGCCCAGGAGGAACTCGACTTCTTCCACTGGTGCCCCTCCCCACGGGAGTGGTGGCAGGTCGCGCACACGCCGGAGGGCGACCTGGCCGGCATCCACATCCCGGCCCACAACCCCTCCGGCCCGACCATCGGCTTCATCGGAGTCGTCCCGGAACAGCGCGGTCACGGCTACGCCTACGACCTCCTCGCGGAGTGCACCCACTTCCTCGTCGAGCAGGGCGCGGAGTTCATCAGCGGAGCGACGGACCAGGCCAACCTCCCCATGGCCGCGAACTTCGCCAAGGCCGGCTTCCCCGTCGTCCGTGAACGCATCAACTTCCACCCGGCGGGCCGAGCGGCCTAGCGAGGAGTAGCACACGGTGAGCGGTCCGGTCCGAGGGCAGGCCCGGACCGCTCACCGGTGCCCGGCGGCACGCCTCACCCCCCGCATCGGCGGGACCGCTCACCTCCGTGACGCCTCGTAGGCCTCGCGAATGGCCGCCGGGACGCGCCCGCGGTCGTTGACGAGGATGCCGTGGGTGCGGGCCCAGACGCGTATCGGCTCGTCCTGCGGCAGGGGACCGGGCTCGCGGGAGGCAGCAGGCTTGCCGGGGCCCGTCCAATCTCCTGAGGAGACTCCCTCCAGCCGGTCCGCCGCGTGCTGGAAGAAAGCGGACAGCGAGGCGTACACGCCCTCCTCGGGACAGGACGCCTCCGCCCACGTGCCGACGGTTCCGGTGGCCGTGTCCAGGAACGTCCCGTACAGGCCGTCGCGTTCGGCGGCGATCGGCACCCAGGTGCGGCGCCAGAACGGGCAGTCGGGGTCCTCGGACGGTTCCGCCTCCTCCAGGGCCGTCCGGCTGAGGTACACCCGCTGGATGTCCGTCAGGCCCAGCAGCATGTGGCCGCCGGGCAGGGGCACGGCGCAGTCCCGCGTCACCAGGCACGAGGGCATGTCGGGCCGCACGCCGGCGTCGATGCCGTTCACCAGGAGCCACTGCCGCAGCTCCGGCGGCAGCGTCAGGCCCATGCGCCGTTCGGCCCGCTCCACGGCCTCCCGGCTCCCCGGACCGCCGAGTGCGGCGAACACCGCCGGGTCGTGCCGCTCCAGCCACGCCGTCACCCGGCCCCACGCCTGCTGTACGTCTCCCGCCCCGGGTGCCGGAGTTCCGGTCACGTGCGATCCCTGCTGATCATCCATAGGGCGACCGTACGCGGGAAACCCCGGGGATTGCACTGGAGGCAACCGGGTACGCCGCCGGGCTCGGCCTCCGCTCGGAGGCAAAGCCGCTTGTTCAGCCGGGCGTCTCGTCGGAGAACGTCGGACCGACGGGGAAGCGGATGGGGCTGAGCAGGTAGGGTGCCCGGCCCGGCGCCGGCTGGTTGGCCAGCCAGGGGCCCAGCACCGTCAGCAACTGGTGCGTCATCTGGGCGAGTTCGTCCGGGCTGAGCCAGAGCGTGCCCTGGCGGTAGGAGACCGCGTCCGCGACCGGGTCGGCGCCGTCGCGGTCGAGATAGGCGTTGAACTCCGCGATCAGCACGGCCATGGCGGCGGCAAAGCCGCGGCGGTGATCGTCCGGCGACATCGCGGCGGCCCCGTCGGCGTCGACGACGGGGCGGTCCTGGCGCAGCCGGTAGTACCGCTCGACGGCGCCGCGCACCCGTTGCTCGTCGGCCACCTCCAGGAAGCCCGCCTCGGCCAGCAGGGCGACGTGCCGGTACATGGTCACCTTCGGGACCTCGGGCATGCGCTCGCACAGCTGGGAGGTGGTCAGCACCCGGCCGCCGGAGAGCGCGTGCACCACGCGCAGACGCACCGGGTGGAGAAGCACTTCGGTGGTGTCCATGACCCAACTATTCCATAAGCGATACCATTATCGAAGTTGGAAACGTAGCCTGGGGAGGGGAACATGCGTCAGGCATCGGGGCGGGCAGTGCAGGTGAACGGTCGATCCGTCTACGTGGAGGAGTCCGGCAACCGGCCGGACTGGGTGATCTTCGAAGCAGGCCAGGGCCTGGGGCGCACCTGCTGGGACCCTGTGCTGCCGTTGCTGGCGGATCGGGCGCACCTGGTGGCCTACGACCGCGCCGGCTTCGGCCGCAGCGGCCGGACGGCAGTGCAACTGGGCATCGACGACATGGCCGCGGACCTGGTCGCCATGGCCGAGGCAGTCGTCCCCGGCCGGTTCGTGCTCGTTGCGCACAGCATGGGAGGGCTGGTCGCGCGCCGCGCCGTGGACAGGCTGGGGCCGCGGCTGCGGGGGCTGTTGCTGCTCGATCCGACACCGGAGAGCGCGCCCGTCTACGACACGTTCGACCAGACCGCCAGGAAGGTCGACCGCGCCATGGGCGTGACGCAGGCACTCGTCCGCTTCCGCCCGCTGGCCCGCATGGCCAGCGCAAACATCGGCCGCGTCTTCCCGGCGGACACCTACGCGACCATGCTTGCCGAGGACTTCGTCCCCGCCGGTATCGCGCAGACAAGGAAGGAGTTCAAAGCCGTCGCCGCGGCCATCCCCCGCTTCCGTGCCGAACCGCCCGGCCTCCCGACGTGCCCGACGGTCCTGCTCTCGGCATCCCGCCCCGTCAAGGGCCGGGAACGGCAACACGCCGTCATCGCCGAGCACCAGCGGCGTTGGGTCGAGACGCTGCCGGACGGGCGGTTCGAAGAGGTCGACTCGGCCCACTTCATCCAGGCCGAGCAGCCGGGGATCGTCGCGCAGAGAATCACAAGCCTCCTCGACCGGCCCAGCCGCACCGGCGCCCGTACCACCGACAAGGACTGACCGGACGCCTGACCGACGGATGGTCGTCCCAGGGCTCGCCGACCGCCGCCGGAGTGCGGCCGGGCCGGCGGGGAGTTTCGACATCGATCGACTGGTTTGTGATCACCCTCTGCCAGCAGAGCCTGGAGAACCCGCTCGTGATGGACCGATCTGCCGGTGGGCCGGTGGCGTGAGTCCGCCCGCGGGCACCGGTGGCCGACCGGCGGAACCGGGCCGGTGCGAGACCGGTTGCGCCGCCGGGGTGACCGCGGTGCGGTGTCCGGCGTCATGCGGTGTCGGCCGTCGGCGTGCCACGGACCGTCGGCGATGATGGCGACCACATCGAGCGGTCCACTCACGTGGGGCCGCGAGTCCAACCGGAATTCGGCTCAGGTCGGGTGACGCCTCAACGGGTTCCGCGCCCCGGCCGGCGGAACGAGGAGTCCCATGAGGCCCACCCCACTGATGCGGTCCCTGCTCGTCCTTCCCCTGCTGCTGGCCCTGGCGGGCGTCGCCGCGCCCGCGCAGGCCCTGACGCCCACCGGCAGCGGCGTGCAGCCGTCCGGCCCCGCGGCCGTGACGGCCGAACGTGCCTGCGCACCGGCCCC
>NZ_JAHSQD010000233.1 GCF_020103755.1 Streptomyces sp. LS1784
CGGCGTGCGGCGGCTGCGTGTCCACCGCCCGCGCGGCCCCGGCCTTGCGAAGGAACCGCGCGGCGGAGACGGAGCGCCGCCGGTACGCCGCGACGGTGGGACAGCCGGCGGCGCGGGCGGCACGACGGCAGTCTCGTTCGCTGCGCAACGCTGCACATCGGGCGCCGTCGCATGCTCCCGTGTCACTCCGGCGCCGGCCTGGAACTCGTTGTGACTCGTCGCGTTGTCCCCGCGATGGGGGAGGGCCTCCCGCCGGGAAGGGCGGGCAGGCTAGTTCTCGGCGCGCTGGGTGACCTGGGCACTGGTCTGGTCGCCGAGGAACTCGTACCAGCAGCGTTGCAGCGCCGGGTAGTTCGTGTCCGCCTCGACGAGACCGAGAAATGCCTTCACGGTGGCAGCGAGCCGATCCTGCAGTCCGGCGTCGTTCAGGTCTCCGCTGTCGCCGAACGCCTGGTGGGCCCTCGCCAGGCTGAACATGTCCGGATAGACACGGGCCCCGAGATGTTCCAGCGGAACGCGGAGCGCCCACAGCCCCCGGTTTCCTCCCACCATGGAGGGAGAAGCCGAGACCAGCAGGGCGTGCTTGTCCTTGAACGGCTGCGGCCGGAAGCGTGACAGCCAGTCGATCGCGTTCTTCACCACGCCGGGGATCGATGCGTTGTACTCCGGCGAGGCGAGCACGAACGCCTGCGCTGCCCGAAGGCGGTCGCGCAGGGCGACGGAGTTCTGTGGCTGACCCTGGGCGGTCTCGACGTCCCCGTCGTACGACGGCATGTCGAAGTCCCGCAGGTGGGCAAGATCGGCGGCGGCGCCGTTCTCGGCCAGCAGCTTGGTGGTCAGCATGGCCAACTGCCCGTTGACCGATCCCGTCCGAAGGGACCCCGACAGCACCAGCACGCGCAGCGGCTCACCGTGGCCGTCGCCCGGAACCGGCTGGACGACATCCCGCAGTGCGCCCACCGTACGGGAGGAGGCCGGAATGGCTGGATTCGCACTCATATGTGCCACCCTGCCATGCGCCCGCCAGCCTCGCCGCACCCGCTGGTCCGAACGCAGACGGGGATGCACGTCGGCGCGGCCCCGCCGTCCGCGCATCTCCGTCTGCGTACGGCACGCCCATGGTGAGCCAGCAAGACTGATCACAGGTTGTCAATCGTCGTGCAGGCGCAGGCCGACACCCTGGCGCCCGAGAACGAGCGGGCGAGGAGCCGGTGGACCGTCCAGTATGCCGCCGAGCACAGCGGGCAGTACGCCTTGCCGTCACCCAGGCAGTGCCGTGCTGTCCGGCGTCGGCCCGCGGGTGCTGTCCAGGTCGCAGGTCCCCGCGACCCGGACGTTCTTAGGATGTGCCTGGGCCCGCAGCCGAAGCCGCGGAACCCAGGCGTGCGCACACGGATCAAACGGGTCACCGTGTGACTCGGTGCAGGCGTCCGATCGGCCACCGCGGACCGTTGTCCGGGTTGCCCTGCCACGCCCACTGGGAGTCGGGGGTGACGGTGACACCGTCGTACGGGCACGGACGCCCCAGGCCCTCCCACTGCCCCAGGCGATCGTCACCTCGTCTCCAATCCGGCGCGGCCGCCCTGCCACAGTACGGGCCGGCCGGCCGCGTCCGGACGAACCTCCGCCCAGGAGCGGTCACCGTCGTGGATCAGGACGGCCAGGCCGTCATGCCCGCGGTCGTCGTAGAGCACGGCGTCCGGGACAGCCATCCGCACGGCGAACCTGAGGTCCCAGTCCTCCAGCCCTGCCGGGTCACGATCCAGCACCCGCCGCACGTCCGGTTCGGAGCCCGAGCGCACCACGGAGTGTGCGGCGGGCCCACTGCTCGCCTGCGCCCGCCATCGGTCACCACCGCATCCCACCCGCCCGAAACCGCAGACCGTCTCCTCCAGCTGCTCCGCGGATCGCCACCGTCGAACCCGTTCAGCACTCGGCGGGGTCTGCACGGTCTTCGGGTCTTACAAGATTTTCGCAGCTGGTGATCGCTTCAACTTGCCTGTGGTATCGGCTGGTTGGAGATGGCAGGCTGGTTGTGTGTGTTGTCGTGGTGGGGGATCTGCTGCCGCAGCTGGCCGCGGTGCAGGTCGAGCGCGTGGAGGCCGGCAGGGATCTGCTGCGGATCACGGCCCGGACCAGGGATGACGCTCCGGCGGCGTGTCCGGGGTGGGTGGCAGGGTCGGTCGGAGGGCCGGGCTGGCTCTCGCCAGGCCGTCTCAGTCCCAGGGGCTGGTGGGCACCGGGCCCGGGGCGACGATCACCGCGATCTCGCCATCACGGGCACGGCCTTCCCAGACCTGGCCCCAGCCTTCCGGGACACCGAAGGTCAGCAGGTCGGCCCGGTGTCCCTCGTCGCGGGCGAGCTCGAAGTAGCCCTCGCAGAGGTCCTCGGTGTCTCGCCCGACCGGCGGGCCGCCACATCCGGCGGCGGCCACATCCGTCAGGTAGCGGCGGAAGGGTTCGGTCAGCGTCTGCCAGGCGGTGGCGTCGGCGAAGCAGCCCATGGCGTCCTCCGCCTCGAACCCCGCGCCGGCAGCGCGCAGAGCCGGGTCCTCGCCCACGCCGAGGGCGAGCTCCCATGTGACCACCGGCTCGTCACGCACACGCAGGCGCGTCGCGGCGCACTCCCGATGTTCGGTGTAGTAGCCGTCGGCGAGGCGGGGACAGTTGGCCCAGGAGACGTCCACCGGGTACTCGCCGGGCGGGATGCGGAACGCGAGCTCGCGCGCCGGCCCGGTGATCCGGGGCGAGTCCACGACCAACCGGCCGCTCGGCAGCCGGATCGAGGTGACCTCCTGCACCTCGGTGATCTCGATCCAGCTGTACGGGGTGTGCGGATCGCCGCCGATCCGCAGGCCCGGTGTGAACAGCCCGTCGAGGTACTCGCGCGTCTCCGGCCTGACCTCGTCCATGCCCGCCCCGTCCTTCTCACTTCTGTGGCACCTGCTGCCCCGGACGATACGCGCCCCCGCAGACAACCCCCGGTGCCACGGTCTGCGGGTGGGGTGGTCCGGGGCCGGCCGTATCAGACGACCAGTGACGGGCTGGGCAGGGTGGTCAGGCGGGGGCGAGGCGAAGCTGGATCTGGTGCGGCGTGAACTCGACCAGTGGCGCCACGTGGCGCTCTCCGCCTCCCTCTGACGGATGTCAGGCGCTTCATCCCCGGCCCGGTGTCCTGCGGGGTCGGACGATCGTTCCGCCCGCTCTCCCCACCCGAGCCGGCCCACCTCACCGCAACACTGCGCCGCACCACCCCCACCATGCCGCGGGCGGCGGCCGCCGAAGCGACCGCCGCCCGAAGCAGCACAACTCCTCAGCTCGCCAGCGAGATGTACAGCCGCCGCCCCTTCGGCCGGAAGCCGACCCGCTCGTAGACCCGGCGGGAGCCCTCGCCCGAGTATTCGAGCCAGACCGACTCGGCGCCGCGGTCGAACATGACCCGAGTCAGCTCGGCCACCACGGCGGCGGCGATGCCCCAGCCCCGGTACGCGGGGCGGGTGCCCACACCCGCAAGCTCGGCGGTGCCGACATCGACCGGGGAGACCCCGGCGCCACCGGCGCAACCGCCGTCCGCCGCACGGACGAAGCGGACCGCGCCACCGGTCTCCTGCAACCGGCGCAGCCGGGCCCCGCCCTCCGGCGAGGAGACGGCGCTCGCTCCGTAGCTGTCAGCCGGCTGCCAGGATCTCCACGCCGTGTGCGGTGAGTTGATTGAGGACCGGGTGACAGGGGTCGGCGTCGGTGATCAGTCCGCTGATGTCCTCCCAGGGCAGGACGCGGAACCGGGAGGCGGTGCCGATCTTCTCGGACGAGGCGAGGATGTAGGTGTCCGCGGCCCGTGCGGCCAGGGCACGCTTCATCGCGGCTTCCTCGGCGTCGCCGGTGGTCAGGCCTGCCTGAGGGTGGACGCCGGTGACGCCGAGCAGGCACAGGTCGGCCGAGACGTTCTGGGCGGCCTCGACCGCGGCCGCGCCGCAGGTGACCGCCGAGTGCTTGAAGAGGCGGCCGCCGAGGAGGAAGACCTCAGCCTGGGGGTGGTCGAGCAGTGCGGCCGCAATGGTCGGGCTGTGGGTGATCACGGTGCAGGACAGATCCGGCGGGAGGGTGTGGGCGACGGCGAGGGCGGTGGTGCCTCCGTCCAGGATCAGGGCGCCGCCGGGCCGTACGAGCGCGGCGGCGACCGCGGCGACCTTCCGTTTGCCGTCGGGGGTGACGGATTGCCGGGCGGCGTAGTCCGCGATGGCTGGGGAGACGGGCAGGGCCCCGCCGTAGACCCGCTGGCACAGTCCTTCGGCGGCCAGGTCGCGCAGATCGCGGCGAACGCTGTCCTCGGAGATGCCCAGGTCAGTGGCGACGTTCTTGGCGACGATCTTGCCCTCGCGGGCGAGCAGGCCCAGCAGGTGGTCGCGTCGCTCAGCAGCCAGCATCCGTACTTTCTCCTGTTCTTGCACGTTTCTGCGTGTATCGTAGCGCGCCATGACCGACAAGCCCATGCTCATCCTCATCGCCGGCCCCTACCGCTCCGGCACCGGCGGCGACCCGCAGGCCATGGCCGCCAACCTCGTCCACCTCGAAGCCGCGGCCTGGCCTGTGTTCGCCGCCGGCCACGTCCCCGTGATCGGGGAGTGGGTCGCCCTGCCCGTCCTGCGCTCGGCCGGCGCAGGCCCCACCGACCCCCTTGCCGACCAGGTCCTCTACCCGACCGCCGAGCGCCTGCTCGCCCACTGCGACGCCGTACTCCGACTCCCCGGCCACTCCACCGGAGCCGATCAGGACGTCGCCACCGCCCGCCGCCGCGGGCTGCCCGTCTACTACGACGTGAACGAGATCCCCCTCCGTACCCCGCAGGAGACCGCGTGAACACCCGCCCCGGCATCGACACCCCCGACCACCGCGGCCGCACCGGCCTCGACCACGCCGGCCGGAACCTGGACCGCAACCCCGACGTCATGGTCCGCGACGTGGAACTCACCTCCCAGGGCTGGCACGTCCTGCGCCGCACCACCTTCGACTACCGGCGCCGCGACGGACGCTGGACCACCCAGCAGCGCGAGACCTACGACCGCGGCAACGGCGCGGTCGTCCTGCCCTACGACACCGAACGCGGCCGCGTGCTGCTCACCCGCCAGTTCCGCTACCCGGCCTACGTCAACGACCACCCGGACGGCATGCTCATCGAGGCCGCGGCCGGACTGCTCGACGGCGACGACCCGCTCGCCGCCATCCGGCGCGAGAGCACCGAGGAACTCGGTGTCACACTCGGACCGCTCACCCACATCCTCGACGCCTACATGAGCCCCGGCTCCGTCACCGAGCGCCTGCACTTCTACGCCGCCCCCTACACCCCGGCCGATCGAACCGGAAACGGCGGCGGACTCGAAGAGGACGGCGAGGACATCGAAGTACTCGAACTGCCCTTCACCGATGCCCTCGCCATGATCCGCGACGGACGCATCACCGACGGCAAGACCATCCTGCTCCTGCAATGGGCGGCCCTGGACGGGCCCTTCGCCGCCGCAGCGGGCACCCGCTGACACCGCTACTCCGGCCGGCCCCGCTTCGGGGCACCCGGTCCGGCTTGGAGCACGTGCCGTCAGGCGGCAGTGGCTGAAAGCCATACTCGGCGTCTCTGGATCTCAGGACCATATGACTGGCCCGTCCGACCCCTCAACAACGTAGGACCGGCTGACCTTGCACCTCCGCCCGCGTTGGACCGCGCGCTCCCGCTACGCGGCCGGTGGTGACGGCCGTCACCCGCCCGTGTGGCGGGGCAGGTGAGGGGCTTGTTCGAGGAAGGTGTCGAGCACGCCGTCGGCGATTTTGACGGGGCCTTGGGGGCGGGTGGCGCCCGGCAGGGTGTGCTGACGGGCGGCTTGTCCGGCGTGGTCGCGGGAACGGGAGAAGAGCTGCTCGGCGCGGGCCGTGTCACCGTCGAGGCGGGCCAGCAGGGCGTCGCTGGTGTCGGTCAGGGCCTGTCCCCACAGGGCGAGGGCGTCCAGCCAGGGTTTCGCCTCGGCCGCCAGGCCCGCATCGGGCACATGGGCGCGGATCTGCTGAGGGGCGGCGGCCATGGAGCGGGCGTAGCGGCCCAGTTCCTGTGCGGCGTGCTGTTGGCGGCCGGCCTTCCAGTCGGCCTGGAAGCGGTTGATGCGGGCCTGCAGTTCGGGAGCTTGGGGCTGCCAGGGGGTGCCGTCCCAGCTGGGGGCGAGGTGCTGGGTGTCGAAGAAGAGGGCCAGGGCGTCGGTGGTGGAGGGATCGCCTGCGGCGAGGTAGCGGGCAGCGGCCCGGAGGCTGGCCTCGGGGGTGTAGGCGCGGGTGTTCCAGGCGTAGTCGGCGCCGGTGAACAGGACCGGCTTGCTGGCCGAGGCCTGGTTCATGGGGTTGAGGACGATGCCGGTGAGGTGTTCGTCCAGGGCGGGGGCCCGGCGTGCGTAGGGGGCGAGCAGCAGGCGTCCGGCCGCGTGGTCGTAGTCGTTGGTGGGGTAGTTGTCCCACAGGGTCACCTCACGGCCCCACACGTCCGTGGCGTCGTCGGCCTGCTGGGCGGTGACGCTGGTGGGCACGACGTCCGCGCCGGTCCACATCATCGCGATCCGGCCGTCCAGTGTGCGGCGCAGTGTCTTCTTGTACGGAGTGTCCTTCAGGTCGCTGTACTGGGTGGGGACCATCTGCAGCGGTCGCACGTCGGGGTGCTGGTCCACGAAGTCGTGCTGGACACGGTTGAGGAGTTCGCTCTGGGCTGCCGCCATGGCCTGTTCGTTCAGCGGTCCCCAGCGGGCCAGGTCCGCGGCGCAGCTCCACACCGGCAGCGGGTGGATGTCGTCGAAGGCCATCACGAAGTCGCGTATCCCCAGCCGGTACAGGGACCGCAGTTTGCCGGTGACGGCAGTGCGGTCGGCGGCCGAGCTGTAGCACATCGACTTGCCGGGAGAGAGAGCGTAGGTGAAGTCCACGTGGTTCTCGCGGGCGGCCCGGGCGAGTTCGGCCAGCTGTGCGGCCTGGGCGGCGGGGTAGTCCTCGCGCCACCGGTCGCGCTCATAGGGGTCGTCCTTGGGCGCGTACAGATACGTGTTGAGCTTCATCCGGCCGTAGAAGGCCAGTTGGTCCAGCCGCTGGGCCTGCGTCCAGGGAGTGCCGTAGAAGCCCTCGACCACGCCACGCTGGGGGATGGAGGGGTAGTCCACTACCGTCGCTCCGCTGAGGGTCCTGCCACGGATCAGCTGGGTGAAGGTCTGCGCCGCATAGTAGACGCCGGCCGTGTCCTGCCCGGCCAGCACCATGCCGCTGCGGCCGTCCACCGTGCCGGAGGTGATCTGGTAGCCCTCGGTGGGAAGGCCGCCAGGACCGAAGGCTCCGCTGCGAGCCAGCAGTTCCCTGACGCGCGGAGCGTCGCGCCGGCCCAGAACCAGCGTCAACTCAGCTTGCCGGGAAGGTTGTTCCTCGACACGGGCGGTGCGCACCTCGGCCCCTGCCGCACGCAGCGCCTGGGTGACCACCTTCACCGCCTGGTCGTCGGCCCCGTCGTCATGGAGCACATCGACCCGGCGGGGAACGGGCAGGTCCGCGCCGGTGCGGCGGATCTCGTGCGGCGTGGGCGACACCTCGGGCAGGTCGGGCCCGTCGACCGGGCCGGCAGTGATCGCCGGGGCCGATGTCGCGGGCCTGGCGGACGGCGGACCCGGGTCCCGGGGTGCGCATGCGGCGGCGGCACCCAAGGCCATCGCCACCGCCGTCGCGGTGGCGGCCCGCTTGACCCGCCTCACCGGCCGCTCCCGTGCGCGCGGTCGGTGCCTGCCTTCAGCAGGGACCAGGCGGCGACCACCAGCACCAGGAACCAGCTGCTGGGAACGAGCAGGAAGAGCGAGGTGATCACGGAGGAGACGGGGTCACCGAGCGGAAGAACCAGCCAGTACGCGGCAGCGCTGGTGACCACCAGACCGAGGGTGCACAGCGGCCATACGAGGACCCCTGCGATCTTCGACGCCGTCGTCCACCCCGGGACGAGCAGCCACACGACCGCCCCGATCAGCCAGCCCACGACGGGCAGGAGGTAACCGCCGAAGACCACCAGCAGGACAGCGACCACCTGGCGCCGGCTCCACCGCGGGAACGGCTGCTGCCGGCTCCCCCCGGATGACGCCTGGTCGGCGGCGGACGGCGGGAGGGACACGAGGGGATGTGTCACGGGCACTCCTTCTGCATCGGGCTGCGGCAGCCTCCCCGGGCTAACCCTGAAAAGAGGCATCTGTTCAGTTTGTGACGAAATAGGGAGGTCGGCCGGTTCCCCCCAGATACAGCGGCCCGGCACGGGGCAAGCGTCCTACGCGGTCACGCGCATCGGACGGGAGCGCAGACCCGCCGATGTCGCCCCCCCTTGATGCCCATTCGCCCTGCCCGCCGGCGGCTTCGGCGTTCAGGTGCCCGTACCGATCGTGCCGCGCAGGGACCCACTCGCCGTCCCCGGCCGTTGGCGCGGGGACCGAGGCCGCCAGCGGTGCGGGCACCAGTGGGTGGAGAACCGGGGCCAGGACGTCGTGGACCTCGCGGGCATTCGTTCTCATCCGCCGGCTCTGGCCGGGCTGCGCCTCGATCTCTTCGAGCAGCAGCAGCGCGGCTCTCACCGCCCCGTTCGGGGCTGCTTGCGGGGGCACGGGGCAGGTGGAGTCCACGGTGGGCGAGGTCGCTGTGCCGTCTCCTTATTCGTTGTCGGCCCCCGCTCGTCCTGTCCGGTCCCGGCGGCAGACGTGGTCCGGGCGAGCCGGCCCGGGGCCGCTGGCCCTGGCGGCCGTCCGATGCGCTCTCCAGCCCCCGGGCCGCTGTCGGTGGCGATTCGTAGGCTGCCCGCGTGAACGTTGATGATCTTTCCTGGCAGGCACACACCCTCGGCGGCGTCTCCCCGCGGCTGGTGCGCACTCTTCTTGACCTGGGGCAGTTGGAGCTGCTGATTCGGGCGGCGCAGGAGCGTGGGGACTGGCACTGCGCGGAGGCAGCCGCGCGGGAGTTGAGCGCGGGCGGGGAGTTCGAGCGGGCGCTGACGCTGATGGACCCGTTCACGGACATCGGCTGGAGGGCCGCCGAGTGGCTCACCGCCGAGATCATGATCCAGCAGGGCCAGGGTGACGAGGCGCTCGCGATGGTACGCCCGGACACGGCCGAACTCGGCGACGGCCACGTGTGCGCCCGCTACGCGGAAATGGCAGCGAAGGCCGGGAGGGCCGACGATGCCATCGAGGTGCTCATACCACATCTCGGGGAGTTCTGGCTCCAGTCACACCTGGTCGAGGTGACCGAAGGACAGGGGCGTGACGACCGGGTCCTGGACGTGCTCGCGCAGGAGGCGGAGCGCATGGAGCGTACGGAGAGCGCGGTGTGTGAGCAGTGCGGTCAATCGTGCGGGGTGGCCCGGACGGACCGGTGGCACGTGCTGCTCCTGATCTCCCGGGTTCTGGAACGGGCCGGGCGTACGGACGAGGCCGTTGAGATCCTGCGTACCGAGACGGCCTCGGGCCGCCATCACCCCCTCAACTTTCCGGAGTACTACGCGAAGCTCCTGGCCCGGCAGGGCCTGATCGAGGAGCTGGGGGCCCTCGCCGCCCGCGAGCACCACGTCTTCGACGTGTACGCGAAGGCACTGGAGGATGCGGGGCGGGCGCCTGAGGCCGAGGCCCTGCTGCGCGAACGGATCGAGGCCGATGACCACCCGAGAGACCGTGCGGCGCTGATGCACCTGCTGGTCCGTCAGGGCAGGATCGACGAGGCCGTCGAGACCGGCCGGCCGACCTACGACTACTACGACTGCTGGAACCTCCTCCACTGGGCGCTGGACCTGCTCGTCACTGACGGCCGCCCCGGCCGGGCGCTCGAACTCCTGGAAGGCCTCACCGGAGCGTGGGCCGAGGGACATCCGGATGACGTCCTCCACCTGCGACTGTGGCTGCTGGGCGAGGCGGGCCGTTGCACGGAGGGGATCGCGGAGGCCGCCGCCCTCCACGAGCGGGGGCCCGGCGAGTGGGACACCGCGCTGGCGGGGCTGCTGGAGCGGGACGGTCGGTTGGAGGAGAGCTTCGCGCTTCTCCGCTCGTCCACCCACCGCCACGCCGCCTTCGAGCTGGCCGACATGCTGGCCAGGCACGGCCGCCCGGTCGAGGCCCTCGCCGCCATCCCCACGATCGCCGAGCAGCGCGAGGCTGCCGAGAGGCGCGAGGCTGCCGAGAGGCGCGAGCGCGAGGCGGCTGAGCTGGGGAAGCAGGACGACCCCTGGGCTGGCGCGGGCGAGACCTCTGTGGCTTCGTTCACGTGAAGTAGCAGCGTTCGGTCAGCGGTTTGGGCAGCAGTTGGCGATCTTGAGTGCTGCGGATCTTCACGAGAAATAACGTCAACGGCCTTTCGACTGGAGGACGGAGGGTCGTCGACTGGAGCCTGTCCTCTCCGGCTTCATGTTGATCGAGCCATGTGCGAGGGTGGTGGCCATGCCGCAGCTTGGTCACCGCCTCCGTTCCTTCAGATTGATGTTCGGGCTCGCTTCGACGGGCTTTGCTGCATGCCGGGAGACAGCCGACCCGGCTCTGGAGCACGCCATGGCCGACATGGTGACGCGCTGTGGCCTGGCCGTCGAGGTCGGCCAGGGCCCGCAGGCCCGCGCACAGCTCATACAGGTCGAGAACCATCTCACGCGGCGCGGCGGCGGCGATGAGCTCGGCCGGCTGCGGATCGGCGTCGGCGGGCACCGGGCGGGGGATGAGCAGACGCCGGTCGACGCTGCGCACCGCCCGGGCTTCGGAACGGCTGTGACTGAGCGCTTCAGTCGGCGAGTGAGCGCGAGACCTGGCGGGGCTGAGCATGAGTCGGCGGACTCGACCCGGCGCAGTGCGAGAGCCGGTGACGAGCCCGCTGCGATGTCTCGGATACCGGGGCAGGAGCGCGGGGATGGCTCGCGCCCAGGCATCGGATTCAACTGGCCGACTCCACGGTTTCCCTCGAACTGTCTCGATCACTGCTAGTAGCCTCCCAGGATGACTGCGACATTCGATGAAGCTGTCCGCGCCCGGCTGCAGGCCCCCAACATCTGGTACGTCGGCACCGTGTTCGCCGACGGAGCACCGCAGGTCAGCCCGATGTGGGTGGATCTGGAGGGGGAGGGGGAGCTGACGTTCAACACCTCGGTGGGTCGAGTGAAGGAGGAAAACCTGCGCCGCGACCCCCGTGTCTATCTCTCGCACGCGGACGCCACCGACCCCTTCGACCGCGTACAGATCAGTGGCGTGGTGGCCCGCTTCATCGAGGGCGAGGAGGCACACGACCGGATGGACCAGCTGGCCCGCAAGTACCTGGGCAGCGACTTCGAGTGGATCATGCCGGGGGAGCAGCGAGTCGCGGTGATCGTGCGCCCGGTCAAGGTGCGGCACATCATTGGGGTGGAGCGGTTCCGGCCTGGAGGCCCCATCCCCGCTCCCTGACCGGCAGGCACACCCGTCGTGGCATCGTCGCCGCCAGCGGCTTCACCTCGTGCGACGGGACGCGGTAGTTGGAACCATGGCGGTGTGGTGACCTTGCGATGCGGATCCCCGGGTCACGATTGTTGGAACCAAATGGTCACGCTGCTTGCAACCTGCGGTGAATTGCCATCCATGTTGGAACCAGTGGCGGTGCGGAGCGTTGCCCCAGGCACCGGAGCGTCGGCCGGGGCGGCCGAAGCAGTCGATGAACCTGTTCGAGACGCGCGGGCGAAGCGGCCTCACCCCGGTGGCTGTGCGGGTGATGACCGCCGTGCACTTCACCAGGGCACTACGCCGGCGTCCTCGAAGAACTGGCCCGTCGGGCCGTCGTCGGGCAGGGTCGCGAGTTTGATGGCGATGGCCGCGCCCTGTTCGGGGGTGCGCACGCCCCGGAAGCCGTTGAGGTCGGTCGCGACGTAGCCGGGGCAGCCGACGTTGATCAGGATGTTCGTGCCGCTCAGCTCCCGGGCGTACTGGAGGGTGACGGCATTCAGGAACGTCTTCGACGGCGAGTACGCCACGGCCACTGGACCTGTGGTCAGCTCACCAGCGATCCCTGACTGCCGGGTGAGGGAGCCGACACTGCTGGACATGTTCACGATCCGCGGTGAGGCAGAGCGGCGCAGCAGCGGCATCATCGCGTTGGTGACGCGGATGACGCCGATGACGTTGGTCTCCAC
>NZ_JAHSQD010000234.1 GCF_020103755.1 Streptomyces sp. LS1784
CCGGCGCCGCCGCAAGCCCGGGCCGCCCGGGGTGCCGCACCCGGCCCGGCCGGCGTTGCGGGCCGACTGGCTGCCGCTGCTGGCCGTGCTGCTGATCCAGGGGGCGCTCTCGTACCACCTGATCCTCAGCAACACCGCCTTCATCGACGAGGGCACCTACATCTACGCGGGCTACCAGGAGATCGCGCACCTGCGGCACGGCACCCCGGTGTCGACGTACGAGACCTTCTTCTCCGGCTCCCCGCTGATCTACCCGGTGGTGGTGGCCGTCGCGGACTTCCTCGGCGGGCTGAACGGCGCCCGGCTGCTGAGCCTGGCGTTCATGCTCTCCGCCACCGTCGCCGTCCACCTGGCCACCCGGCGGCTGCACGGCTCGCTCGCGGCGTTCTGCGCGGCGGTGGCCTTCGTCGCGCTCGGCCCCACCCAGTTCCTCGGCGGCCTGGCCACCTACGACGCGATGGCGCTGGCGATCCTCGCCTGGTCCGGGTACTTCGCGGTGCGGCTGACCACCGGCGGCGGCTACCCGAGCCTGGTCGCCTCCGGGCTGCTGCTGGCCCTGGCCGGCGCCACCAAGTACGCCGCGCTGCTGTGGGTGCCGGTGGTGGCGGGCATCGCGGTGCTGGCCGGGCCGCGCGGGTCGCTGCGCCTCTGGGAGGCCTGGCGGCGCGGGCTGCTGGTGCTGCTGACCTTCGTGGTGGCGGTCGGTGCGGCGGCGCTGGCGGCCGGCGAGAAGTACGTCAACGGCTTCAACCACACCACGCTCAAGCGCGCCCCGGGCCACGACTCGTACTCCTACGTCGCTTCGGAGGCCGCCCGCTGGGTCGGCCCGCTGCTGGTGGTCGCGCTGGCCGGGGTGCTGGTGCAGCTGGTGCGGGCGCGGCGGCGCGGTGGTGCGGCCTGGCCCGAGTTCTGGCTGGCGCTGCTCCTGCTGCTGGCCGGACTGATGGCGCCGGTGAACCAGATCCGTATCCACACCTGGCTGTCCCTGCAGAAGCACGTCGACTTCGGCGCCTGGTTCTCCTGCATCGTGGTGGGCCTGGTCCTGGCCCGTACGGTGCTCTGGCTGAAGGGCCGGCTGCACCTGGTGGCCGGGGTGGCGGCCGCCGCCCTGGTGGTCGGTCCGCTCGCCTGGGTGGGTTCGGCCCAGGGCCGGGAGATGTACGGAGAGTGGTCGAACTCGAAGGAGTTCGTGGCCGCCCTGGAGCCGTACATCGTCAAGGGCGAGGACCGGTACCTGGTCGAGAACTACAACGTCCCCGCGTACTACCTGCGCAAGCAGACCAACTGGCAGCAGTGGCACGACCTGGTGGCCGTCTTCCGCCGGGACCCGGCCACCGGCGAGATGCAGAACGGGGTGCCCGCGATCCAGGCCGGCATCCAGGCCCACGAGTGGAAGGTCGTGGTCCTGGACTTCACCCAGACCGGGGCCATCGACAAGGCGATCCAGCCCACCCTGAAGGCCGCCGGGTACCGGGTGGTCACCGTGGTGACGAGCGGGAAACACGGCCGGTACACCGTCTACGTGGCGCCCGGGTACGACAAGAGGCCGTGACGGGCGTTCAGGACGGGCCGTCCGCTCGGAACGCCATCGTGTAGACCATCAGATCCATCCCCGGGTACGGGGACCAGTCGCGCTCGGGGGTGCGCCGGAAGCCGACGCGTTCGTAGAGCCGGTGGGCGGCGGTCATCTCCGGGCGGGTGGAGAAGGCCATGCCGGCCAGGTCGAGTTCGCGGCTGCGGGTGACGGTGGCGCGGACCAGGGCCTCGCCGACGCCGCGGCCTCGGGAGGCGGCGGCGGTGGCGAGCATCCGGATCTCGCCCTCCCCCGGGGAGGCTATGTCCGCCCACTCGGTGCCGCCGACCGCGAAGGTCACGCAGCCGAGGACCCCGGCTCCGGCCGCGTCGACGGCGACGAGGAGCTCGGCCTCCCGGGCCCGCCGGCCGGCGTCGCGCAGCAGCTCGACGTAGCTGCTCGTGGGCTCGGTGTAGCCGTCGCCGACGAAGGTCTCGACGGTGATCCGGCCGGCGTCGGCGAGGTCCTCCGGGAGGGCCTGGCGGATGAGGAAGTCCATCGGGCCAGTGTGCCGGAGCGCTCCGTGGGACGGTTCTCCGGGGTCGAACGGGCCGGGAGGGCGGCCCGGTCGGCGCCGGGGCGAGGGGAGGCGGCGGGCGGGGTGCCGTACAGCCGCTCGGGGCGGGCCGGGTCTGCGGGGTAGCCGCCCGGGCGGTGGTAGTTGTCGCGGCCGGCCGCCGGGCCGCGGGAGGCTTCGCGGCCGATCAGGACGCCGAGCAGGCCGAAGCCGCCGACGGCTGCGGCCAGGGCGAGTGCGCCGGAGAGGGTGTCGCTGTCCATGGGCACCACTGTGGCCGGGCGGCGCGGCGGCCACGAGTGGCAGGAATGACCGATTGCCTCGAAATCCTGCCAGCCGGCGCCTTCCGCGGCGGCGGGCAGCGGGGGCATCCTGGACGGCATGCTGAAGAGTGACGGCATGCTGGAGAACGTGGTCGCGGTGGTGCTGGAGGAGATCCACCCCTTCGAACTGGGCGTGGCCTGCGAGGTGTTCGGCCTGGACCGCACCGCCGACGGACTGCCCGGGTACGACTTCGCGATCGCCGGGGCCCGCCCGGGGCCGCACGCGACCCACTCCGGCTTCGCGGTGGACGTCCCGTACGGCCCCGAGCGGCTGGCCGGGGCCGACCTCGCCGTGGTCACCGCGGCGGGCATCCGCCGCACCTACCCGGAGCCGCTGCTGGAGGCGCTGCGCGGGGTGGTCGAGGCCGGCGGCCGGGTGCTGTCCATCTGCAGCGGCGCCTTCGTGCTGGGCGCCGCCGGGCTGCTGGACGGCCGCCGCGCCGCGACCCACTGGCGGCACGGCGAGGCGCTGGCCGCGCGTTTCCCGCTGACCACGGTCGAGCCGGACGTGCTCTACGTGGACGACGACCCGGTGATCACCTCCGCCGGGACGGCGGCCGGAATCGACGCCTGCCTGCACCTGGTGCGCAAGGTGCAGGGCGCCGAGGTGGCCCGGGATATCGCCCGCCGGATGGTGGTGGCGCCGCACCGGGAGGGCGGGCAGGCCCAGTTCGTGAACCGCCCGCTGCCCGAGGCCACGGGCGAATCGCTGGCCCCGCTGCTGGACTGGATGCGCCACCACCTGGCCGAGGAGGCCAGCGTCGAGCAGCTCGCCGGCCGGGCGCACATGTCGCCGCGCACCTTCGCCCGCCGCTTCCAGCAGGAGACCGGCACCACCCCGCACCGCTGGCTGGTCGGCCAGCGGGTGCTGCTCGCCCAGCGGCTGCTGGAGTCCACCACCGAGTCGGTGGACGCGATCGCCGCCCGCTGCGGCTTCGGCAACGCGGCTGCCCTGCGGCACCACTTCGGCCGTCGGCTGGGCACCACGCCGCTGGCCTACCGGCGATGCTTCGCCGGCCCGGACCCGGCCTGCGAACCGACCACACCCTGACGGACCGTCAGTCCTCCTTGGCCGCCAGGTGCTCGACCCCGTTCCAGGCGTCCGGCCGCAGCCGTCCCTCCTGGGCCCGCCAGAGGCTGGTGGAGCAGTTGTGTACCGGCCCGAGCGCGGTGAGCTGCTCCTCGGTGAGCCGGTCCAGCGCGTAGCGGAGCATCAGCACCGTGCAGTCGTGCGCGACCAGCAGGACGGGTCGTCCGGCCTCCTCCTCGCAGAGGTCCCGCAGCAGGCTGCGCACCCGCAGTGCGACGTCGGCCCAGGACTCGCCGCCCGGCGGTCGGTAGTACAGCTCGCCCATCTTGCGCCGCCGGGCCGCCTCCTCCGGGTGCTTGGCCTCGATCGCGGCCTTCGGCAGCATCTCCAGGACGCCGAGTTCGCGGTCGCGCAGCCGCTCGTCGTAGCGGACGGCCAGGGTGACGGGGACGACGCCGAGCCCGGCGGCCTGGGCGAGTGCGATCCGGGCGGTCTCGGCGGTGCGTACGTACGGTGAGCACCAGACGCTGCGCGGGCGGTCGGCGCTGGGCAGGCCGGCCCACCAGTGGCCGAGTGCCTGGGCCTGCCGGCGGCCGTGCAGCGACAGCGGGATGTCGGCGTCGCGGCAGCTGATCGGGACGCTGAGCGCTCCGGCGGCCTCGGCCAGCTGGAACTCGACGTTGGCGGTGGACTCCCCGTGCCGGGTGGCGATCAGCACGGACGGCAGCCGGCCGGCCGCCGCCGGGCGGTGGGCGGTGCCGTGCTGGCCCTGCGCGGTGACGTGGTGGTGCTGGCTCTGGGTGGACTGGTGCTGGCCGTTGAGGGTGGTACCGAGTTCTGCCATGGCCGCGAGCTCCCCGTGGTCGATCAGGTCCCGGCCGGATGCCGGTCCGGTCTGGTGGTGCCCGGCGTACACGCCTGTTCATACATATGATCGCGCCGCCTTCTCCAGTGTTCACGGAGAAGGCGGCGCGATCACAGGGCGCGTACCGCGCGAATCAGTGCGCCGCTACAGGCTCCGGCGCGTTCTTCAGCTCTTCGTCGCCGGCTTCGGCGCTGTAGTCGGACGGCTTGGTCTCGTCCGGGCCGTCCGGCGCCTTGAGCGCCCGCAGCACCAGGGTGAGCGCCACCGAGACGATCAGGTTGAGGGCGAAGGCGGTCAGGCCGATGTAGCCGATCTCGCCGATGCCGGGGATCTCGGCCGCGTTGCCGCCGAAGTGCTTGGTGGCCGGGCTGGCGATCCCGTACGCCTTCCAGGTGCCGTACACCATGCCGGCCGCCCAGCCGGCGAACAGCGCCCAGTGGTGGAACCAGCGGGTGAACAGGCCGCCGACGATCGCCACGAAGGTCTGCAGGATCCACAGGCCGCCCAGCAGCTGGAGGTTGATCGCGGCCTGCTTGTCCATGCCGAGCACGAAGACCAGCGCGCCGACCTTCACCAGCAGCGAGACCAGCTTGGCGATCCGGGTCTCGTCGGCGGGGGTGGCGGCGGGCTTGAGCCACTCCTTGTAGACGTTGCGGGTGAACAGGTTGGCCGCCGCGATGGACATGATGGCGGCCGGCACCAGCGCGCCGATGCCGATCGCGGCGAAGGCCACGCCGGTGAACCAGTCCGGGAACATGTCCGCGAACAGCTGCGGCACCGACAGCTGGGAGTTGTAGCCCTTGACGCCCTTGCCGACGCCCGCCGCGATCGCCATGAAGCCGAGCAGCGCCAGCAGGCCCAGCATCAGCGAGTAGGCGGGCATGATCGCCATGTTGCGGCGCACGGTGTTGCGGGACTTGGAGGCCAGCACACCGGTCACCGAGTGCGGGTACATGAACAGCGCCATCGCCGAACCGAGGGCGAGCGTGGCGTACGTCCACTGCTTGTTCTCGGGGATGGTCAGCGAGCCGGCCTTGGCCTCCTTGAAGTGCTGCGCGGCCGTGTCGAAGATGTGCCCGTAGCCGCCGAGCCGGATCGGGATGTAGATCACCGCGACGATGATCACGATGTAGACCAGGGCGTCCTTGACGAAGGCGATCAGCGCCGGGGCGCGCAGGCCGGAGGAGTAGGTGTACGCGGCCAGCACGCCGAAGGCGATGAACAGCGGCAGGTCCTTGACGAACCAGTTGGCGTTCTCCCCGCCGCCGACCCCCAGCACGTCCAACACGGCCTGGATGCCGACGAGTTGCAGGGCGATGTACGGCATGGTGGCCAGGATGCCGGTGAGCGCCACCACCAGCGACAGCGGCCGCGAGCCGTACCGGCCGCGCACGAAGTCGGCCGGGGTCACGTAGCCGTGCACCCGGGAGACCGACCAGAGCCGGGGCAGGAAGAGGAAGACCAGCGGGTAGGCGATGATCGTGTACGGCACCGCGAAGAAGCCCGCCGCGCCGGTCGCGTACACCGCCGCCGGGACGGCGACGAAGGTGTACGCGGTGTAGAGGTCGCCGCCGAGCAGGAACCAGGTGACCCAGGTTCCGAAGCTGCGGCCGCCCAGGCCCCACTCGTCCAGGTGCGCCGCGTCGTCCGCGCGGCGCCAGCGCGAGGCGAGGAAGCCCATCGCGGTGACGAGGGCGAAGAACAGCACGAAGACCACGAGGGCCGGCGCGTTGACGTCCTTCATCGCGCACCGCCCTTCCGGGCCGCCTTGCGGGCCTGCTCGTCCCGGTTGATCAGCAGGTAGGCGGCGACCGTGAACACGGCCGACACCGGCACCCAGAGCAGCTGGTACCAGTAGAAGAACGGCATCCCGGCCACCGCCGGGTCGCCCTTGTCGTACGAGGACACCCAGAGCATCACGACGATCGGCACGAGCAGGGCGAGGCCGGCCAGCACCCGTTCGGGCGTCACCGCCGGGACGGACGTCCCGGCCGGCTCGGGCATGACATCGTCGACGGTCGGGGGATCAGAGGGCATCGTCGGCTCCGCTCCGGAGAGGTCCCCGTCGGCGCCGCAGCCCGGTCGGCGCCGAGCGCCGTACGGGCCCGCCGAGCAGCACCATCGGTGATCGGCAGTCAGGTTCAGTACGGCTGCGCAATCTAGAGCATGAGGTGATCCGTGTCACCGGAATCGACGGAACTTCCCGCCAGTCGGACGCAACCGACCGATGTCCGCCGTCGAGGGGCGCAAAGGTGCCACTGCCGAGGGGCGCAAAGGCGCTGCGGGGCAACGGAAACGCGGTACCGCGGTGGACGGAACGGGCGCCGCCGTCGCAGGATGTCGGGGCGCCGTCGCAGAACGCACATGGCACCGGCGCGCGCGGGTCGCGTGCGCCGGTGCCCGAAGTGCGGTGGGGGAGTGGGGTTACTCCGGACGCTTCAGCCGGGTGATGAACTTGTAGCGGTCGCCGCGGTAGATCGAGCGGACCCACTCGACCGGATCGCCCTCGGCGTCGAAGGAGTGCCGGGAGAGCTGGAGCATCGGCAGGCCGAGGTCGGAGCCGAGCAGGCCGGCCTCGCGCGGGTTGGCCAGGGTGGTCTCGATGGTCTCCTCGGCCTCGGCCACGGTGACCCCGTACACCTCGCGCAGTGCCGCGTACAGCGAGTTGTGCTTGGCCAGGTTGCGGCGCAGGGCGGGGAAGCGCTTCGCGGACAGATGGGCGACCTCGATGGCCATCGGGTCGCCGTTGGCCAGCCGCAGACGCTCGATCCGCAGCACCCGGCCGCCGGGCTTGATGTCGAGCAGCGGGGCGAGCCGGTCGTCGGCGGTGATGTAGCCGATCTCGATCAGCCGGGAGGTGGGCTCCAGGCCCTGGGCCCGCATGTCCTCGGTGTAGGAGGTCAGCTGGAGGGCCTGGGCGACCTTGGGCTTGGCGACGAAGGTGCCCTTGCCCTGGATGCGCTCCAGCCGGCCCTCGACGACCAGCTCCTGGAGGGCCTGGCGCACGGTGGTGCGCGAGGTGTCGAACTGGGCGGCCAGCGCGCGCTCGGGCGGCACCGGGGTGCCGGCGGGCTGGGTCTCGGTGAGCTGCAGCAGGTGCCGCTTCAGGCCGTAGTACTTGGGGACGCGCGCGGTCGGGTCGGTACCGGCCTGCGCCGGGAGGCTGTTCACCTCGGGGTCGTTGACCTGGGCGCTGGTTCCCCCGTCGCTGCTCATCGGACCTGTTCTCCCGCTTCTCGCGAGGTCTTCGGCGACCCCACCACATCGTTAACGGCTCACATCGTTGCATGTATGGCTACGGAACGAATACCTCATCACGCGATGAACGATGTGCGGTGTCGGCTTGATAACGGGTGGTCGGGATCGGTCGAACAGCCGTTGACAGGCCCATTGGTCTAGGCCAAGCTCCAGGCATCTGGTCTACACCACTAGGCCGGTCACTATGAATCCCCCCACCCGTTCGAAGGGGTCCGCGGCACCTTCCCCCCCGCTTTGTGTGGGTCTGCCGCTGCCGCCCGACGGGGGCAACCCAGGCATCCCTCAGGAGGATGGCGTGAAGCGTCAGCTCATCGCGGCGGTCGGCGTCGCAGCAATGGTCGTCGGCCTGGCGGCCTGCAGCTCGGACGGCAAGAAGAGCGAGGGCGACTCCACGTCCTCGTCCTCCTCGGCGGCCGACAAGTACAAGGGCAAGACGCTGAAGGTGTGGACCATGACCGGTTCCGCCCCGAAGGGCTGGACCGACGCGGTCAAGACCGAGTTCGAGACCACCTACCCGGGTTCGAAGGTCGAGTACGCCACCCAGGAGTGGACCGGCATCGGCGCCAAGGTCACCGCCGCGCTGTCGGAGGGCTCGGTCGACGTCCTGGAGGTCGGTAACACCCAGACCGCCGGCTACGCCGCCTCGGGTGGTCTGCTCGACATCACCAAGGACAAGGCCGCCCTGGGCGGCGACGCCTGGCCCGCCAACCAGAACGAGTCCGCCCTCATGGACGGCAAGCAGTACGCCGCCCCGTGGTACGTCACCAACCGCGTGGTCGCCTACAACAAGGACCTGTGGGCCAAGGCCGGCCTGACCGACACGCCGAAGACCCTGGACGAGTTCTACACCGACCTGGAGAAGCTGAAGGCCACCCCGGGCGTCGTCGACCCGATCTACATGCCGGGCCAGGAGTGGTACGTCTACTTCGGTCTGCTCACCAGCGAGGGTGGCAAGATCGCCAAGAAGGACGGCGACAAGTGGGTCGGCGGCCTGTCCTCGCCCGAGAGCCAGAAGGCCTTCGAGACCTACAAGAAGCTCCAGGGCTACTCGGCCACCGGTCCGAAGGACAAGGACGAGGCCACCCCGCAGCAGAAGGACGTCTTCGCCCAGGGCAACATCGGCGCGATGATCGGCCTCGGCTGGGAGCTGCCGGACGAGAAGGCCATGCCGAAGGACAAGATCGGTTACTTCCCGCTCCCCGGCAAGACCGCCGACAAGCCCACCGGCGTGTTCCTCGGTGGTTCGAACCTCGCGATCGCCTCGCAGAGCAAGAACACCGACATGGCCAAGGACTTCCTGAAGATCGCCCTCAACGACAAGAACGAGGGCCTGTTCGCCGCGGCCGGCATCACCACGAACAAGCCCGCGCTGAACGCCGGCATCCAGGGCGACTTCGCCAAGGCCGCCCAGCAGGCCGCCACGGTCGGCGCGATCACCCCGAACACCCCGAACTGGGCCAGCGTCGAGGACAACCCGAACCCGGTCAAGGAGTTCCTGACCGCTGTTCTCCAGGGCGGTGACTTCGCCTCCACGGCCAAGAAGTACGACGACGAGATCGCCAAGAAGCTCAACCAGAAGCAGTAGCACTGAGCGGCGTCGCTCACCGGCCCCGGCGGGGGCCGGTGGGCGACGCCTGTCCGTCGTGGCCAGGTTGTGAGGAAGTGAGAACGATGGCTGTGCATTCGGAGCGGGTGCAGACACAGTCCCCGGACCCAGGGAAGGCTGCTGTGGCCGGTACGGAGACGAGCGCCTCGGGCGGCGGCTCGAAGGGTGCCGCGCCGAAGGGTGCGAGATCGGCGGTCGGCCCCAGCCTGGGCTCACGCCTCGCGCCGTACCTGCTGCTGCTGCCGGCCACCGTGGCGACCCTGGCCCTGCTGGGCTGGCCGCTGCTCAAGACGGTCCTGCTGTCGTTCCAGAACCTCAACAGGCGTCAGCTCGTCCTGCACCTGACCGAGTGGACCGGCTTCGACAACTACAAGGAGCAGCTGACCGACCCGGAGTTCTGGGCGGTCACCGGACGGACCGTCGCCTTCACCCTGGTCAACGTGGTGCTGATCATGGTCGGCGGCACCCTGATCGGCCTGCTGCTGAACCAGCTCGGCAAGAAGATGCGGCTGGTGCTCCAGGTCGCGCTGCTGCTGGCCTGGGCCATGCCGGTGGTCGCCGCCACCACCGTCTACACCTGGCTGTTCGACTCCCAGTGGGGCGTCGTCAACTGGATCCTGGAGCAGCTGGGCTGGCACTCGATGCACGGCTACAACTGGCTCAGCAACGAGTACTCGACGTTCTTCGTGATCATCCTGCTGATCGTCTGGATGTCGATCCCGTTCGTGGCGTTCAACATGTACGCCGGTCTGACCACCATCCCGAGGGAGCTCTACGAGGCCGCCCGGATGGACGGTGCCGGCTCCGTCAAGATCTTCACCGCGGTCGTCTTCCCCAACCTGAAGCCGTTCTTCCTGGCCACGACCTTCCTTGAGGTCATCTGGGTGTTCAAGGCCTTCACCCAGGTCTACGCGGTCAACGCCGGTGGTCCGGAGAAGCTGACCCGGACCCTGCCGGTGCACGCCTTCCTGGAGGGTTCGGCCGGCCAGCACTACGGGATCGGCTCCGCGATCGCGGTGCTCACCATCCTGATGCTGGGCGTGCTGATGGCGTACTACTTCCGCATCATGATCAAGCAGGAGGACGAGCTGTGAGGCGCTCTCTCTTCGGACGTACCTGGCTGAACGTGATCGCGGCCGTCCTCGCCGTCTTCTTCGTCTTCCCCGTCTACTGGATGTTCGCGACCGCGTTCAAGCAGAACAGCGACATCATCAGCCCGACGCCGGTGTTCATCCCGCTCGACGCGACCTTCGAGCACTTCACCACCGCGGTCGACGCGCCGAACTTCTGGACGTACGTCGTCAACAGCGTCGTCGTCACCGTCGGCGCGGTGCTCGGGTCGCTGGTGATCGCGACCCTGGCGTCGTTCGCCATCGCCCGGATGAAGTTCCGCGGCCGCAAGACCTTCGTGCTGGTCATCATGATGGCCCAGATGGCGCCCTGGGAGGTCATGACCATCGCGGTCTACATCATCTCCCGCGACAACGACATGCTGAACAGCCTGGTGCCGCTGACCCTCTTCTACATGATGATGGTCCTGCCCTTCACCATCTGGACGCTGCGCAGCTTCATCGCCGCGGTGCCGAAGGAGCTGGAGGAGTCGGCCATGGTGGACGGCTGCACCCGCTCCCAGGCCTTCGTGAAGGTGATCTTCCCGCTGCTGGCCCCGGGCCTGATGTCGACCTCGCTGTTCGGCTTCATCACGGCGTGGAACGAGTTCCCGCTCGTCCTGATCCTCAACAAGGACAACGGCAAGACGCTGCCGCTGTGGCTGTCGTCCTTCAAGACCGCCTTCGGCAACGACTGGGGCGCCACCATGGCCGCGTCCACGATGTTCGCCATCCCCGTGCTGATCCTGTTCGTCTTCCTGCAGCGCAAGGCGGTCGGCGGTCTGACCGACGGCGCCGTGAAGGGCTGAGTCAACGTGAGCATCCTCGTTCCCACCGTGCAGGACAGCGACCAGCTGCACCGCGACGCCCTGACCGTCCTCCAGCCCGGCTTCGTCGGCACCGAGCCGCCGGAGTGGCTGCGCCGCCACCTCGCCGCGGGCCTCGGCTCGGTCGCACTGTTCGACCGCAACGTGGCCGACCTCGACCAGCTGTCCGCGCTCACCCGGGCGCTGCGCGCCGAGAACCCGGACCTGCTGATCGCCATCGACGAGGAGAGCGGCGACGTCACCCGGCTGGAGGCGGGCTCCGGCTCGTCCTGGCCCGGCAACCTCGCGCTCGGCGCGATCGACGACCCGGCGCTGACCCGGGACGTCGCCCGCGAGCTGGGCCGGGCGCTGGCCGCGGCCGGCGTCAACTACAACTGGGCGCCCACCGCGGACGTCAACTCCAACCCGCGCAACCCGGTCATCGGCGTCCGCTCCTTCGGTGCCGACCCCGAGCTGTGCGCCCGGCACACCGCCGCCTGGGTCGAGGGCCTGCAGTCGGCCGGTGTGGCCGCCTGCTCCAAGCACTTCCCCGGCCACGGCGACACCGCGGTGGACTCGCACCACGGGCTGCCGGTCATCGACGTCGACCTGGACGTGCTGCGCGCCCGCGACCTGGTCCCGTTCCAGGCGGCGATCGCGGCCGGCACCAAGGCCGTGATGACCGCCCACATCATGATCCCGGCGCTGGACCCGAAGCTGCCCGCCACCCTGAGCCCGACCGTGCTGCGCGACCTGCTGCGCGCGGCCCCGGCCGACGGCGGCCTCGGCTACCAGGGCCTGATCGTCAGCGACGCGATCGAGATGGGCGCCATCGCCGACACCTTCGGGATGGGCGAGGGCACCGTGCTGGCCCTGGCGGCCGGCGCGGACGCGATCTGCGTCGGCGGCGGGCTCGCCGACGAGGAGACGGTGCTGATGCTGCGCGACGCCATCGTGGCGGGCGTGCGCTCCGGCCGGCTCGCCGAGGAGCGGCTGGCGGACGCCGCCGAGCGGGTCCGGTCGCTGGGCAGCTGGGGCCGGATCGCGGCCCAGGGC
>NZ_JAHSQD010000235.1 GCF_020103755.1 Streptomyces sp. LS1784
GCCGTCGCCGAGTTCGCCGAGCGCTACCCCGCGCGCAGCCGCTGCCCGGCCGACGACCAGCTGGACGCCCTGCGCTCCGGCACCCGACGCACTCCCCCGGAGGAGGCCGCCCCATGACCCACGTCCGACCCCACGGGGGCCCCGAGGCAGGCAGCACGGACCGCACCGGCGCCGTCAGCGCCCCCGACGCCACCAGCGCCGAGGCGCTGCGCGAGAGCATCGCCGCCGAACTGCTGGCCGCCCGCGCCCGGACCGCCGCACTGACCGACTGCGTCGACGACGGCGACCTCACCGCCCAGCACTCCCCGCTGATGTCCCCGCTGGTCTGGGACCTCGCGCACATCGGCAACCAGGAGGAGCTCTGGCTGCTGCGCAACGTCGGCGGCCGTGACCCGATGCACCCCGAGATCGACCCGCTCTACGACGCCTTCCAGCACCCGCGCGCCGAGCGCCCCAGCCTGCCGCTGCTGCCGCCCGCCGAGGCTCGCGCGTACGCCCACGAGGTGCGCGGCCGGGTTCTGGACCTGCTCGCCGCCAGCCCGCTGGAGGGCGCGCCGCTGCTGGAGGCCGGGTTCGCCTTCGGGATGATCGCCCAGCACGAGCAGCAGCACGACGAGACGATGCTGATCACCCACCAACTCCGCAGGGGCGAGCCGGCCCTGGCGGCTCCCGCGCCGCCGCCCGTACCCGCGGACGCGACCACGCTTCCCTCCGAAGTCCTCATCCCCGCAGGACCGTTCACCATGGGAACGGACACCGAGCCGTGGGCGCTGGACAACGAGCGCCCGGCGCACGCCGTCGACCTGCCGGCCTTCCTGCTGGACACCACCCCGGTCACCAACGCCGCCTACCAGCGCTTCATCGCGGACGGCGGCTACGACGACCCGCGCTGGTGGACGCCGGAAGGCTGGGAGCACCGGCGGAATGCCGGCCTGACCGCCCCGCTGTTCTGGCGCCATGAGGACGGCCAGTGGCTCCGCCGACGCTTCGGCACGGTGGAACCGGTCGTTCCGGACGAACCGGTGCTGCACGTCAGCTGGTACGAGGCCGACGCGTACGCCCGGTGGGCCGGACGGCGGCTGCCGACCGAGGCCGAGTGGGAGAAGGCGGCCCGGCACGACCCGGCCACCGACCGCTCCCGCCGCTATCCGTGGGGCGACGGTCCGCCCGGCCCCGAGCACGCCAACCTCGGCCAGCGCCACCTGCGCCCGGCCGGGGCCGGGAGCTACCCGAAGGGCCAGTCACCGTACGGTGTCCGCCAGTTGATCGGCGACGTGTGGGAGTGGACGGCCAGCGACTTCCGCCCCTACCCGGGCTTCCGGGCCTGGCCGTACCAGGAGTACTCGGAGGTGTTCTTCGGCCCCGAGTACAAGGTGCTGCGCGGCGGCTGCTTCGCGGTGGCACCGGTGGCCTGCCGGGGCACCTTCCGCAACTGGGACTACCCGATCCGGCGGCAGATCTTCGCCGGGTTCCGCACCGCGCGCGACGCGGAGACGGCCTGATGTGCCGTCACATCGCGTACATCGGCGAGCCGGTGGCGCCCCAGGAGCTACTGGTGCACCCGCCGTGCGGGCTGCACCGACAGTCCTGGGCGCCCCGGGTCCAGCAGTACGGCACGGTCAACGCGGACGGTTTCGGCCTCGGCTGGTACGCGGACGGGGACGAGGTGCCCGCCCGTTACCGCCGGACCGGGCCGATCTGGGCGGACGAGACCTTCGCCGACCTCGCCCGGGTGGTCCGCACCCGGGCGCTGCTGGCCGCCGTCCGCTCCGCCACCGAGGGCTGTGCACCGGGCGAGGGAGCGGCCGCGCCGTTCGCCTCCGAGCGCTGGCTGTTCAGCCACAACGGCGCGGTGGCCGGCTGGCCCGGCAAGTTGGACGCGCTGGCCGCCCTGCTCCCCCCGGCCGAGTTGCTGGACCTGGAGGCGCGCACCGACTCGGCACTGCTGTGGGCGCTCACCCTGCACCGGCTGCGGGCCGGCGCCGGGCTGGGCGAGGCACTGGCGGGCACCGTCGCGGACGTCACCGAGCACACCACCGGGCGGCTCAACCTGCTGCTCACCGACGGTGTCACGATCGCCGCGACCACCTGGGGCGACACCCTGTACCACCGCACCCTGCCAGGCCTCGGCACGGTGGTGGCCTCCGAGCCGTACGACGACGCGCCGGGCTGGAAGCCCGTCCCGGACGGTTCGCTGCTACTGGTGGACTCACGCGGCGTCACCGTGCACCGCCTCCCCGGCCGTGACTGACCCCCACCCTCCCTTCATCTTCTGAACAGAGGAACCACCCTGTCATGGACACCTTTGATCTCACCCGACTGCTGCCCGCCGACCACTTCAGCACCGCGCTGCGCCACGACGTGCAGCACGGGCTGACCGCGCAGCCCAAGTGGCTGCCGCCGAAGTGGTTCTACGACGCACGCGGCAGCGAACTGTTCGAGGAGATCACCCGACTGCCCGAGTACTACCCGACCCGTGCGGAGCGGGCCATCCTGACCGACCGGGCCGGCGAGATCGCCGCCGCCACGGGGGCCCGCACCCTGGTCGAGCTGGGCTCCGGTTCCTCCGAGAAGACCCGGCTGCTGCTGGACGCCCTGCGCGCGCTCGGCACCCTGGAGGCGTACGTCCCGGTGGACGTCAGCGAGAGCGCGCTGACCGCGGCCGGCGTCGCGCTCGCCGCCGAGTACCCCGGGCTCACGGTGCGCGGCGTGCTCGCCGACTTCACCGCCAGGCTCGGCCTGCCCCCGGAGGGCGGCCCACGGCTGGTCGCCTTCCTCGGCGGCACCCTCGGCAACCTGCTGCCCCCGGAGCGCGCGGCCTTCCTGCGCGGCCTGCGCGCCGCCCTCGACCCCGGCGACTTCCTGCTGCTCGGCACCGACCTGGTCAAGGACCCCGCGGTTCTGGTCGCCGCCTACGACGACGGTGCCGGGGTGACCTCCGAGTTCAACCGGAACGTGCTGAACGTGCTCAACCGCGAACTGGGCGCCGACTTCGACCCGGACGCGTTCGAGCACGTCGCGCTCTGGGACGCCGAGCAGGAGTGGATCGAGATGCGACTGCGCTCGCTGCGCACGCAGACCGTGAAGATCCCGGCCCTGGACCTGCCGGTGCACTTCACCCGGGGCGAGGAACTGCGCACCGAGGTGTCGGCCAAGTTCCGCCGGGAGCGGGTGGCCGGGGAGCTGTCGGCTGCCGGGCTGCGACTGAGCCACTGGTGGACCGACCCGGAAGGCCGGTTCGGACTCTCGCTCGCCTCGCCGGCCTGACCGACACACCCCCGGGCGGCCCAATTTGCTTGTTCACCTTACGAATTCTCAGAGCGAAACTTGAGGGTCATGGTGTACAAGACTTAAACGAATAGGGGTTACGATCTCGGCTACCGAGCTCAGCGTTGAGTACCAGGAGTCAGATCGTGAGCGTCACCCAGAAGCCCTCCGGGGCGGTCGAGGCCCCCGCGCCCGGCCGCCTCGGCTTCGTCGTCTTCATCACCGCGGCAGCGGCCCTCGGCGGCTTCCTGTTCGGCTACGACAGCTCCGTGATCAACGGCGCCGTCTCCGGGATCCAGGAGAAGTTCGGCGTCGGAAGCGGCGTGACCGGCCTGATCGTGTCCTCCGCCCTGCTGGGCTCGGCGATCGGCGCAGCGTTTGCCGGGCGGTTCGCCGACCGGTACGGCCGCATCAAGGTCATGAAGGCGGGCGCCCTGCTGTTCGCGGTCAGCGCGGTCGGCTCGATGCTGCCGTTCTCCGCCTGGGACCTCGCGCTGTGGCGCGTCCTCGGCGGCGCGGCCATCGGCATCGCCTCGGTGATCGCCCCGACCTACATCGCCGAGGTCGCGCCGACCAAGTACCGGGGCCGGCTGGCCTCCTTCCAGCAGGCCGCGATCGTGCTCGGCATCGCGATATCCCAGCTGATCAACTGGCTGCTGGCGCAGGCCGCCGGCGGCGAGACCCGCGGCCACCTGCTCGGCCTGGAGGCCTGGCAGTGGATGCTCGGCATCTGCGTCGTCCCGGCCGCGGTCTACTTCGTGCTCTCCTCGGTCATCCCCGAGTCCCCGCGCTACCTGATCCAGGCCGAGCGCCTGGACGACGCCCGCAAGGTGCTCGCCGAGGTCGAGGGCGAGGGCGTGGACGCCGACGCCCGGATCGCCGAGATCCGGACGCTGATCGCCTCCGACCACCGCCCGCGCTTCCGTGACCTGCTCGGCGGCCGGTTCGGCCTGCTCCCGATCGTCTGGGTCGGCATCGGCCTGTCGGTCTTCCAGCAGCTGGTCGGCATCAACGTGATCTTCTACTACTCGTCGATCCTGTGGCAGTCGGTCGGCATCGACCAGAGCAACTCGCTGCTCATCAGCTTCGTCGGCTCCGTGATCAACATCCTCGGCACCGTGGTCGCGATCGTGCTGGTCGACCGCATCGGCCGCAAGCCGCTCGCCCTGATCGGCTCGGCCGGCATGGCGGTCGCGCTCGGCACCGCCGGCTGGGCCTTCTCCTCGGCCACCGGCAGCGGGGACAACCTCACCCTCCCCGACCTCCAGGGCACCGTCGCCCTGGTCGCCGCCAACGCCTTCGTGCTGTTCTTCGCGATGTCCTGGGGCGTGGTCGTCTGGGTGATGCTCGGCGAGATGTTCCCGAACCGGATCCGCGCCGCCGCCCTCTCCGTCGCCGCCTCCGCGCAGTGGATCGCGAACTGGGCGATCACCGTCTCGTTCCCGTCCATGTCGCGCTGGAACCTGTCGGCGACCTACCTGGTCTACGCCGCCTTCGCGGCGCTGTCCATCCTCTTCGTGGCGAAGTTCATGAAGGAGACCAAGGGCGTCCGACTGGAGGACATGGGCTGATCCGCCCGTCGTACTCCCGGCCCCCGCACCCCGTCGCGATCAGCACGGAGGCGCGGGGGCCGAATCGTTTCTGCGGGGCCGGCGAGCTTACGGAGCGCACGCCGTTCCGGCGGGGTTCGGGCTGTTGGGCCTCGCCTCAGGAGCGCCGCGCAACACCCTCAGGAACGCCGGGCATCGCCTCAGGAACGCTCGGCGAGCCGGGCGTAGCGCAGGGCGAGCCCATCGAGCAGCGCCTCCAGCCCGGTCTCGAAAGCGCCCTCGTCCACCGCCCCCCGGTGCCCGGCCAGCCGGTGCGCCTCGCCGAGGTGCGGGTAGTCGGCCGCGTCGTAGACCTCGGCGTCCGCCGGGAAACCGGCCGCGAAGGAGGCGAGCGCCGAGCCGGTGACGAAGTAGCGCATCAGTGCGCCGATCCTGGTCGCCTGGCCGCGCGGCCACCCGGACTCGACCAGGTGGCCGAAGACGGCGTCGGCCAGCCGCAGCGCGTTCGGCCGCCGCCCGGGGCCCTGGGCGAGCACCGGGACGATGTTGGGGTGGGCGGCCAGCGCGGCGCGATAGGAGCGGGCCCAGTCGCGCAGCGCCTCCGGCCAGGGCGTCCCGGCGGCCTTGAACATCGACAGGTCGACTTCGCCGATGACGCTGTCCACCACCGCGTCCAGCAGGTCGTCCTTGGTGGCGAAGTGGTTGTAGAGCGAGGGCCCGCTGACCGACAGCTCGGTGGCGAGTCGGCGGGTGGAGAGGGCGTCCAGCCCCTCGTCGTCGATCAGCCGCAGCGCGGCGGCGACGATGCGCTCGCGGCTGAGCAGCGGGGTGCGTGGACGGGCCATCGCGGTGGGTTCCTCCGGTTCCTCCGGTCGGGTGTGCTGGGGACCGATTCTGGCAGGTGCCCCTTCCCAGCGCGGGCCGGGCGGGGCTACAGTCCCTCCATAAAACTTGCAGCGCTAGTTTAATGGGTCGGCCCAGACGCCGGACCATGGACGCCGGATTCGGGAGCCGCCGTGAACCTGGAGTTGTCCGAGGAACAGAGCGCCGTCCGGGACCTCGCCGTCTCCTTCACCGACCGCGAGATCGTGCCGTACGCCGCCGAGTGGGACCGCGCCGAGTCCGTCGACCTCGCGATCATCGGCAAGCTGGCGAAGGTCGGCTTCCTCGGGCTGACCATCCCGGAGGAGTACGGCGGCAGCGGCGGCGACCACCTCGCGTACTGCCTCGTCCTGGAGGAGCTCGGGCGCGGCGACTCGGCCGTGCGCGGGATCGTCTCGGTCTCGCTCGGCCTGGTCGGCAAGTCGGTCAACGCCTTCGGCACCGAGGAGCAGAAGCGGCACTGGCTGCCCCGGCTCACCTCGGGCGAGGCGCTCGGCTGCTTCGCGCTCACCGAGCCGGGCACCGGATCGGACGCCGCCAACCTCACCACCCGGGCCGTCCGGGACGGCGACAACTGGCTGATCAGCGGCGCCAAGACGTTCATCACCAACGGCACCTGGGCCGACGTCGCCCTGGTCTTCGCCCGCACCGGCGGCGACGGACCCGACCAGCAGGGCCACCGGGGCATCACCGCGTTCCTGGTCCCCACCGACCTGCCCGGCTTCACCCGCACCGGGATCGACGGCAAGCTCGGCCTCCGCGGCCAGGCCACCGCCGGACTCTCCTTCGAGAACGTCCGGGTGCCCGACAGCGCCCGGCTCGGCGAGGTCGGCAAGGGGTTCACGGTGGCCATGGCCGCCCTGGCCAAGGGCCGGATGTCGGTGGCGGCCGGTTGCGTCGGCATCGCCCGGGCCTGCCTGGAGGCCGCCGTCCGCTACGCCGGCGAGCGCGAGCAGTTCGGCAAGCCGATCGCCTCGCACCAGCTCGTCCAGGAGCTGCTGGCCGGCATCGCCGTGGACGTCGAGGCGGCCCGGCTGCTCACCTGGAAGGTCGCCGACCACATCGAGCGCGGCCTGCCGTTCGCCACCGAGTCCTCCATCGCCAAGCTGTACGCCAGTGAGGCCGCCGTCCGGGCCGCCAACAACGCGCTCCAGGTCTTCGGCGGCTACGGGTTCATCGACGAGTACCCGGTCGGCAAGTACCTGCGCGACGCGCGGGTGATGACCCTCTACGAGGGCACCAGCCAGATCCACCAGCTGCTCATCGGACGCGCCCTCACCGGCGTCAACGCCTTCTGACCCCGCCACCAGCACCCCTGCCACCCGCACTCCCGCCACCAGCACTCCCGCCACCAGCACTCCCGCCATCCGACAAGGAGCCCGACGACGTGCGTCCCGTCTACTTCGCCGCCGCCCGCCGCACACCCATCGGCCGGCTGCGCGGCGCGCTCGCCACGGTCCGCCCGGACGACCTCTCGGCCACCGTGCTGCGTGCCCTGCTCGCCGACGTGCCTTCGCTCGACCCGGCCCGGATCGACGACGTCTACTGGGGCGCCGCCAACCAGGCCGGCGAGGACAACCGCAACGCCGCCCGGATGGCCGTCCTGCTGGCCGGCCTGCCGGAGACCGTCCCCGGAGCCACCGTCAACCGGCTCTGCGCCTCGGGCCTGGAGGCCGTCACCCTCGCCGCCCGGGCCATCGGCTCCGGCGAGGCGGACGTGGTGCTGGCCGGCGGCTGCGAGTCGATGACCCGCGCCCCCTTCGTCCTCCCCCGCCCCGACGAGGCGCTGCCGCACCGGATGGAGACCTTCGACACCCGGCTCGGCTGGCGGCTCACCAACCCGCGGATGGCCGAACTGCACGGCGTGCTCAGCATGGGCGAGACGGCCGAGGAGGTGGCCACCCGGTACGCCATCGGCCGGGAACGCCAGGACGCCTTCGCTCTGCGCAGCCACCAACGGGCCGGCGCCGCCCGCAAGGACGGGCACTTCGACGCCGAACTCGTCCCGGTAGAGCGGCCGGACGGGGTGACGGTGAGCCGGGACGAGGGCATCCGCGAGGACACCAGCCTGGCGAAGCTCGCCGGCCTCAAGCCGGTGTTCCGGCCCGGGGGCACGGTCACCGCCGGGAACGCCTCGCCGATGAACGACGGCGCGGCCGGGCTGGTCCTGGTCAGTGAGGAGGCGCTGCGCGACCTCGGGCTCCGGCCGCTCGGCCGGTACGTGGCCGGCGCCTCGGCCGGGGTGCACCCGGACGTCATGGGCATCGGCCCGGTCCCGGCCACGGCGAAGGTGCTCGCACGGGCCGGCTGGTCGCTCGCCGACCTGGACACCGCCGAGCTCAACGAGGCCTTCGCGGCCCAGGCACTCGCCTCCGCCGACGGCATCGGGTTCAGCCCGGAGCAGGCCGAGGAGGTGGTCAACCCCAGTGGCGGGGCGATCGCGCTCGGCCACCCCCTGGGCGGCTCCGGTGCCCGCATCCTCACCACCCTGCTGCACCGGATGCGCCGCACCGGCGCCCGGCGCGGGCTGGCCACCATGTGTGTGGGTGTGGGGCAGGGTACGGCCGTGCTGGTCGAGAACGTCTGACAAACCGGCGGCGGCGGGTGGCAGATGACGGAGGACGGCGAACGGATGACAGGTAACAGATGTTGAAAGCTGTCATCTGTTATCTGTTATCCGTCGAATGTCGGCCGTCGCCTGCCGCTCGTCGCCTGTTGATCCAAACTTCCAAGGAGTTCACATGACACGGTTCGCTGGGAAGGTCGCCGTGGTGACCGGCGCGGCGCAGGGCATCGGGGCGGCCACCGCCCGTCGACTGGCGGAGGAGGGCGCGGCGGTCGCCGTCGTCGACCTCACCGCCGAGCGGGCGGCCGGAACGGTCACCGAGATCACCGCCAAGGGTGGCACCGCCCGGGCGTACGGCTGCGACGTGGCCGACTACGACGCCGTGGAGGCGGTGTTCGCGCAGGTCGCGGCGGACCTCGGCGGGGTGCACATCCTGGTCAACAACGCCGGGATCACCCGGGACAACCTGTTCTTCAAGATGCCGAAGTCCGACTGGGACGCGGTGCTGACGGTCAACCTGACCAGCGCGTACAACTGCAGCCACGTCGCACAGAAGTACATGGTGGCGCAGAAGTACGGGAAGATCGTCTCGCTCAGCTCGCGCTCCGCGCTCGGCAACCGGGGCCAGGCCAACTACGCGGCCGCCAAGGCCGGCATCCAGGGCCTCACCGCGACCCTGGCGATCGAGCTCGGGCCGTTCAACATCAACGTCAACGCCGTCGCGCCCGGGTACATCGCCACCGCGATGACCGCGGCCACCGCCGAACGGGTCGGCAGCAGCGCCGAGGACCACCAGACCGAGGTCGCCGCCCGGACGCCGCTGCGCCGGGTCGGGCAGCCGGAGGAGATCGCCTCGGTCGTCGCCTTCCTGGCCAGCGAGGAGGCCTCGTACGTCAGCGGGCAGACGCTGTACGTCAACGGAGGGGCGCGTTAGCGCCGTCCTGACGTGTCGTCACCGAATCGTCCCAGGAGGGAGGTTACTTTCCCCTGGGACGACCTTTACCTTTTCGCGTGGCCGAGCATGACCATGACCTCGACCACGCGACCCCACCAATTGACTATGGCATGATCATGCGGCTCTCGATGGGATGGCCGGACCGACCCGACCGAGCCACGTCGGGCCCTGCGCCCCAAGGAGCCCCATGGGCAGCCCCGCCACCCTCCGCCGTGCCCTGGCCCTGCTCGCCGTGGGGGCCACCGCCCTCACGGCCGGCACCGTCGCCGTACCGACCTCCGGCACCGCGATCGCCGCCCCCGCGCACGACCTCGCGGGCGTCCACGTCCGCCCCGCCTCCTTCGGCCATCACAACGCCCAGGGTCGCGTCGCCCCGCTGACCACCACCCAGTGCGTCAGCCAGATCGGCATCCACTGCTACTCGCCGCTCCAGTACCGGACCGCCTACAACCTGAACCCGCTGTACCAGGAGGGCATCACGGGCAAGGGCCGCACGATCGTCATCGTCGACTCCTTCGGCTCGCCGACCATCCAGCACGACCTGGAGGTCTTCGACAAGCAGTGGGGCATCCCGGACACCAACGTCGAGGTGGTCAAGTGGGGCAACGTCCCCGTCTTCGACCCGAAGAACCCCGACCACACCGGCTGGGCCGGCGAGACCACCCTGGACGTCGAGTACGCCCACGCGATCGCCCCCGACGCGCACATCGTCCTGGTCGAGACCGGCGTCGCCGAGACCGAGGGCACCACCGGCCTGCCGGAGATGATGGACGCCGAGAAGAGCCTCATCAAGCAGGGCCGGGCCGACGTCATCTCGCAGAGCTTCGGCGCCACCGAGAACACCTTCCCGGGCTACGACAAGGGCGACTTCAAGTCGCTCACCGACCTGCGGTACGCCTTCCAGGCCGCCGCCGACCACAACGTGACCGTGCTCGCCGCCTCCGGCGACAACGGCGCCACCGACGCCAAGGAGAACGGCACCGACCTGTACCCGTACAAGGTCAACTCCTGGCCGTCGTCGGACCCGCTGGTCACCTCCATCGGCGGCACCCAGCTCACCCTGGACGACTCCGGCAAGCGCACCGCGCCCGACAAGGTGTGGCACGACAAGTCCGGCGCCGGCGGCGGAGGCGTCTCGGGCGTCTTCGAGCGCCCGTGGTACCAGGCCGGCGTCGCCGACGTCACCGGCAACCACCGCGGCACCCCGGACATCAGCATGAGCGCGGCCGTGGACGGCGCCGCCTGGACCTACGAGTCCTACGACCCGACCTCGGTCGGCTGGCACCTCACCGGCGGCACCAGCGAGGCCACCCCGCTGTTCTCGGGCGTCGTCGCGCTCGCCGACCAGCTCGCCGGCCACCGCCTCGGCCAGCTCAACTGGCGCCTGTACGGCCTGAACCTGCTGCCGGGCAAGTGGAGCGGCATCGTGGACGTGAAGCAGGGCGACAACGGCTGGGACGGCGTCACCGGCTACAACGCCACCGAGGGCTACGACCTCGCCAGCGGTCTGGGCACCATCGACGGCGCGACGTTCGTGCACGCGATCGCCGGTCGGTGAGTGGGCGGGTCGCCGGACAACGAGTGACAGGTAACAAATGACAGCGAACAGCTGACAGATTTCGAAATCTGTCAGCTGTTCGCTGTTTTCTGTTACGTGTCTGCTGTGATCCGTCCGCCGTCTGCTGTTCCCCGCCGGCCTTCGGCCATCTGCCGTCAGCCGGTGGCGGCCAGCTGGGCGAGGTAGCGCTCGGCGGCGCGGAGCTTGCGGCCGTCGGGGCCCGGGAGGTAGGCGCGCAGTTCGATGATCTCCGGGGCGATCCGGATGGCCTCCGCACGATCGGTGATCGCTCGCCAGCAGGCCTCGGCGTTGGTGGCCGCCCGCTGGGTCTCCGGGTGGTCCGGGCCCTGCGAACGCAGCAGCGTCAGCGCCACCTCGCGGTAGATGTCCGCGGCCTCGGCCGACCGGCCCGCGAGCCGGCAGACGTGCGCCCGGACCTGCCGGACCTGCAACACCGGCTCGGAGACGGCACCGTGCTCGGCGATCGCCTCCAGTTCGAGGGCGAAGGCCAGGTCGGTGGCGACGGCGTGGTCCCCCGCGTCGGCGCTACGGACGATCCGCCCGATGACCTCGCGATAGTCCGCACGGGGCTGACCGGCCGCAGTGGCCTCGCCGGCCGGGACTTCGTCAGAGGTGCCGGCCGGAGTACCGGCCGGGGCGTCGTCAGGGGCGGGCGGCGCGTCGGCGGGGACCTCGTCGGCCGTTCCTCCGCCCTGCGGCACGGCGTCGGCCGGCACCTCGTCAGCAGGTGCCGCATCGGCCGGAACGACGTCGGGGGGAACGACGTCGGCGGGCGCCCCGCCGGTCCGCACCTCGTCAGCCGACACCTCCTCGACCGACACCTCCCCGACGGGGGGCTGCTCGGCGGGCGCCTCGTCCGTCGGCACGGGCTCCACCGGGACGGCGTCCCTGGGCTCCTCCACGACCTCGGAGGCCTCGGCCTCGGGCCCCTCCACGACCTCAAGCCCCTCCACGGCCTCGGACGCCTCCTCGGCGACCTCCCCGGTCGCGTCCTCCCCCGCCTCCTCGGCCACCGGCTCCACCGGCTCCACCGGCTCCCCGACCGCCTCCACCTCAGCCTCGGCGGCCACCACGGCCTCCTCCTCCTGAGGGAGTTCGGGCTCGGTGACGGCATCGTCCGCCGGTTCCGGCCCGGACTTGAGGAGCGTGACGCCCGCCGGGGGCGCGCTGTCCTCGGGCACGGCGTCGGCCGGGGTCGGCTTGCGCAGGGTCACGCCCGGCGCCTCAGCGACCTCGCCCGCCTTCAGCAGGCTGACCGGGCGGGCCGGCCGCGGCGGGGTGGGCGGCACGCCCGGCTTG
>NZ_JAHSQD010000236.1 GCF_020103755.1 Streptomyces sp. LS1784
GCGCCCGCCGGGGGAGGCGTCCGCCGCGAGGTCGGCGGCGGCGACCGGTACCGCGACCACCGGGCGGCCCTGCGGCGGGCGCGGGGTGATGGACGGGCCGCGGACCGAGAAGTGCGGGCCCTCGAAGTCGATGTGGTGCAGCTTGTCGCGGTCGATGAACCGCCCGGTGGCGGTGTCGCGGATCTCCGCGTCGTCCTCCCAGCTGTCCCAGAGCCGGGCGGCCACCTCGACGGCGTCGGCGGCCTCGGCCCACAGCTCGTCCTCGGCGGCGACCGGTCGGCGGCCGAAGGCCCGCGCCTCGGCCTCGGTCGCGGAGACGCCGACCAGCCAGCCCGCCCGGCCCTCGGAGGCCCAGTCCAGGGTGTTGACCGAGATCGAGGTGTGGAAGGGCTCGGTGTGGGTGGTGGTGACGGTCGGCACCAGCCCGACCCGGCTGGTCAGCGGGGCGAGCCGGGCGAGGGTGGCGAGCGCGTCGGGACGGCTCGGTGCGGGGGCGAAGGAGTCGTCGAGGGTGACGAAGTCCAGGGTGGCCCGCTCGGCGAGGCGGGCGAGGGAGGCGTAGTGCCCGGCGTCGAAACGGCCGGGGCTGTCGAGGGCTGCGGACAGGTGCAACTGGCGGGGCATGGTGAGCCTGACTTCCTCGTGCGGACGCGTGCGGGCACCGGGGCAGCCGTGCGGAGACGGGTGCGCGGGGGCACGCCGACGCGCGGTGGCGGCCCGCGGGCGGAGCCCGTACGGGCGGGGGAGGGAGGGACCGGCGCCGGGCGGGACGTCAGCCGGGCGGCGGCGGGGGAACGGTCAGCTCAGCCGCGACACGCCGCGGACCACACGCGACCGAAGTCGATGTGGCTGCGGGTGACCAGCGGGCACGAGGCGTTCACCGCTTCAGTTGACCAGGGCGTCCGTCGGTTCGTCAACCGCCGTTTCCGCCCGCCCGACGTGCCCCGGTTCGCACGAGGCCCCGCCCCGCCGCCGGGGGAGCGGCGGCGGGGCGGGGCCTTCGAGGCGGGCGGTGACGCGGGCGTCAGGCCTTGGTGACGTCCTCGATCTCGTCGTCGTCCTCGCGACCGGGGGTCTTGAGGTCGAACTTGGTGATCGCGAAACGGAAGAGGAAGTAGTAGACCGCGGCGAAGACCAGGCCGATCGGGATGATCATCCACGGGTCGGTGGCCTTGTTCCAGGCCAGCGCGTAGTCGATCAGGCCGCCGGAGAAGGTGAAGCCGTCGTGCACGCCGAGCGCCCAGGTGACGGTCATCGAGACGGCCGTGAGCAGCGCGTGGATGACGTACAGGACGGGGGCGATGAAGACGAAGGAGAACTCGATCGGCTCGGTGACACCGGTGACGAAGGAGGTCAGGGCCAGCGACACCATCATGCCGGTGACGGCCTTGCGGCGGTGCGGCTTGGCGGCGTGGGCGATGGCCAGCGCGGCGGCGGGCAGCGCGAACATCATGATCGGGTAGAAGCCCGACATGAACTGTCCGGCGGTCGGGTCGCCGGCGAAGAAGCGGGTCAGGTCGCCGTGCACGACGGTGCCGTCGGCCTTGGTGAAGTCACCGGTCTGGAACCAGGCGAAGGAGTTCACGAACTGGTGCATGCCGACCGGCAGCAGACCACGGTTGACCAGGCCGAAGGCGCCCGCACCGACCGCGCCGGCGCCGATCAGGGTGTCGTTCAGGCTCTTGACGGCGTCACCGATCGGGCCCCAGGCCAGACCGAAGAAGACGCCGACGGCGGTGCCGACGAAGGCCATGATGATCGGGACCAGACGGCGGCCGTTGAAGAAGCCGAGCCAGTCGACCAGCTTGGTGCGGTGGTACTTCTGCCACAGCACCGCGGCCAGCAGACCGATCACGATGCCGCCGAGCACGCCCGGGTCCTGGTAGACCGGCTTGATCCACTTGTCGCCGTCGACGTGGCCCTCGGAGACCGGGAACGCGGTGAGGACGTTCTTGTAGACCAGGAAGCCGACCAGCGCGGCGAGGGCGGTGGAGCCGTCGGCCTTCTTGGCGAAGCCGATCGCGATGCCCACCGCGAAGAGCAGCGCCAGGTTGGAGAAGACGCCGTCACCGGCGGTGGCGAAGACCGAGGCGACCTTGTCCCAGCCGAGGCCGTCCTTGCCGAACACGTCGTCCTGGCCGAGACGCATCAGCAGACCGGCGGCGGGGAGCACGGCGATGGGCAGCTGGAGGCTGCGACCGATCTTCTGCAGACCCTGGAGGAGGTTCTGGCCGAACTTCTTGGCGGGGCTGGGCGAGGCCGGAGCCGTGGCGGGCGCCGGTGCCTGCGCAGACTGACTCATGGGGGTGGGTTCCTAACGGCATGGCGGTCGGTCGGGGGGAGGGCACAGGGGCCGAACCGCGAACTGGTCTACACCACACGTGGTGTAGACCAGTTTTGTAGCACGGGTGGAGAAGTCGAGGAACCCCGGAAAGCGGTGTCACCGCGAAGTGCTATGAAATCGAAACCTACTTACCGAATGGCGATCATGGTCGCCCGTCGCGATTGGGACTTTGGTCGACTGCGCAACAAAATCGATTTTGGCTAATGGCGCAACAAAAGCACAGCATGTCCTGCCAGGGGCGTTGGGTCGCGGCGGCAGGTCTTTCCGAAATGCCGAAGGCCCCGAACCCGTCGGTCCGGAGGCCATTGCGGGGATAACCCCGGTGACGCTCGGTTTCAGGCCTTGGTGACGTCCTCGACCTCGGACTCGTCCTCCCGGCCCGGTGTTTTCAGGTTGAATTTGATGATGATGAACCGGAAGAGCGCGTAGTACACGACGGCGAAGCAGAGGCCGATCGGGATGATCAGCCACGGCTTGGTGGCCAGCCCCCAGTTGATCACGTAGTCGATCAGGCCGGCCGAGAAGCTGAACCCGTCGTGCACCCCGAGCCCCCAGGTCACCGCCATCGAGGCGCCGGTCAGCAGCGCGTGCACGGCGTACAGGGCCGGGGCGATGTAGGCGAAGGAGTACTCGATCGGCTCGGTGATGCCGGTGACGAAGGAGGTCAGGCCGACCGAGAGCATCAGGCCGTAGATCTCCTTGCGCCGGTGCGGCTTCGCCGAGTGCGCGATGGCGAGGGCGGCCGCCGGAAGCGCGAACATCATGATCGGGAAGAAGCCGGACTGGAACTGGCCGGCCGTCGGGTCGCCCGCCAGGAAGCGCGGGATGTCGCCGTGCGCGATCGTGCCGTCCGGCCTGACGAACTCCCCGAACTGGAACCAGACGAAGGTGTTCAGCAGCTGGTGCATGCCGATCAGCAGCAGTGCGCGGTTGAACACGCCGAAGATGCCGGCGCCGCCGGCACCCAGGTCGGAGAGGGTCTGCGAGAAGTCGTTCAGGCCGCGGCCGATCGGCGGCCAGACCCAGAGCGCCACCACGGCGGTCAGCATGCCGGCCAGGGCGGTGATCATCGGGACCAGGCGGCGGCCGTTGAAGAAGCCCAGCCAGTCGACCAGCCTGGTGCGGTGGTACCGGATCCACAGCCAGGCCGACATCAGGCCGATCAGGATGCCGCCCAGCACGCCGGGGTTCTGGTACGTCGCGGCCGCCGCCTTCGCCGAGCCGTAGTCCACGCACTGGTCGCCGACCAGCACCGTCGGCGGCTTGCAGCTCTCCGGGAAGGCGTGCAGGACCCTGTAGTAGACCAGGAAGCCGACCACAGCGGCCAGCGCCGTCGAGCCGTCCGCCTTCTTCGCCATGCCGATCGCGACGCCGACGCAGAACAGCATCGGCAGACCGAAGGCGGAGTCGAGCAGTGCGCCGCCCGCGGCGGCGAAGACCTTCGCGACGTCGTCCCAGCCCAGCCCGTCCTTGCCGAACACGTCCGGTTGGCCGAGCCGGTTGAGGATGCCCGCAGCGGGGAGCACCGCCACCGGGAGCTGCAGGGAACGGCCCATCTTCTGGAGGCCGCCGTAGAAGGTGTGCCACCAGGTGGTCTGGGGAGCCGTGGCGCCTGCCGAACTCATCCTTCGCCCTCCGGGAGCGGTTGCCGACCCGAGGGCTCCTGCGGGACCCTCGGGCGGGGCTCGGGAACACCCGGGGCCGTTCCCGCGTTCCTCGGAGTACACATATATTGGTGTAGACCACTTAGAAGCAGGCCGCACTCCGGAGGCGTAAGCCCCACTGGTCGTCATCCTCGGGCGGCGATCGGGAGCCTGCCTGCCGAAATGGGCCAAAAGTGGACTAACGTGGCGGACCGGACCGGCGCGGGTGATGCTGGTCGCGCTGCTCGCCGGCGCGACCGCAGCCGAACCCGCGTCAGCCACCGGCACGGACCTCACCGCCCGGCGGTCGAGGGACACCCCAGCACCAGCGCAGGACGGCACCCGGCAGAGCCGCCGAAGGGCCGAGACAGAGGGAGAAACCAGATGGCCAGCAAGGCTGAGAAGATCGTCGCCGGTCTGGGCGGCATCGAGAACATCGAAGAGGTCGAAGGCTGCATCACCCGCCTGCGCACCGAGGTCAAGGACGCCGCCCTGGTCGACGAGGCCGCCCTCAAGGCCGCCGGCGCCCACGGCGTCGTGAAGATGGGCACCGCGATCCAGGTCGTCATCGGCACCGACGCCGACCCGATCGCCGCCGACATCGAGGACATGATGTGAGCTGAGCCACCCAGGCTCGGCCCGCCCGGCCCGCCGACCCGCTCAGGGGGACGGCGGGCCGCGGCGCATCCGGCGCCGCCCCCGGAGCGACTACGCTCAGTGCCTATGTCACGCATCGACGGCCGCACCCCCGAACAGCTCCGCCCGATCACCATCGAACGGGGCTGGAGCAAGCACGCCGAAGGCTCCGTCCTCATCTCCTACGGCGACACCAAGGTGCTGTGCACCGCCAGCGTCACCGAAGGCGTGCCCCGCTGGCGCAAGGGCAGCGGCGAAGGCTGGGTCACTGCCGAGTACTCCATGCTCCCGCGCGCCACCAACACCCGCGGCGACCGCGAGGCCGTCAAGGGCCGCATCGGCGGCCGCACCCACGAGATCAGCCGGCTCATCGGCCGCTCGCTGCGCGCCGTGGTCGACCACCGCGCGCTCGCCGAGAACACCATCGTCCTCGACTGCGACGTCCTCCAGGCCGACGGCGGCACCCGCACCGCCGCCATCACCGGCGCCTACATCGCCCTGGTCGACGCCGTGTCCTGGGCCCGCGACAAGAAGCTGCTGCGCGCCAAGGGCCAGCCGATCACCGGCGGCGTCAGCGCCGTCAGCGTCGGCATCATCGACGGCGTCCCGATGCTCGACCTCCAGTACGAGGAGGACGTGCGCGCCGAGACCGACATGAACATCGTCTGCACCTCCGACGGCCGCTTCGTCGAGGTCCAGGGCACCGCCGAGGGCGCCCCGTTCGACCGCGACCTGCTCGACCGGCTGCTCGACCTCGGCAGCCTCGGCTGCGCCGAGCTCGACGAGATCCAGCGCAAGGCCCTGGAGGGCTGAACCCGCGCGGGCCCCGCAGCCGTGGACCGGATCGGACGCACGGTCAGCCCCGCGGTGCCGACGGCCGTTCGGGCCGAGGTGCGAACGGCCCGCGGAAGGGTCGGCCTGCTGTACAGGCCGGGCCCGGAGACCGTACGGTTCCCGCAGCACTCCCGCTGCGGGAACCGCGCACCTCCCGGCGCGCGTCCCACCCACGGAACCCGCGCCCCACAGGAGGACCGGATGCCGTCCAGCATCGCCCGCCCCGCCGCCCTCGCCGTGGCGGGACTCATCGCGATCCTCCCGCTCAGCATGGTGAGCTGCTCCGCCGCCCAGAAGGCGCTCGACTGCGGCAACACCGCCGTCAGGATCACCGGCGACATCGCCGACGTCACCAAGGCCTACGACAACGCGAGCAACGACTCGGCGGTCGCCGGGAAGGCCCTGCAGAAGCTCAAGAACGACCTCGACCAGGTCGGGAAGAACTCCAAGAACACCGACGTCGCCAAGGCCGTGACCGATCTGCAGAAGCAGGTCGAGAACGTGCAGCGGGCCGCCGACAAGAACGAGGTCCCGGACCTCAAGCCGCTCGGGGACGCCGCCGGCAACCTCACCTCGGTCTGCACCGGCTGACGGTCCCCGGCCACTCGGTAGGGTGGGTGACATGTCCACCCGCCTGATCCTCGCCACCCGCAACCAGCACAAGGTCACCGAGCTCCGCGCCATCCTGGCGGACGCCGGCCTGGACGTCGAACTCGTCGGCGCCGACGCCTACCCGGAGATCCCGGACGTCCCCGAGACCGGCGTCACCTTCGCGGAGAACGCCCTGCTCAAGGCGCACGCCCTGGCCCGCGCCACCGGCCTGCCCGCCGTCGCCGACGACTCCGGCCTCTGCGTGGACGTGCTCAACGGCGCGCCCGGCATCTTCTCCGCCCGCTGGGCCGGCAAGCACGGCGACGACCGGGCCAACCTCGACCTGCTGCTCGCCCAGCTCTCCGACATCGCCGAGCCGCACCGCGGCGCCCACTTCTTCTGCGCCGCCGCCCTCGCCCTGCCCGACGGCACCGAGCGCGTCGTCGAGGGCCGCCTCCTCGGCACCCTGCGCACCGCCCCGGCCGGCGACGGCGGCTTCGGCTACGACCCGATCCTCCAGCCCCTCGGCGAGACCCGCACCTGCGCGGAGCTCACGGCCGACGAGAAGAACGCCATCAGCCACCGCGGCCAGGCCTTCCGCGCCCTGGCGCCGGTGGTGAAGGACCTCCTGGGCTGAGAAGAACGAAGGGCCCGACCGGAACCCAACCGGTCGGGCCCTTCGATTCGAAGGATTTCTCTGTGCGGCCGAAGGGATTCGAACCCTCAAGCCCTCACGGGCCAACGGACCTAAACCGTCTGCGTCGCCTCTGCGCCACGGCCGCTTGTCCTGCTGGCCATCATGTTACTGGGCGCGCGGAACGACCGGCACCTCCGTTTCGCCTGTCACCGGGCGGCGGGACCGCTCTTCTTCTGCCGACAGTAGGTCGGGGTGACGGAGTGGCAGTTCGGACAGAGCAGTCGGAGGTTGTCCGGGCGGTTGTCCGACCAGTCGCCGTTGATGTGGTCGACTTCCAGTGTCATCGGCCTGCCGCGCCACTCGGGGCCGGTGCCGCAGTCCTCGCACAGCTCGGGTCGGCCGAGCTCGGCCGGCGCGCTGCGGATCCGCGAACCGGGGAGCCCTTTGGCTTCCGGGGGGCGCTGAACGAGGAGCTGCTCGGCCGGGCTCCCGACCTGTGATGTTTGGCTGTTGATTACCAATTGGTACAGACCTATTGACCTATGTGGTTCAGACCACATAGCTTCTGCGCCAATTGCAACCCCCCACGTGCGTGCTCCCCCACAGGCACGCGCCGACACTCTCTCCTGGAGGACCGAGTGTTGATCCGAAACACGGCGGAGCGGCGTCCCACCGCTGCCCACCGCCGGAAGAGCCCGGCGGCCAGGGCCGGTGTCGCCTCGCTCGCGGCGGCCTCGTTGGCCGGGCTGCTGATGGCGACGCTCGGTGCGGCGCCCTCGCAGGCGTCGGCGGCCGTCGACAACGCGGCCTGCCGCCCGGACGGCCTGTACCAGACGCCCGGGGTGGACGTCCCGTACTGCTCCGTCTACGACACCAGCGGGCGCGAGAAGATGGGCGCGGACCACCAGCGCCGCATCATCGGCTACTTCACCGGCTGGCGCACCGGCAAGAACGGCGACGCGCCGTACCTCGTGAACGACGTCCCCTGGGACAAGGTCACCCACCTCAACTACGCCTTCGGCCACGTCGGCGGCGACAACAGGCTCTCGGTCGGCACCGACGGCCCGACCAGCGAGGCCACCGGGATCTCCTTCCCCGGCGTCCCCGGTGCCGAGCTGGACCCGAGCCTGCCGTACAAGGGCCACTTCAACCTGCTGACGAAGTTCAAGAAGCAGTACCCGAACGTCAAGACCCTGATCTCGGTGGGCGGTTGGACCGAGACCGGCGGCTACTTCGGGGACGACGGCAAGCGCGTCAACTCCGGCGGCTTCTACTCGATGACCGTCAACGCGGACGGCAGCGTCAACCAGGCCGGCATCGACACCTTCGCCGCCTCCTCGGTCGACTTCATCCGCAAGTACGGCTTCAACGGCGTCGACATCGACTACGAGTACCCGACCTCGATGAAGGACGCCGGCAACCCGCTGGACTGGCAGCTCGCCAACGCCAAGCGCGGCTCGCTGGCCAAGGGTTACGCGGCGCTGATGAAGACCCTGCGCGAGAGCCTGGACAAGGCGGGCGCCGCCGACGGCAAGCACTACCTGCTGTCGGTCGCCGCCCCGTCCTCCGGCTACCTGCTGCGCGGCATGGAGACCTTCCAGGTGGCCAAGTACCTGGACTACGTCAACATCATGTCGTACGACCTGCACGGCGCCTGGAACAAGTACGTCGGCCCGAACGCCTCGCTGTTCGACGACGGCAAGGACGGCGAGCTGGCCGCCGCCAACGTCTACGGCACCGCGCAGTACGGCGGCATCGGCTACCTCAACGCCGACTGGTCGTACCACTACTTCCGCGGCTCGATGCCCGGCGGCCGGATCAACGTCGGCTTGCCGTACTACACCCGCGGTTTCAAGAACGTCCAGGGCGGCACCAACGGCCTCTGGGGCACCGCCTCGGCGACCACCTGCCCGGCCGGCTCCGGCCTGACCGCCTGCGGTGACGGCGCGGTCGGCATCGACAACATCTGGAACGACAAGGACGACGCGGGCAGGGAGTCCCCGGCCGGGTCGAACCCGATGTGGCACGCCAAGAACCTGGAGAAGGGCATCCTGCCCGACTACCTGGCCAAGTACGGGGTGTCCGACACCGCGCTCCAGGGCACCTACACCCGCAACTACAGCTCCACCCTGGTGGCGCCGTGGCTGTGGAACGACACCAAGAAGGTGTTCCTCTCCACCGAGGACGAGCAGTCGGTGGGCGCCAAGGCGGACTACATCGTCAACCAGGGCGCCGGCGGCGCGATGATCTGGGAGCTCGCGGGCGACTACAGGTGGGACGCCACCGCCAACGGCGGCAAGGGCGAGTACGTCCCCGGTTCGACGCTGACCTCGCTGATGTACGACAAGTTCAAGTCGGCGGCCCCGTACGGCGCGACCCGCTCGACGACCGCGCTGCCGCAGCAGACCCTGCCGATCGACGTGTCGTTCACCAACTTCGCGCTGGGCGACTCGAACTACCCGATCAACCCGAAGCTGCACATCGTCAACAACTCGACGCTGACCCTGCCGGGCGGCACCGAGTTCCAGTTCGACTACGGCAACTCGGCTCCGGGCAACGCCAAGGACCAGTCCGGCTTCGGCCTCCAGGTCATCAAGCAGGACAACCCGGGCCCGGGCAACGCGGGCGGCCTGAAGGGCACCTACAACCGGGTGTCGGTCAAGCTGCCGGGCTGGCAGTCGCTGGCGCCGGGCGCCTCGATCGACATGGACTTCGTCTACTACCTGCCGGTGTCCACGCCGTCGAACTGGACGGTCAACGTGGGCGGCACGCTGTACGGGATCAAGGGCGACCTGACCCGTGGCGCGGTGGACGGCGGCACGCCGACCCCGACCCCGTCGCAGACGGCCACCCCGACGCCGACCCCCACGGGCACGCCGACCGGGACGCCGACCCCGACCGGGACGCCGACCCCGACCCCGACCTCGGGCACCTGCACGGCCGCCCCGAGCTGGGACGCGGGCACCACCTACGCGACCCCCACCAAGGTCTCGTGGAAGGGCCACTACTACCAGAACAAGTGGTGGACCAAGGGCGACGACCCCGCGGCCGGCGGTGCGTGGGGCGTCTGGAGCGACCTCGGGGCCTGCTGATCAGGGCGGTCCGCTGAGGTGAGGGACGGCGGTGGCGGTGCACCCGGTCGGGGGGTGCGCCGCCACCGCTCCGTCGTTCCGGCCCGTTCCTACGCGCCGACCTTGAGGTCGCGCAGCAGCTTGGCGACGTGGCCGGTGGCCCGCACGTTGTAGAAGGCGTGCTCGACCTTGCCGTGCTCGTCCACGATCACCGTGGAGCGGATCACGCCGAGGTAGGTGCGGCCGTAGTTCTGCTTCTCGCCGAAGGCGCCGTAGACCTCCAGCACCTTCTTGTCCGGGTCGGAGAGCAGGGTGACCTTGAGGTCCTCGGCCTCGCGGAACTTGCCGAGCTTCTCCGGCTTGTCCGGGGAGATGCCGATGACGTCGTAGCCGGCGCCCGCGAAGACCTCCAGGTTGTCGGTGAAGTCGCAGGCCTGCTTGGTGCAGCCGGGGGTCAGGGCGGCGGGGTAGAAGTAGACGATGACCTTGCGGCCCGCGTGGTCGGCGAGGGACACCTGGTTGCCGTCGGCGTCGGGCAGGCTGAAGGCGGGCGCGGTGTCGCCGGGTTGGAGACGCTCACTCACGGTCGTACTCTCCTGGAGGCTGGGCGGGCGGTCGTACCACGGCAAACTTACCTCCGATGGTGGGTGGGGCCGCGCGGCCGTGTGCGGCAGCTGACACACTGGGTCAGTCGAACCGATCGCACGGATCGGACGGAACAACACCGGCAAGTGAATGGGGTGGCCCGAGTGGGCGAGGCGAGCACGCAGGACAAGTCGGCGCGGACGACCGCCCAGATCGAGGCGGACATCGAGCGGACGCGTGACCGGCTGGCGTCGACCCTGGACGAGCTGGCCGTCCGCGTGCACCCGAGCACCATCTCCGCCCAGGTCAAGGCCAAGGCGTCGGCCGCTGTCGAGGAGAGGACCGCCCGGGCGTACGTGGCCGCCAGCGGCGTGGTGGAGAAGGTCCGGGCGCAGTTCGTGGACGAGAAGGGGCAGCCGCGCCGGGAGCGGGTCGTCCCGGCCGCGCTGGTCGGCGTGGGCCTGGTGCTGCTGGTCGCCTCGGCCCGCAAGCGCCGCAAGGGCTGAGCTCCGGGGGACGGAGGAGGCCGGGCGCGACTGGTGCCCGGCCTTCCGCATGCCGGGCCAGCGTCACGCTCCGCGCCCGGGGGAGGTACCTTCGGGACCGTGAGTACGAACGACGAAGCGACCCGCTCCGACCACGCGCACGAGCCCGCCCGCCACGACCGGCTCGGCGAGAAGCTGCCGATCCGGATGCTGCACGACCGCGTGCTGGTACGCATCGAGGGCGGCGAGGGCGAGCGCCGGTCGACCGGCGGCATCCTGATCCCGGCCACGGCGGAGCTGTCCAAGCGGTGCACCTGGGCGGAGGCCGTCGCGGTGGGCCAGAGCGTGCGCTCGGTGGAGCCCGGCGACCGGGTGCTGTACGACCCGGAGGACAAGCTGGAGGTCGAGGTCCGCGGCGCCACCTACGTGCTGCTGCGCGAGCGCGACCTGCACGCCGTTGCCGCGACCCGCTTCGGCGACACGGAGGGCTCGACCGGGCTGTACCTCTGAAGACGGCGAGGGCGCAGCCGGAAGGCGCTCTGACCGCAATGCTGTGCCCTCGCGCTTGGCCGTAGGTAACGCGATGGATGACTGGCGGTGCGCCGACCCGCTCGCGCCACACGAGGTCCTCCCGTGGTCGTTCGCGGGTGGGCGCGTCACCTGGTCGGTTCTGTTCCCGTTGTGCGTTCCCGCGCCGCAGCGGACGGTGGGAACGGCCGGATACGTCCGCCCGCCCGTGGGGCGCCCACGGTGATCGCGCGAGGGAAGCCATGACACCGACCAGAGAGCGCGGCGCGGCCGCGCGTGTCCGCGGTCGTGCCGCGGTGGTGCTCGGTACGGTTGCCGCCCTGCTGGCCGGCTGCTCCTCGTCGCCCGAGAGCGGCCCGACGCCGTCCGCCTCCGCCGGGGCCGCGGAGGTGCAGCAGAGTCTCGCGGCGTTCGAGAAGCCGCTCGGTGCGCAGGACGCTCAGCGGGCGTGGGAGGGACTGGCGGCGGCCGTGGGTGCCGCCTCCGCCCGAGGAGTCGACCACGACACGATCAGCAGGGAGGTCCTGCTGTGGGAGTCGCGCCAGCTGAGCACGTCGGAGGGACAGCAGACCTTCATGGCCGACGCCGCGGCGCTGAACGGGCGCGTGGTGTCGGTGGGTGGCGCCTCGGGGGCGCCGCCGGCGCCGACGCTCGGCGCGGCCCCCGCGGGGGGATCCGGGCGGCCGGCCGCGTTCCGGCAGGCGTCGCCGGGTGCC
>NZ_JAHSQD010000237.1 GCF_020103755.1 Streptomyces sp. LS1784
GATCGACGGCCCGTGCACCGCCGCGGCCGCGCTGGTGCCGGCCGGGCAGCCGCCCGGCCCGGCCGAGGTGCGGACGGCGCCGACCGGCAGCAGGGTGCCGCAGGCGATCCGGATGCCGTTCGGCAGCTCGTTGTCCGACTCCACGATCGCGCCGTCGCCGATCACCGCGCCGTCCAGCGCCGAACGGTCGCCGACGGTGGCGAAGGCGCCCACGATCGAGTCCTTGACCAGGGCGTCCGGGCCGATCACCGCACCCGGCAGGATCACGCTGCCCTCGACGATCGCGCCGGCCTCGACCACCGCGTCCTCGGAGACCACGGTGCCACCGCTGAGCACCGCGCCCGGGTGGACGGTGGCACCGGGCAGCAGCAGGGCATCGCCGGTCGGGCCGGGGACGGCCGGGGAGTCGACCTTGCCGAGCACCAGGTCGGCCGAGCCGCGGACGAAGGCCGCCGGGGTGCCCAGATCCAGCCAGTACGAGGTGTCGACGACGCCGCGCAGCAGCGCGCCGGTGGCCAGCAGCTCGGGGAAGGTCTCGCGCTCGACGGACACCTCCCGGCCGGCCGGGATGCGGTCGATCACGGACCGGGTGAAGACGTAGCAGCCGGCGTTGATCTGGTCGGTGACGATCTGCTCCGGGGTCTCCGGCTTCTCCAGGAACTCCAGCACCCGCCCGTCCTCGTCGGTCGGGACGAGGCCGAAGGCGCGCGGGTCCTCGACCCGGGTCAGGTGCAGGGTGACGTCGGCCCCGGCGGCCACGTGGCCGTCGCGCAGGGCGGCGATGTCGACGCCGGAGAGGATGTCGCCGTTGAAGACCAGGACCGGCTCGTCCGGACCGCAGGTCAGGCCGGAGGCCGCGTTGCGGATGGCTCCGCCGGTGCCCAGCGGCTCGCGCTCGGTCAGGTAGACCAGCTCGATGCCGTACGGCGTGCCGTCCTGGAAGTGGTCCTCGAACACCTCGGCCAGGTACGAGGTGGCCAGCACGACGCGGGTGACGCCGGCGGCGGCCGCGCGGGCCAACTGGTGCGCGATGAACGGGACACCTGCCACCGGCAGCATCGGCTTGGGGGTGTGGGTGGTCAGCGGACGCAGTCGCGTGCCCTTACCACCGACCAGCATGATTGCCTCGGTCATGGTCTGCGCTGTTCCCCTTGTGGTCTCTGCGGCCCGGCCCGGCGGGCCGACACCTCGTCGTCGGTCTGGACCCGTCCGGCCGGCGCGGGTCGCCACCCGCCCGGGGCTTCCGTCCGGAACGGGTCGACCGGCACGAGGCCGGTCCGGGCCTACTGTATTTGCTTCCGACCGAATACCCGTCCGGCACCTGTGCGATTGCCGCCACGCCCCCGTGCGCCGGCCGTACCGGAGCGGGCCGTGCGAGCCACCCGAAAGCCCAGGCCCGGCGGTCGCGTTCACGGCGACCACCGGGCCGGGCAGTTGTAGCAGAACTGTCGAACAGCGGGCTCTGCGGCGGTCGCTACGCGTCCACCGTCGCGGGCTGCTCCTCGCTCTCGGCCGGCGGGAGGGCCTTCACCGAGTCGAGCAGCAGCTGGGCCACGTCGACCACCTTCAGGTGCTCCTTGGCCGCGCCCTCGTTCTTCTTGCCGTTGACCGAGTCGGAGAGCATCACCAGGCAGAACGGGCAGGCGGTGGAGACGATGTCCGGGTTGAGCGACAGCGCCTCGTCCACGCGCTCGGTGTTGATCCGCTTGCCGATGCGCTCCTCCATCCACATCCGGGCACCGCCGGCGCCGCAGCAGAAGCCGCGCTCCTTGTGCCGGTGCATCTCCTGCTGGCGCAGGCCGGGGACCTTGTCCATGATCGCGCGCGGCGGCGTGTAGACCTTGTTGTGGCGGCCCAGGTAGCAGGGGTCGTGGTAGGTGATCAGGCCCTCGACCGGGTGGACCGGGACGAGCTTGCCCTCGTCGATGAGGTGCTGGAGCAGCTGGGTGTGGTGGATGACCTCGAAGTGGCCGCCCAGCTGCGGGTACTCGTTGGCGATGGTGTTGAAGCAGTGCGGGCAGGTGGCCACGATCCGCTTGACCGGGGCGTCCTCCAGGGCCGCGTTCAGCGTCTCCACGTTCTGCGCACCGAGCATCTGGAACAGGAACTCGTTGCCCAGGCGGCGGGCGGAGTCACCGGTGCAGGACTCCTCCTTGCCGAGGATCGCGAACTTCACGCCCGCGGTGTGCAGCAGCTCGGCGAAGGCCTTGGTGGTCTTCTTGGCGCGGTCCTCCAGGGCGCCGGCGCAGCCGACCCAGTAGAGGTACTCGACCTCGGCGGGGTCGATGTCCTCACCGATCACCGGCACCTCGATGCCGGTCTCCTTCTTGAGCTCCTTGACCCAGTCCAGGCGCGCCTTGGTGGCCATGCCCCACGGGTTGCCCTTGTTCTCCAGGTTCTTGAGCATCGTCCCGGCCTCGGTCGGGAACGAGGACTCGATCATCACCTGGTAGCGGCGCATGTCCACGATGTGGTCGATGTGCTCGATGTCCACCGGGCACTGCTCGACGCAGGCGCCGCAGGTGGTGCAGGACCACAGCACGTCCGGGTCGATGACGCCGTTCTCCTCGGCGGTGCCGATCAGCGGGCGCTCGGCCTCGGCCAGGGCGGCCGCCGGGACGTCCTTGAGCTGCTCGGAGGTGGCCTTCTCCTCGCCCTCCGCGTCCTTGCCGCCGCCGGCCAGCAGGTACGGCGCCTTGCCGTAGGCGTGCTCGCGCAGGCTCATGATCAGCAGCTTCGGGGAGAGCGGCTTGCCGGTGTTCCAGGCCGGGCACTGCGACTGGCAGCGGCCGCACTCGGTGCAGGTGGAGAAGTCGAGGATGCCCTTCCAGGAGAAGTGCTCGACCTGGGAGACGCCGAAGACGGCGTCCTCGGCCGGGTCCTCGAAGTCGATCGGCTGACCGTTGCTGGTCATCGGACGGAGGGCGCCGAGCGCGGTGCCGCCGTCCTCCTCACGCTTGAAGTAGATGTTGAAGAAGCCGAGGAAGCGGTGCCAGGCCACGCCCATCGAGGGGTTGAGGCCGATGGTGGTCGCCCACGCGAACGAGATGCAGATCTTCAGCATCGCGAACAGGTAGATCAGGTTCTCCAGCGTGCCGTGCGACAGGCCGCTGAACGCGGAGACCAGCGGGTACGAGACCAGGTGCTCCGGCCCGTACGAGTCGACGCCGTTGAGGGCGCCCTCCAGGGCGCGCAGCATCAGGATGCACAGGCCGATGCCGAGGATCGTGTACTCGACGTAGAAGGCCTGCCAGGCGATCGAGCCGGCGAACCGGGACTTGCGGCCGGACCTGGACGGCAGGCTCATCAGCCGGATCACGATCAGGACCAGGATGCCCAGCGTGGTCAGGGTGCCGATCAGCTCGACGAAGAGCTGCCAGATCATCCAGTGGCCGATGATCGGCAGCGCGAAGTCGGCGTCGAAGAGCTGGCCGAAGGCGTTGACGATGGTCAGCACCAGGCTGAAGAAGCCGACCGCGACGAACCAGTGGGCGACGCCGACGATCCCCCAGCGGTTCATCCTGGTGTGGCCGACGAACTCGGTCGCGACGGTCTTCACCCGCTGGGCGGGCTGCCCGAAGCGGGTGGAGTCCGGCGCACCGGTGCGGACCACCTTGTAGATGTACAGCGCCGCACGGGCGGCGAGCGCGGTGCCGATCACGAATGTGACCAGCGAGATGACGATCGCTGCTAGCTGCATCGGCTCTCCGTCTCCTGCGGCTTTGCGGTTGAGCAGGCTCTGCGGTTCTACGGTCTTCGGATTGAGTGTACTGGTCGGTAACTTGCCGGGCCGACGGCCCGGACATTACCGGTGGACAACAGTTCTCCAGAAGATTCCCAACCTATGGCGACAGTCACGTGGGCGCACCCCCACCCGGCGTGGTGGACCACCCGGAGCGGGCGAGCTCAGCAAAGTTGAGCGGCTCGCACTCATACCTGTTGACGCCGCCCGCCGGGTCGTGCATCCTTGAGCCCGTAAAGCTCAACTCTTCCGTGGAGGTATCTACGATGGCACGCGCGGTCGGCATCGACCTCGGTACGACGAACTCGGTCGTCAGCGTTCTGGAGGGTGGCGAGCCCACCGTCATCACGAACGCCGAGGGCGCGCGGACCACGCCGTCCGTCGTCGCCTTCGCCAAGAACGGCGAGGTCCTGGTCGGCGAGGTGGCCAAGCGCCAGGCGGTCACCAACGTCGACCGCACCATCCGCTCGGTGAAGCGCCACATGGGCACCGGGTGGAAGATCAACATCGACGGCAAGGACTTCAACCCCCAGCAGATCTCGGCCTTCGTGCTGCAGAAGCTCAAGCGGGACGCCGAGGCCTACCTGGGCGAGACCGTCACCGACGCCGTCATCACCGTCCCGGCGTACTTCAACGACTCGGAGCGCCAGGCCACCAAGGAGGCCGGTGAGATCGCGGGCCTCAACGTCCTGCGCATCGTCAACGAGCCCACCGCGGCCGCCCTGGCCTACGGCCTGGACAAGGACGACCAGACCATCCTGGTCTTCGACCTCGGCGGCGGCACCTTCGACGTCTCCCTGCTGGAGATCGGCGACGGGGTCGTCGAGGTGAAGGCCACCAACGGTGACAACCACCTCGGCGGCGACGACTGGGACCAGCGCGTCGTCGACCACCTGGTCAAGGTCTTCCAGTCCGGCCACGGCGTCGACCTGTCCAAGGACAAGATGGCCCTGCAGCGTCTGCGCGAGGCTGCCGAGAAGGCGAAGATCGAGCTGTCCTCGTCCTCCGAGACCTCGATCAACCTGCCCTACATCACGGCCTCCGCCGAGGGCCCGCTGCACCTGGACGAGAAGCTCACCCGCGCCCAGTTCCAGCAGCTGACCGCGGACCTGCTGGAGCGCTGCAAGGTCCCGTTCCACAACGTGATCAAGGACGCGGGCATCTCGCTCTCCGAGATCGACCACGTCGTCCTGGTCGGTGGCTCGACCCGCATGCCCGCCGTCGCCGAGCTCGTCAAGGAGCTGACCGGCGGCCAGGACGCCAACAAGGGCGTCAACCCGGACGAGGTCGTCGCCATCGGCGCCGCGCTCCAGGCCGGTGTCCTCAAGGGCGAGGTCAAGGACGTCCTGCTCCTGGACGTCACCCCGCTGTCCCTCGGCATCGAGACCAAGGGCGGCATCATGACCAAGCTGATCGAGCGCAACACCACGATCCCGACCAAGCGTTCCGAGATCTTCACCACGGCCGAGGACAACCAGCCGTCCGTGCAGATCCAGGTCTACCAGGGCGAGCGCGAGATCGCCGCGTACAACAAGAAGCTCGGCATGTTCGAGCTGACCGGCCTGCCGCCGGCGCCGCGCGGCCTGCCGCAGATCGAGGTCACCTTCGACATCGACGCCAACGGCATCATGCACGTCGGTGCCAAGGACCTCGGCACCGGCAAGGAGCAGAAGATGACCGTCACCGGCGGCTCCTCGCTGCCGAAGGACGAGGTCGACCGCATGCGCCGCGAGGCCGAGCAGTACGCCGAGGACGACCACAAGCGCCGCGAGGCCGTGGAGACCCGCAACTCCGCCGAGCAGCTCGTCTACTCGACCGAGAAGTTCATCGCCGACAACGCCGACAAGCTGCCGGGCGACGTCAAGACCGAGGTCGAGACCGCCATCGGCGAGCTCAAGGAGGCCCTGAAGGGCGAGGACATCGCGAAGATCCGCGAGGCCTCGGAGAAGGTCTCCACCACCGCGCAGAAGCTCGGCCAGGCGCTGTACGCCAACGCCGACGCCCCCGCCGGTGCCGCCGCCTCCGGGGACTCCGCCCAGGCCAAGGACGACGACGTCGTCGACGCCGAGATCGTGGACGACGAGAAGCCCAAGGGCGGTGCGGCATGACGGACAAGCCGCAGGGCGGCAAGCCCGGCGACGACTCCGCCGCCGAGGAGGCCGTGATCAAGGCTGCCGAGGAGGCCGCCGCGGCCGGTGCCGGCGAGTCCGGTTCGGAGGACCTCGCCACCGCCAAGCGCGAGCTCGCCGAGCGCACCGGTGACCTCCAGCGCCTCCAGGCCGAGTACCAGAACTACCGCAAGCGGGTCGAGCGCGACCGGCTGACCGTCCGCGAGATCGCCGTCTCCAACATCCTGGAGTCGCTGATCCCGGTCCTGGACGACATCGGCCGCGCCCGCGAGCACGGCGAGGTCACGGGCGGCTTCAAGTCCGTCGCCGAGTCGCTGGAGACGGTCGTCGCCAAGCTGGGCCTCCAGCAGTTCGGCAAGGAGGGCGAGCCCTTCGACCCGACCATGCACGAGGCGCTGATGCACAGCTACTCCTCGGACGTCACCGAGGACACCTGCGTGCAGATCCTCCAGCCCGGCTACCGCATCGGCGAGCGGATCATCCGCCCGGCGATGGTGGCCGTCGCGGAGCCCCAGCCCGGCAGCCAGGCGTCCTCCTCGGACGCCGAGGCGAAGTCCGCCGACACGGACAAGTCCGACGGTGGCTCGGACAGCTGACAACCAGTGCGCTGCGGAGTCGTACGCCGGCCAGTACGGCGGCCGGCTCCGCAGCGCGCTGTCAACGGCTCTTCTTTCAGTTGCTGTTGACAGCACAGTGACGATGGACTCGGGAGGTGGCGGAAGCCGTGAGCGAGCGCAGCATGGGGGTCCCCCCTGCCGAAGGCTGGGGGAGAACCATTGAGGGGCGCGTGTACCGCTCAGCGGCTGCCGCGCGCAGCGAGGTGGACGCATGAGCGGTAAGGACTACGTGGAGAAGGACTACTACAAGGTCCTCGGCGTGCCCAAGGACGCCACCGCCACCGAGATCAAGAAGACCTACCGCAAGCTCGCGCGCGAGTTCCACCCCGACGCCAACAAGGGTGACTCCAAGGCCGAGGAGCGGTTCAAGGACATCTCCGAGGCGTACGACGTCCTCTCCGACGAGAAGCGCCGCAAGGAGTACGACGAGGCCCGCAGCCTCTTCGCCAACGGCGGCTTCCGGGCCGGCGGCGGCCCCGGCGGCACCGGCAGCTACAGCTTCGACTTCGGCGACCTCTTCAGCGGCAGCCAGGGCGGCAGCGGTGGCGGCGGCATCGGCGACGTCTTCGGTGGCCTCTTCAACCGCGGCGGCACCCGGCAGGCCCAGCCCCGGCGCGGCGCCGACGTCGAGACCGAGGTGACGCTCTCCTTCGAGGAGGCGGTGGACGGCGCGACCGTCCCGCTGCGGATGACCAGCCAGGCCCCCTGCCGCGGTTGCAACGGCACCGGCGCCAAGTCCGGCACCACGCCGCGGGTCTGTCCGACCTGCGTCGGCGCGGGCACCGTCAGCCGCGGCCAGGGCGCCTTCGCGCTCTCCGAGCCGTGCAAGGACTGCCGCGGCCGGGGAATGATCGTCGACGACCCCTGCCCCGACTGCCACGGCAGCGGCCGAGCCAGCTCGGCCCGCACCATGCAGGTCCGGATACCGGCCGGCGTCCAGGCCGACCAGCGCATCCGGCTCAAGGGCAAGGGCGCCCAGGGCGAGCGCGGCGGGCAGCCCGGCGACCTCTACGTCACCGTGCACGTCGACCCGCACCCGGTCTTCGGGCGCAAGGGCGACAACCTCACCGTCACCGTCCCGGTCGCCTTCCCCGAGGCGGCGCTCGGCGCCACCATCGAGGTGCCCACGCTGAACGGTCCGTCCGTGAAGCTCAAGCTCCCCCCGGGCAGCGCCAACGGCCTCACCATGCGCGCCCGCGGCAAGGGTGCCACCCGCAAGGACGGCACCCGCGGCGACCTCCTCGTCACCGTCGAGGTCGTGGTGCCCCAGCACGTCACCGGTGACGCGCTGAACGCCCTGGAGCAGTACCGCGAGGCCACCGCCTCCGACGATCCGCGAGCCGCCCTCTTCCGGGCGGCGAAGGGAGCGTGACGACCAGATGTCCCCGATGAACCCGATCGACCCCGACACCCCGATCGGCCCCGGCGTCGGCGAGGGCCTGCCCGGCGCCGGCCCCCGCCGCACCCGCCGGGCCGCCGCGGCCCCACCGCAGTACGTCCTCACCGAGGACACCCCGGTGTACGTCATCTCCGTGGCCGCCGAACTGTCCGGCCTGCACCCGCAGACCCTGCGTCAGTACGACCGCCTCGGTCTGGTCTGCCCCGACCGCACCGCCGGCCGCGGCCGCCGCTACTCCGCGCGCGACATCCAGCAGCTGCGCGAGGTCCAGCGGCTCTCCCAGGACGAGGGCATCAACCTGGCGGGCATCAAGCGGATCATCGAGCTGGAGAACCAGGTCACCGCCCTCCAGTCCCGCGTCGCGGAACTGGTCGACTCCCTGGAGGGCGCCGCCACCGCCCTCCGGCAGCGGGAGGCCGCCGTCCACGCCTCCTACCGCCGCGACCTCGTCCCCTACCAGCCCCCCACCCCCCAGTCCAGCGCCCTGGTCGTCTGGCGCCCCAAGCGCTGACGGGACCACTCCACCGGCCGCCGGCCCCTCCTCTCGGGGGGTGCCGGCGGCCGCCGTGCGGTGAGAGAGTGTCGATCCGGCGATCGGCCCGGCTCAGGAGGAGCGGCGATCTCATCGTCAGCAATGGTCACGCGCCCTAGGATCTGAGGGAACGGGTCCCGGCGGGTTTGGGTCAACGGCAAGGAGCCGACATGAGTGGACGAGCTCAACTCGGCCCCATCGCGAGTGGGGCACCGATACTCTCGGCGGAAGCCCGTGCGCTCTTCTTGCGAATCGTCAGCGCCGGTGGCCGCACGCCACAGGTCGCCGCAGCCCCGGAGGAGTCGGGCCCGCAGGACGAATTGATCCGAATAGGACTTCTGGTCCCGGACCTCGATGGAACGGACCACCTGGTTGCCATCGACCCGACCCAGCTCTCGGAGAGCCTCAGCAACGCATGGCAGCGGCAGGCGCTCGACCTTCTTTCCCGGTCCGTCGCACTGCCCGCCGAATTGAGCGAACTTGCCCAGGAGTTCCACACCCCCGGGCAGGGTGGCGGCTCAATCGAGTATGTCCATGGAAAAGTGCTGATAAATCAGAAGATGCAGCAGTACGCCGACGCGGGCACAAAAGAAGCCCTGGCGCTTCAACCGGGGGGACCGAGACCTCCCGAACTATTGGCTTCGGTGATCGACCGGGACCTCGCCATGCTGGGCAATGGCACAGAGATACGGACGATCTACCACGCCAGCACGCGCTACCACCAGCCCACTCGGGACTACGTGGCGCGCCTGGCCAAAGCCGGCGGGCAGTACAGGACCCTCGACGAGCCCTATACCCGCCTCATCGTCATAGACCGGAAAATCGCCGTCATCCCGGTGGCGCACGACTTGAACATGGCGGCGTTCATCCACGAACCGGCCGTGGCGAGCTATCTCGCCGAGCAGGTGTTCGAACCGAGCTGGAGTCGCGCGCTGGACTTCGACGGGGACCGCGCCGTCCCCCAGCAGGTGGTCTCACGGCTTCGCCAGACGATCATCGATCTGTTGCTGGCGGGAACCAACCACAGAGTCATCGCGAGACGCCTGGGAATCAGCGAACGCACCCTGGCACGCCACATCGCCGAGATGCGCGAGGAGCACGGTGTGGACTCCTTGTTCCAACTCGGGTACGCGCTCGCGCAGGCCGAATCCGCCGGCGGGAAACGGCCGTAGGGCCGGCTCGCACCAGTAGCGTCAGCCTGTGCCGGGTCGGGACACGCCCAGACACTCCGTATACGAATCCATGGGCTGCGGCCGAAGCCGCTCGACAGGCGGCCCCGGGTTCGGATCCGCCCGACGCGCGACTAGCCCCAGCTGATGTCGTCGAGCACGGCGACGGAGGCAACGGCCGAGGAATCGGGCGCGCCATGCACCTGGTCGGTCGCGAGGCATCCGCCCAGCAGTGCAGCCGCGCCGACAACCAGAGGCAGAACCGCCTTACGGACGAAACGGCACAAGTGAGACATACCCACCCCTTCTGTCATCTGCTTCGAACGCAGCATCACGGCAAACTTACCGACCACATGTTGCCGCAGGGTGTACGAGCCTGCCAATACCTGCACACCCACGAACGCGTCATCTCCCTGCCAGGCAGTCACATGACACCGGGAAGCCCTGGACGGGGCAGGGGCCACCGATGGACGATCAGTTCGCCCCCGATAGTCCAGCATCAACCGCCAATTCTGTTGCTGTACTGTCAATTTGACCATAGCAGGGCACCGGACAACTTGAAGAAGCAACCACTCTCAACGCCTGCCGGCACCACTTCCTAACCCGGTCGGCCTTTCCCCGGAGTCGACATGACCGAGCCCTACCTGCGTCACCACGACAGCCAGGCCCCTGAGGGTCGGCGTGCACGTGTGTTCCTGGCCGCCCCGCTGATGCGACTGACCGGGCCGGCCGACAGCGTGGTGACCCTCGCCAGCCGGACGCGGCTGACGACGCTCCGCACCACCCTGCTCCGCAGCGGTGCCGCCGTGTACAGCGCGCACCACAGCGACGCCTGGACCATCTCCGGTCGCGCGCCGGAGCCCCGCGTCCCCTCCGACTTCCGCGCCCTCCAGTCCGCCGACCTCGTGTTCGCCTACGTCGGGGCCCCGCTCTCGGCCGGCGTGAGCCTGGAGCTCGGCTGGGCGTCGGCGCTGCGCAAGCCGATCGTCCTCCTGGTCGACGAGGCCATCACCCACAACCCGCTGATCGCCACCATCGAGCAGGTCGCCCCCGTCCTGCCGCTGGTCTTCGACGACACCTGGTCGCAGGAGGCCCTCAACCACACGGTCGAGACCGCGCTGGACTGGGCCGGCATGGCGCTCTCCCTGCGCGAGGGCTTCTGGACCGCCCCCGGCGAGCAGTTCAACGTCCCCCGGCAGCAGCCCCCGGTCCCCGGCTACTGGCCGACCGGCGCCGCCACCGGCTGAGCCGCGGCTACCCACCGGACTCCCCCGTCCGGAATTCCCTCATCCGCCGGCCCGACCGGAACAGCGTCTCCGCGTCGTACGGCTCCCGCAGCCGGGCGATCTGACCGGCCACCGTCCGCTCGCCCAGGCCCTGTACGCCGCGTCCTGCAACTGCGGTACCAGCAGCCCGAGGTCCACCGGTTGCCGGAGCGCCGGCTCGTCCTCCGCACCGACCTCGGCCGCCCGGACCCGGCCGCCCTCGCGCAGGACGGCGGGGTGGAGGGCACGGGCGGCGGCGTCCTGGAGCGTGGCGGAGAGCCGGGTGGCGGGGGTGTCAGTCATGGCGTTCTCCCCGGAGCTGCCAGCCGAGGTGGAAGAGGGTGTGGGCGCCGTAGCGGTCGCGCAGCCGGGAGATGTGGGCGGCGACGGTGCGTTCGCTCACGCCCAGCCGGGTGGCGACGGCCCGTTGGGTGAGGCCGCGGGCGAGCAGCCGGCCGATCCGCACGGTGGTGACGGACGGCGGGTCGAGGTGTCGCCCGGCGGGAGCGGCACGGGCCCAGTCGCGTTCGAACTGGGCGACCAGGTAGGCGACGGTGGTGGGGTCGGTGAGGAAGACGGCCCGGCTGCGGTCCTCGGCGGCGGGGATGACGGCCACCGCGCGATCGAAGACCAGCACCCGCTCGTACGGTTCGGCGAGGACCCGAACCTGGGCGCCCTGTCCGGTGCGCAGGGCGACCTGGTCCCGCACCGCGGGGTCGGCGAGGGTGACGGGCTGGTAGACGGTGCGCAGCGAGCAGCCTCGGCGGAGCAGTGAGAGGTCCTGGGCGAGGGCCATCCGCAGGCCTTCGAGCGGACGCGGTCCGGGCTGGGCGGCCAGGACCTCCTCCCGGCACTCCGAGACGAGCTGGCTGACCCGCCTGCGGACCTCGGCGGTGTCGTCTACGGTGCCGGCCCCGGAACCGACGGCCCCTGGCCCGGCGGCCCCGAGGTCGACGGGCGGGGAGCCCGGGTGGCGGGCCGCGTCGTAGGCGCGGGCCAGCGGCCCGAGGGTGCCCGGGAGCCGTTCGGCGTGCTGCAGCAGGCGGATGGCGCGGGTGCGCAGTTCGAGGCCGAGCCGGTCGCCGAGGGCGCGCGGGCCGGCGGCGGTCCAGCCGGTGGCGGTGGGGGTGAGCAGGCCGCGGGCCACGAGGGCGGCCAGGGCGGGGC
>NZ_JAHSQD010000238.1 GCF_020103755.1 Streptomyces sp. LS1784
CCGCCCTCGCGACGGTGGCCGCCCTGGCGGCCGGCACCGTGGCGGCCGCGCCCGCCCACGACAGTGGCCGCCACGACTCCGCGCGCGACTGGCCGCAGCGCCTGGTCGACCGTTCGCCCGGCCTCGTCCAGCCGAAGGCCCTCACCGTGGACCGTTCGATCGGTGCCCGGCGCGCCGCCCAGGAGGTCCACCTGGCGCAGCAGTTGTACACCTTCTGGAACACCGGCCGGCAGCAATACCTGGACGCGGCGATCAGCCCGCAGTTCCGGGACAACACGCTGCCGCCGGGCCGTCCGCAGGGCCCCGCCGGGCCGGTCTTCGCCTCGCGGAACTTCCGTGCCGCGGTGCCGGACCTGACCTGCGAGCTGTCCGACGTCCTGATCGCCGGCGACAGGATCACCGCCCGGCTGGTCTTCCGCGGCCACTTCACCGGCACCTTCGACGGCGTGCGCGGCCAGGGCCAGAGCATCGAGTTCAACGCCATCGACATCCAGCACGTCGGCACCGACCGGATCACCGAGGACTGGCACATCGAGGACAACACGACCCTGATGTCCCAGCTGGGCGTCCACTCCTGACGCACCCTGACGCCGCCCGGCGTCGGGGGCCGCGCGAACGGCACCCGGTGGGCCGGGCCCGCGTTCGCTCCCCGGGAACCGCACTGCCGGACCCCGGCGCGAGGCCCGAGGCTACGATGGTCACCCGGCGGGCGGCCGTCACCCGGGTGCCGGGCCGTGGTGGCGGCACCGCCCGGCGGCCAGCACCGTGGTCGGGGAGCGACGATCCACAGGACGGTGCAGATGAACGCGAACGACTCCCTGCCCCGCGTCGTGGTCGGCGTCGACGGCTCGCCGTCGTCGTACGCCGCACTGCGCTGGGCGGCCCGGCACGCCACGCTGATCGGCGGGGTGGTGGACGCGGTCGGCGCATGGGAACCGCCGAGCCACTTCGGTTGGTCGGCGCCGGTGGTCGACACCACCTTCGACCGGGAGCTGGCCGAGCGGCGCTTCGCCGACGAACTGCACACGGTGCTCGGCGAGGACTGCCGGGCGGAAGTCCGCCAGACGATGGTCATGGGCGACCCCTCCGACGTCCTCCTGGAGGCGGCCCGGGGCGCCGAGCTGCTGGTGGTCGGCAGCCACGGCCACGGCGGCTTCACCCGCTCCCTGCTCGGCTCCGTGAGCACGCGCTGTGCGCAGCACGCGGCCTGCCCGGTCGTCATCGTCCGGGCCCACTGACCGAAGGACGTGAGACACCCGGATCACGGCCGGGTCCCGTGCCCCCGGAACGCGTCCACCGCCTGGCGGACCTCCGCGACGACGCCGGGCAGGGCGCCGGCGACGGCCGGGCTCAGACCCTCGCCGATCGAGAAGTCGGCGCCCTCCACCGCGATGATCCGCAGTTCGCGCGGCAGCCGGCCCAGGGCGGCGGCCAGCGCGATACCGTGGCCGAGGCCGAGGCCGTGGGTGCCTACCGCCGCCTCCTCGTCCACGAGGGGGTCGGCGAGCAGGTGGTCGGCGTCGACGGTCACCGAGTGGATCCTGCCCGGCTCGCCGGGGTGGCCGTGCACCGCGTCGACGACGACGGCGAGGTCGGCGCCTTCCCACAGCTCCATCAGCCGGGTGGGCTCGCCGTCGCACAGGGTGAGCCGGTCGGCGGCCAGGCCCGCGGTCGCGAGTTCGGCAAGGACGGCCACGGCGGCACCGTCGTCGTGGCGGTACTCGTTGCCGACGCCGATGACGACGATCCGCCCGCTGTCCATGTCCGTCAACTCCGCTCCACGGTGAGGGTGAGGAAGTGCGCCGCCCAGGAGATGCACGGGCCGTAGCTGCGGATCGCCCGCTCGCACTGCCGGGTCGGCTCGGTGTCGTCCAGGTGCAGCCGGGGCTGGATGAACGCCCGGAGGTCGGCTTCGATCGCGGTCCGGTTCTGCGCGGTGGGCGGGACGACGACGGCCAGCCGGACGATCCCCTCCTCGTCGATGTCGTACCGGTGGTGGAGCAGCCCTCGGGGCGCCTCGGTCGCGCCGAACCCGGAGCCCGCCCGGGGTGGGACCGGAACGGCCGCGGCGGACGGCGGTGCGTACTGCTCGATGATCCGCTGCGCCTCGGTGACGGCCCGCAGCACCTCGACCGCGCGGATCACGATGCTGCGGAAGGGGTTGTCGCAGTGCGGGCCGAGCCCGGCCTCGGCTGCCAGACCGCGGATTCGGCCTCGACGCCCCAGCCGTACGGCAGCTCGCCGGCCGAGGCGAGTTCGGCGAGCACGATCGCGCCGTCCCGCACGGTGGGCCCGATCACGGTGAAGCCCCGCTGCCGCAGGGCCGCGACCAGCTCGGCGAGACCACGTTCGTCCAGTTCAACGAGCGGTGCCGTCGTGGTGTCCATCGGTCCTACCTCCGGTTCGCCGCCGGTGTCGGCCCGGCGCGCGGTTGCCGTATTCCCACTGTCCGCCGATCCCCGCGTTCGTGCACGGGGTCGTCCGGCCCCGCCGACGGCCCGACCGGCCCCGCCGACGGCCGACAGCCGGTAGCGCTCACCCCCCGTCGATATGGCGTCCGGTGATGCCGGCCGGGCGGATGCGCACCCACAGGGGGCGGGATCCACCGGCCCACGGGGTGGCGCCCGGGAGGGTGGCGAGGTGCTGCTCCTCGTCCGGGGTGCCGGCGTGGCGGGCCTCGCCGAGGACGAGGACGCTCCAGCCCCGGTGGCGGTGTTCGTCGATGTGGTCGACCTCGAAGGAGACGGGTGAGCCCTCGTCGGGGGCGGCGGCGCCCCCGGGGGCCGTGCGGTAGGCGATCGTCCGGTCGTCCACCACGTAGTTGACCGGGAGCACGACGGGCGCCGACGAACCGGGCAGGCCCACCCGGCCGATGCCGTGGGTGCCGAGCAGTTCCCAGCACTGCGGCTCGGTGAGACGGAGGAGCCGGCCGTGCGGGTCGGCCTCGGCCTCGGTCTGCCCCGGTGGGGCGTCCCCACGTCGGCCGGACAGCAGCTCCGGCCAGGTCATCCCGAGCACGGCGGTGATCCGGACGAACCCCGGCGGGTCGAACTCCGGCCCGGAGCACAGGACCTGCCGCAGGTAGGCGGGCGACATGGCGGCCCGGTGGGCCAGCATCCCTTCGGTCAGGCCGAGTTGCTCGCGCCGTCGGACGATCCGGTGAGTGAGGTCGGCCGGGTCGGGATGGATGGTCATGGTGGCTGCTCCTCCGTACACGGCGGTCACGTCCGGAACAGCGCGACCTTGGGATGCCGGCGTCGGCCGCGCCGACGGGGTACTCGGCCCGGCAGCCGTCGATCGGGTGGCCTGGGTGTTCTGACCCGTGAGGTTGCGGCCGCCACCGCCGGTGCGCTGCCCGTGGCTCGCGGCGCGGCAGTAGGCGGAGGGCGGAGCCGGGGCGGTTCCGCCCGCACCTCCAGCGTTCTCCCCGGACGCGCCCCTCGCCAGGGGGCCGCTGGGGTGCTCCCGGTGGGCCAATGGACCCCCTTGCGCCCGCCGGGTCGTGGCCTGCGCGCCTACGCTGGTCAGTGGGCATCGGGGGCGAGCCAGGGAGGACCCTTGGGCAGCGCATCGGAGAGTTCCGCCCCCGTGCCCGACCTGCGGCTGGACGAACTCCTGGCGGAGCTCCAGGCCCGGCTGGACGCCGCCCGCGGCACCCGGGACCGGGTGCACAGCCTGCTGGAGGCGGTGCTGGCGGTCGGCCGCGACCTGGAACTGACCCAGGCGCTCCAGCACATCGTGGAGGCCGCGGTCACCCTGGTGGACGCCGAGTACGGCGCGCTCGGCGTGATCGGCGAGGACCAGCGGCTGTCCCAGTTCATCCCGGTCGGAGTCACGGACGAGCAGGTCAAGCTGATCGGCGACCTGCCCTCCGGGCACGGCATCCTCGGCGAGCTGATCCGCCACCCCGAACCGCTGCGGCTCGGCCGGCTCTCCGACCACCCGGCCTCCTACGGCTTCCCGGCCAACCATCCCCCGATGCGCAGCTTCCTGGGGGTGCCGATCCGGATCCGGGACAAGGTGTTCGGCAACCTCTACCTGACCGAGAAACGCGGCGGAGGCGACTTCGACGCCGAGGACGAGTCGGTGCTCGCCACCCTCGCCGTGGCCGCCGGGGTGGCGATCGACAACGCCCGCCTCTACGCACGGGCCCGCCAGCGGCAGCGCTGGCTGGAGGCGAGCGCCGAGGTGACCAGCAGCCTGCTGTCCGGCAGCGGCGAGCAGGAGGTGCTGGACCTGCTGGTGGCCCGGGCGAGCGGGATCGCCGGCGCGGACCTCGCCGTCGTCGCCGTGCCACTGCCGGGGACCGGCGAGCTGGAGGTGCGGATCGCGGCCGGCCTCGGCGAGGAGGAGCACCGCGGCCTGGTGCTGCCGGTCGAGGGCTCGTTCGTGGGCGTGGCCTTCCGCACCGGCGGGCTCGTGGTGAGCCCCGACGTCCGGAAGGACCCCCGGATCACGGCGGGGCCGCCGCGCTGGAAAGGTCTCGGCCCGGCGGTCGCGGTGCCCGTCGGCACCGCCGACCGCGGCATCCGGGGCGTGCTGCTGCTGGCCCGGGCGGCCGGTGCGCCGCTGTTCGAGGAGGACGGGTCCGGTCCTCTGCTCGGCTTCGCGGGCCAGGCGGCGGTGGCGATGGAACTCGCCGAGCGCCGCCGCGACTCCGAGCAGGTCGCGCTGCTGAGGGAGCGCGACCGGATCGCCCGTGACCTGCACGACCTGGCCATCCAGCGGCTCTTCGCCACCGGCATGACCCTCCAGGGAGCCACCCGTTTCATCGAGCACCCCGAGGCGACCGACCGCGTCCTGCGGGCGATCGACGATCTGGACGAGACCGCCAGGACCATCCGCGCCACCATCTTCGGCCTGCGCCTGCGCGAACGCGGCCCGGCGGAGGGCGGCCTGCGCGCCCGGATCGTCGGGGTGGTCGAACGGGCCGCCCGCGCACTCGGCTTCGCCCCGGCCCTGCGGATGACCGGCCTGCTGGACGTCACAGTGCCCGCCGAGGTCGCGGACGCGGCGGTCGCCGTCCTGGAGGAATCCCTGTCCAACGCCGCCCGCCACGCCAGGGCCCACGCGGTCACGGCCACCGTCACCGCCGGCACCGACCTGACCCTCGCCGTCACCGACGACGGGGTCGGCCTCCCCGAGGACGGCCGCCGCAGCGGACTCGCCAACCTCGCCGACCGGGCCGCTGCCCTGGGCGGCACCTTCACCGCCGGCAGGCGCCCCGAGGGCGGCACCGAGCTGGTCTGGCGGGTGCCCCTGGAGTAGGCGTCAGCGGTCGTCCAGTACCTCGCCGGGTGCCAGGCGGGGTGTCCGGGCGCCCTCGGGGCCGTAACCGAGGCGGATCAGCATCTGGACGTGGCCGGGGCGCTGGTGCGGGTCCCGTGCCTCCCAGCGCAGGTAGGGCCACTCCATGGCCTGGTGCAGCAGCGAGGCGCGCACGCCGTGGACGGTGGCGGCGAGCAGGACGTGTTCCAGCGCGAGGCCGGCGCGCAGCCAGTCCGCGGGGGTGTCGTGGTCGGTGGTGAGGACGGCGATGCGGGGCTCGCGCTCGAAGAGGGCCGGAGCCTGGTGCTCGGCCGCGCGGATGGCGGAGAAGTCGCGCATCGGCAGGCGGCCGGCCAGGTCCTGGGGGCCGAGCGCGCGGGCCGGGATGCCGTACGGCGGTGCGTCGCCGGTGCGGATCCAGCTGCGGCTCTCGGCGCGCTGGGCCTCGTCGGTGGTGCTGCGGCGCTCGGCCTCGGCGGTGAGGTGGAGCAGCCGGGCGGTCTCCGTGTGGTCGGGCAGGTGGAGCGCGGCGTCCTCCGCGCGGGCGGCGCCGGTCAGTTCGTCGAGGACGGCCCGCGGGACCGGCACGGCGGTGAACGGCGTGCGGATGGAGTGCCGGCGCCAGATCGCCTCGTAGAGCTTCTCCGTGCCGGGGGCCGGCGCGGGGGCCTGGGTGTCGAGCCGGACCACGGCGAACAGGTCGGGCTCGGCCGGCTCGGGCAGCAGGCGGACGTCGGGCGCCCAGCCGAGGTGGCGGGCGGCGACCCTCAGGTTGAGGACGGCCGCGCCGACGGAGATGTGCAGGGCCTGCCCCTGGGGGTCGGCGGCCGGCACGGCCCGGCTGCGGTCGGCCCGGACCTCCAGGGTCGAGGTGTCCGGCCGGAGCCGGAAGCGCCAGGGCTGGCTGTTGTGGATCGAGGGTGCCGCGACCGCCGCGGAGACGAGCTTCTCCAGCGTGGGCGCGTCGAGGGCGAGGGTGGACATGGCCGCCTCCCGGGGTTCGTCGTCAGCCGGAGCCGACCGGGCCGTCGACGCCGCGCAGGGTGGCCAGGCGGGCGCGGTACTCGTCGGGGTCGATCTCGCCACGGGCGAGGCGCTCGGCGAGCAGCTGCTCCGGGGTGGGCCGCATCGGCGGCGCTGCGGTCGGCGGGACCGGCGGCGCGGCCGGGCCGTGCGGGGCCGTCCGGCCGAGGTACCGGACCAGGGCGATCACACCGAGGACCGCCAGTGCCCAGAGGAGCAGCATGCCGACGGTCATCAGACCGATGCCCCAGCCGTTCGTGCCCCCGTCGTTCCAGTACATCATCGCCGTCTCCTCGGGCCGTGACGGGAGGGTGGGTCACCTCCACGGTGCGGCCTGGGCGCGGCGTGCCGCTTGGGCCGTTCGGCTCCTTCCGCGGGCCCGCCCGGCCCTCGCCGGGCCTCAGTGCGGGCGCTGGTGGTGCTGTTCGGGGTCGGCGTGGGCGGCGATGACGGCGGCCTGGAGGCGGCGTTCGACACCCAGTTTGGCGAGCAGGCGCGACACGTGGTTCTTCACGGTCTTCTCCGCGAGGTAGAGCTCCTGGCCGATCTGGCGGTTCGTCCTGCCCTCCCCCACCAGCGCGAGGATCTCCCGCTCGCGCGGGGTGAGCCCGGCGAGCGCGGCGTCGGTCTCGCTCTGCTCGTGGTGGCGCAGGCTCTCCATCAGCTTGCGGGTGGTGGCCGGATCGAGCATCGACTGGCCGGAGGCCACCGTGCGGACCGCGCCGACCAGTTCGGCGCCCTTGACCTGCTTGAGGACGTAGCCGGCCGCACCGGCCATGATCGCGTCGAGCAGGGCGTCGTCGTCGTCGAAGGAGGTCAGCATCAGGCAGGCCAACCCGGGCATCCGGTCGCGCAGTTCCCGGCAGACGGTCACTCCGTCACCGTCCGGGAGCCGTACGTCGAGCACCGCGACGTCCGGGCGCAGCGCGGGCACCCGGGCGAGCGCCTGGGCGCAGGTGCCCGCCTCGCCGACGACCTCGACGTCGGGTTCGCTCTCCAGGAGGTCGCGGACGCCCCGCCGGACCACCTCGTGGTCGTCCAGCAGGAACACCCGTACGGGTTGGGGCGTGTCCATGGCCTGCTCCCTGCGGCGCGCGGGGCGTTGACACCACCGATTCTCCGCGCCCGCTCCTCCCCACGCAGCGCGTCAGCCGCGCGGCGCGACGGCGCCCGGGCACCAGGCACCGCGGAGCACGAGCCTGTGCGCCCTCCGTCAGGTCGGCGCGGCGAGCCGGAGCTCGACGCCGACCACGCCGGGCACCGAGCGCACCAGCCGTTCCAGGATCGCCGCGGAGACGGTGTCCGGCAGCTCGCCCGCGAGGGTGATCCGGCCGTTCTCGGAGCGGACGTCGGTGTCCACCGCGGTACCGGGGCCGAGGGTGGCGGCCAGCTCGAAGCGGACCCGGTCGGCGAGCTCGCGGTCGTCGTCGAGGTAGACCTTCAGCAGGTCGCCCCGGCTGACGATGCCGACCAGGTAGTCCTCCCCGTCGACCACCGGGAGCCGTTTGAGGTGGCCGCGCGCCATCGCCCGGGCGGCCTCGTTGAGCAGGCTGTCCGGGTGCACGGTGACCGCCGGGACGGACATCATCCGCCCGGCGGTCAGCGCTTCGGCGCGCACGCCGTCGCGGTCCCGGGCAGTGAGCAGATCGGCCTCGGAGACCACCCCGATCACCCGGCCGTCGCCGGTCAGCACGGGGACGGCGCTCACCTGCCAGCGCTGCAGGGTCTCGGCGACCTCGCGGAAGTCCGCGTCGCGGCCGACGGCCACCACCGCATGGGTCATCACGTCGGCGACGGCGCTCGGTGTACGGGGCACGGCGGCCTCCTACGTTGCCGCGCGGTAGGCGCGGGGGTGTTCCAGCCGCTGGTCGGTGTCGTCCTCGGTCCAGTCGAGGGTGGCGTGGACGGCGACCACGCCGTCCACGGCCCGGCAGAGCTGCTCGGCGATCGGGATGAGGCTGCGGCGTGGCAGGCGTCCGTCCAGCGTGACCACGCCGTTGTCCACCGCGATCCGGACGTCTCCGGGGGCCAGCCAGAGGGTCTGGCCGAGCACGTCGTGGCTGATCTCGTCCCGGATCGCCGCGTCGTGCCGCAGGAAGACCTGCAACAGGTCCCGACGGCTGACGATGCCGACCAGGCGACCGGCCTCGTCGACCACCGGCAGGCGCTTGACCTTGTGCTTGTCCATGGCGCGGGCGGCCTCGGGGACCGACCAGCCGGGACGGGCGGTGACGGCCGGGCTGGTCATCAGCCCGCCGGCGGTCTCCGCCTCGGCGCGGGCGCGGTCCTTCGCGTCCAGCCGGCGGCCCGGGTAGCGCCCCTCCGGGTCCGGCAGGACTGCCTCCTTGCGGATCAGGTCGGCCTCGGACACCATGCCGAGCGGCCGGCCCTGGTCGTCGATCACCGGGATCGCCGTGACGTCGTTGCGGTGGAACAGCGCCGCGACCTCCTTGAACGGCGTGTCCGGCCGGGCGGTGACGACCTCGTGGGTCATCACGTCGTTGACGCTGCGGTGCTGCATGGTCCTCACTCCTCCTGCGGTGGTCCCGCCTTCACTGTCCGCCCGCCGCCGCCCACCGGACAGGGCCGGTCGGTCCCCGTCGGCGGGCCGGGCCGGCCCAGGACGGCGCGGCCTTTCGGCACGACGGTCGGAGGAACCCCACCCTGCGCCCGGCCCCGCCGCCGAGCGCGGTACACCTCGTCCGCGGCGGGCCCGAGGCAGGCCCTGCGCGACCGGATCGACCGCGAACCCGGCTCGGCGGCCGTGGTCCCCGCTCGGGCGGCCGGCTCCTGGTCCGGTGACCTCAGACGGTCGGCACCGGCCCGGTGTCGTCGAGGTCCCGGGTGAGGTGGTCGGTCAGGGCGGTGAGGCCGTCGAGCCGGGCGAGTCGGAGGCGGCCGCTGGGCGGCGCAGCCGCCGCAGGTAGGGGTCGAAGGACGGCCGGCGTTCCAGCCGTACCCGGGCGTCCACGCAGACCGCGCCGTCGGGGCGGAGGATGACGGGGTTGAGGTCGGCCTCGACGAGCTCCGGGAAGTCGTCGGCCAGGCGGGAGAGCCGGGCCAGTACGGACCGGAGCGCCGCGAGGTCCACGGCGGGCGCCCCGACGCTGCCCGACAGCAGTGGCGCGCTGCGGAGTTCGGCGACCATGGTGGTCAGGTCGCGCTCGCTCAGCGGGGCGAGCCGGGCCGACCGGTCGGCCGGCACGCCGGCGGCGGTGCCGCCCGCCCCGACCACCACGAGCGGTCCGAAGATCCGGTCCTGGACGACACCCGCGAGCAGCTCGACACCCGGCTCCGCCATCGGCTGGACCACCGCGCCGACCAGCTCGGCACCGAACCTCTCCGTGAACTCCCGGTAGGTGGAACGCACTTCCGCCTCAGTGCCGAGGCCCGTGCGGACGGCACCCAGCACGCTCTTGTGTACCTGCCCGGGCCAGTAGGCCTTCAGCGCCACCTTCCGCTCGTGCCCGAGGAGGCGCAGCCCGTTCGCGGCAGCGACCGCCGCCTCCTCGTCGCGGGCCCACACCGAACTGGTCAGCGGCAGCCCGTAGGCCTCCAGCAGGTCGGCGGTGGACAGCGGGTCGAGCCAGCCGCCGTCGGGGTGGGCGGTGAGGTGGCCGTCGATCAGGCTGCGCGCGGTGCGACGGTCGCAGTCCGGCGCGTCTGCGGGGACGGAGGGGGCCTCGGCGAGCCGGCGGGCGCGGTCCCGGGCGTGGGCGAGCGCGCGGGCGGCGGCGACGGAGTCCGAGTAGGCGGGCAGCACACCGCCGTCCGCGCAGGTGCGGTAGCGCACGGGCACCTGCTGGTCGAGCAGCACGGCGGCGATCGGCACCCGGCGCCGGGCCGGGCCCTCCAGCAGGGCGCGCACCGGATCCTGGGCGGGAGCGGCTCCCAGCGCCGTCGGCACCAGGCACACCAGGATCGCGTCGACGGCTTCCTCGCGTTCCAACGCCCGGAGGAAGAAGGTGAGTTCGGTCGGCCCCACCGCCGCCGTGGTGTCCACCGGGTTGCGCACGGACGCGCCGGGCGGCAGCAGCTTGCCGAGTTCCGCCGGGAGTTCCGGCAGTTCCAGTCCGACCTCGGCGCAGGCGTCGGCGGCGAGGATGCCGATGCCACCGGCGTTGGACACCACGGCGACCGCGCCTCGCGGGCCGGGCAGCGGCTGGGCGTGCAACAGGGCGGCGGCCTCGACGAGTTCGTCGATGCTGCGGGTGGCCGTGATACCCGCCTGCCGGAACAGCGCCTCCCGGGTGACGGTGGGGGTGGCGGCGGCCGCGGTGTGCGAGGCGGCGCCCCGGCGGCCGGCTGTCGAGCGGCCGGCGTCGACGGTGAGCACCGGGATGCTCCTGGTCACCCGGCGTGCGGTGCGGGCGAAGGCGCGCGGGTTGCCGAAGGACTCCAGGTGGAGCAGCGCGAGGTCGGTCCGGCCGTCCGCCTCCCACCACTGGAGCAGGTCGTTGCCGCTGACGTCGTACTTGTCGCCGAGCGAGACGAAGCTCGACACCCCGATGCCCAGCCAGGCCAGCCGCGACAGCAGCGCGATCCCCACGCCGCCGCTCTGTACCGCCACCCCGGCGGTGCCGGGCCGGGGGAAGGCGCCGCCGAACTCGGCGTCCAGCCGGACGGCCGGATCGGTCTGTGCCATGCCGAGGCTGTTCGGCCCGACGACGCGCATGCTGTGCCGGCGGCAGGCCCGCATCAGCCGGCGGGCCTCCTGTGCGCCGAGCCCGGAGGTGAGCACCACCAGTGCCCGGACCCCGGCGGCACCGCACTCCTCGGCCACTGCGGGGACCGCGCCGGAGGGCACGGCCAGCACGGCGAGGTCCGGTACGGCGGGCAGCGCGGAGACGGACGGGTAGGCGGGCACGCCGCCGATCTCGTCGGCGTGCGGGTTGACCGCCCGGAGCGGACCGGCGAAGCCGCCCTGCCGGATCTTCGTCAGGACGGTCCGTCCGACCGAGCCCTCCCGCCGGGACGCCCCGACCACCGCGACCGAGGCCGGGCGCAGCAGTGCGGCGAGGCTGGCCACGTCGGCGCGCCGCCCGCGTTCGTCCACCGCCGAGCGGTAGCGCTCGTCTCCCTCGTCCAGTGGCACCCGGACCCTGACCTCGCCGTGGGCGTAGCGGCGCTCGATGGGCAGGCCGAGGTCGGCGAAGACCTGGTGGACGGCGTGGTTGCCTCCCAGGGTGTCGGCTTCGAAGAACCGGATGCCGGCGGCCCGGCCGGCGTGCACGAGGTGTTCCAGCAGCAGGGTGGCGACGCCCCGATGGTGCCAGCGGTCGGCCACCGCGAGGGCCAGTTCGGCCGTTTCCGGCGGCTCGTCCAGCAGCTCGCAGTCCGCCTCGCCGATCAGCTCCTCCCCCGCCCACGCGCCGAGCGCCAGCAGACCGGTGCGCGGCGGACCGCACAGCCGGTCGGCGGCCTGCCGCGGCGCGTTGCGGCTGACCCCGAAGAACCGCATCCGACGGCTCTCCTCGGACATCCCGGCGGCGTGCAGGTCGAGCACCGCGCGGTGGTCGTCCGGCCCGAGCGGCCGGAGCTCCACGGTCGTGCCGTCGGCCAGCAGGGCCTCGGCGGTGGCGAGCGGCGGGTGGACGGTCGACATGGCGCACCTCCTGTCTCCGTCTCCAGCCTCCGTGCCCGCCCGGAGCGGTGGAAGGGCCGACCGGCCCCGCCCGGTCCGGCGGACGGCGCTGTGGCGGCCGGGCGGACGCCCCGCGGCGGCCC
>NZ_JAHSQD010000239.1 GCF_020103755.1 Streptomyces sp. LS1784
GGCGCCCTGCCCGCCGGGGCGCTCGGCGCGCTCGGCGCCGAGCACGGGCTGACCGTCACCCCGGTCCGCTCGGCCACCGTCGACCTCGACGGTCGGCCCACGGTGGTCGCCGCCGTCGACCCCACCCGGCTCAACTCCTCGGCGGACGACGTGGACCGGGCCCGGGCGCTCACCGAGGGCGCCGCACTGAGCATGTTCGGCGAGAGCGGGGTGCGGCGGGCCGGCGGCGTCGAGCTGCGGCTCCAACCCGGCCGCAGCAGCCTGCCGTTCACCCTGCAGAGCGGCGCCACCCTGCTGGTGACGCCCGCGACCCTGGACCGCCTCGCCCCTGGTGCGCCCGTCACCACGGCCTGGATCAGCCCGGCCGCGGGCGACGACCGGCCGACCGCCCGTCGCGCCCTGGACCGGGCCCTCGCCGACCACCCGCAGGTGGCCGTCGCCGACACGGCCGCCCAGGCGGACACCCTGCGCTCCCTGTTGGACCGGCTGAAGACCGTCAGCATGGTCCTGCTGTCCTTCTCCGTCGCCATCGCCGGCCTCGGCGTCGCGGCCACCCTGATGCTCAGCATCAGCGAACGCTCCCGCGAGATCGGCATGCTGCGTGCGATCGGGATGTCGCGCGAGCAGCTGCGCCGGATGCTCACCCTGGAGGCGCTGCTGCTCTCCCTGGCCGGCGCGCTGGTCGGGACCGGCCTGGGCGCCGCCTACGGCTGGGCGGCCGCCCGCTCGATCACCTCGACCGTGGGCACGGCCGGCACTCCGCCGGTCCTGCCGGTGCTGGCCGCCCTGGGTCTGACCGTCCTGGTCGGCCTGGCCGCCGCGGTGCTGCCGGCCCGCCGGGTCGGGCGGATGAGCGCGGTGGCCGCGATGCGGGCTGCCTGACCGCAATCGCGGCCGGTGCGTCGGGAGCCGGCAGCCAGGGGCTCAGGCCAGGGTGAACCGGGCCGGGGCGCGGGCGGCCGGCCGGTGGCGGGGGCGAGGCCGGAGAGAAGGGTCTCGGTCTCGCGGGTGGTGCGCAGGGCGGCCGGGTCGAGGTCGACGACGACGAGTTCGCGCCGGTCGCGCGCACCGCCGCCCCGCTGGACGAGGACGGGCCGCAGACCGCGCTGCCGCCGCAGGTGTGCCAGCCGCCGGTGTGGCCGACGTGGTTGGCGAACACGTGTTGTCGAGCGGCGGCCCGGGCGTGCTCGGGACAGCCGGCGGGCGCGGTGGGGGAAGTGGGGGGGGGCGAAGGTGTCGGACATGGCCGCCACGCCGGCGGGGTGGCCCGCAGCGGTCGATGGGGTGACGGACGCTCAGCGGACGGTCTCGTCGGGATGGTCGACGGGGCCGCCCGCCTCCTCCTCCGTCCGCGCGCCGTCAGGCCCGTCCTCGTCCAGCGGGGCGGCGGTGCGCGCGGACCGCTCGGCCGACACGACGACCCGCTGCACTCGGGGCCTGGTGCGCCAGTTGACCCGCCGTACGTCCCGGGCCAGCGCGCCGGGGCGCCAGACCTGGATCACCGCGGTCACGGTACCCAGCACGATTCCGGCGGCCAGCCAGCCGGCCAGCACGTCGCTGGGCCAGTGCACCCCGAGCGCGACCCGGGTCCAGCCGATGGTCAGCACCGTTGCCGCCGCCACCACGCAGGCGGCGGTCCGGCCGCGCCGGTGGACCCGGTACCAGAGCAGGCCGACCAGGACGGCGCAGGTGATCGCCGAGGTCATGGCGTGCCCGGAGGGGAAGGCCGGGCCGCCGGCGTGCGAGACCGGATCGGTGAAGGAGGGGCGGCTGCGGTCGAAGGCCAGTTTCAGCGCCCACTGGGTGCCCCAGCCGATCAGGGCCTGGGCGGCCACCCAGCCGGCGAGCACGCGGGCGCCGATCAACCAGAGCCACCCGGCCGCGATCCCGAGCAACGTACGCATCGTGACGGTGCCGCCGATGTCGGAGAGGGTCTGCACCGAGGCGGTCCAGATCCGGTGCTCCCGGGCGTAGGTGTGCAGTTCGCCGATCCACTCCTGGTCGAAGCGGACCAGCGGGCGCCACTGGCCGGTGACCAGAGCCGCCAGGATGCCGAACAGCGCGGCACAGCCCAGCGCGAGCGCGGCGTCCCGAAGGAGACTCCGGTTACGCGCAGCGAGGCGGGTCGTGCTGTTGGTCAGGTGCATGGCTGACACCTTCCCAGTGTCCAGGGCCGAGCAAGAGCCGGAGTGATAGCGATTCGGCATCGTTTGTGAGGAGGACCTGCGTGCGTCGGGGTGTGGCGCGAGCGGAAAACGGAGCCTGCGGGGAACGTCGGCGGCCGTTCGCGGGTTCAACGGGTAGGCGGCGGTCACGTGTGGGTCGGGTGAAGAAATCCGCCCCGGAGTGGTCACCCGATGGCACGGGAAGTGCTCGGCCGATCACTGATTGTCCAGAACCGGCGTGAAAATCGGCAGGATACTGCATCGCCGGGAAGAATCTGAGGGACTTGGGAATGTTGTCCGGATTCTGTTCGTTGGATCGTTACGTGTGAGGCCCCAGGGGCCCGCACTTCTTGCCCTCACGAGGCAGGCAGGCAGACCTCGGCAACACCAGCAAAGGGAGCAAGCATGGCCACCCGTGCCGTCGTTCGCGACAGGGCCGACCGGAGTCGCGCGGCCCGCCCGACCAACCTGGAGGCCGACCGCGACCTGGTCGGCATGTACCTCGACGAGATCGCCAGGACACCCCTGCTCGATGCCGCCGAGGAGGTCGAGCTCTCGCTGCGGATCGAGGCCGGCGTGTACGCCCAGCACCTGCTGGAGGAGGGCGAACTCCCCGACGGCGTCACGCGCGAGGAGCTGGAGGCGATAGCCGCCGACGCCGAGCGCGCCAAGGACGTCTTCATCCGCTCCAACCTCCGGCTCGTGGTCGCCGTCGCCCGTCGCTACCCGCGCAGCGGCCTGCCGCTGCTGGACCTCATCCAGGAAGGCAACGCGGGCCTGGTACGCGCCGTCGAGAAGTTCGACTACGCCAAGGGCTTCAAGTTCTCCACGTACGCGACGTGGTGGATCCGGCAGGCGATCACCCGGTCCATCGCCGACCAGTCCCGCACCATCCGGCTGCCCGTGCACCTGGTGGAGGAGCTGGGGCGGATCAGGCGGGTGCAGCGGGAGAAGTCCAAGGAGCTGGGCCGCGAGGCGGAGCCGGCCGAGATCGCGGCCGAGCTGGACACCACCGAAGCCCGGATCAAGGACGTGCTGGACTGGGCGCGCGACCCGGTCAGCCTCAACATGTCGGTCGACGACGAGGGCGAGACCCAGTTCGGTGACCTCGTCGAGGACACCGGGGCCACGTCCCCCGAGGACGCCGTGATGGTCATGCTCCGCCGCGAGGAACTGGACGACCTGATCGGGCGGTTGGACGACCGCACCGCCTCGATCATCCGCTCCCGTTACGGGATGGAGGACGGCCGCGAGCGCACCCTCACCGAGGTGGGCAAGCAGCACGGCCTCACCCGCGAGCGGATCCGCCAGATCGAGAAGCACGCGCTGGCCGAGCTGAAGAAGATCGCCGACCACGCGGGCTTCGAGGCCGCCTGAGAGTCCGCCCGAGAGTCCGCCGGACGGACCACCCGGCCCCACCGGCCGAGCCTCACCCGGGCCCTGGCGCGGAGCACTCCGCACCGGGGCCCGAGGCGTGCCACGGGGCTCTTAGGCTGGAGGGAAAGGACGGGCGAGGGAGTGGACAGCGTGAACGATCAGGGACAGGAAGAGGACCGGGAGCAGGACCAGGACCAGGAGTCGCGGAAGGCCGCGGCGGCCAAGGCCCGACTGGTCTTCCGGGACCCGCTGGACCAGCAGTCCAGGGACGACACCGACGCCGGCTGGGGAGACCGCCCCGGGGCCGGCGGCAGTGGTGGGCGGGGGCTGGACTGGTATCTGAGCCAGCGCCCGCCGCACCACGGGGGCTGAGGAACGGGGAGCGGGGCGAACGGCGCCTGCCGGTCAGCGAAGCGGCGTGACCAGCGCGTCGCGGATCTCGGTCAGCAGTTGGACCTCCTTGAGTTCGGCCTCCGCCGCCTCCTCGGCGACGGTCTTGCGGTGGGCCGCCAGCTTGTTCATGGGCACGATCAGAACGAAGTAGACGACCGCCGCGGTGATCAGGAACTGGAGCGCGGCGCTGAGCACCGATCCCCACAGGATGAGGATTCCGGACGTGACCTCACCGGTCGGGCTCACCTCGCAGGGCCCCTTGAGGCAGGAACTGTAGGACGCGAGGTCCTTCGTCCCGAAGACGCCGACGAGCGGATTGATCACACCCTTGACGAAGGCGTTGACGATGTTGGTGAAAGCCGCCCCGATGACCACGGCCACGGCGAGTTCGACGACATTTCCACGCAGCAGGAATTCCTTGAAGCCCTTCATGCCGCCTCGAACGACGAAGCCTTCTCCCGGTTACGGGTGATCTTCCACAGGCCCGGACTGACAACCCGTCCGGCCCAGTGCACCCCCCTGGGGCGGCGGCAGCCCGGCCCGCGCGGGCCCCAGCGCCAGTGCCGCCGCCACCGCGAGCAGCACCAGCACGGGCACCCCGGCTCGCCGCCGCATCGCACTGCGCCAGCGGTGCCACCTGCCGCACCCGCGCCGGATCGGCGGGAAGCTCGGCAGCTCCTGTCGGGGTGGTACGGCGGGCGCGGGCAGTGGAAGGGGCAGGGGCAGGGAGAAGCTCGCGGTCGTCATCGACGCACCTCCGGAGTGTCGGCGGGCCCGCCTCTCGCGGACCGGATGCCCACACGATGAGCGTTTCCGGCGAACTCGGAAAGTCCTTTCCCCAGGCCTGTGGAAAACCCGCCGCTGTGGATAACTTCGTTCACCCGCACGAGTCAATCGGATCCGTCCGAGATGACGGGAAGCCTGCGGTCCGGGGTGGCGGGAAACCGGCGACGGAAACGACGGAAACGACGGAAACGACGGAAACGACAGGACCGACGGGAACGACGGGAACGACGGGAATGGCGGGAACGCGGAAAGGCCCGTCGCCCCCGCGTGGAAGCGGGGCCGACGGGCCTTTCCGAGGTCTACGGGCCGTCCGGGCCGGTGCCCGGCGCCGAGGTCAGCTCGCGGCCGGAGCCGGGCTGGACGAGGCCGAGGAGCCGGAGCTCGACGGCGTCGAGGAGGGCGCGGACGTGGAGGTGGAGGACGACGTCGAGGAGGTCGACGAGGACCCGGAGCCCACCGAGCTGCTGGAGGAGGAGCGGCTGTCGGTCCGGTAGAAGCCGGAGCCCTTGAACACGACGCCCACGGCCGAGAAGACCTTGCGGAGCCGTCCCTGGCATTCGGGGCACGTGGTCAGTGCCTCGTCGGTGAACTTCTGCACCGCCTCCAGGCCGTTGCCGCACTCGGTGCACTGGTACTGGTACGTGGGCACTTGTCTTCCTCCTGGCACTCTCGCCTGATGAGTGCTAACGATGGTCAATGATGCGGCATTCCGCGGGATCAGTCCAGCGACTGCGGTGTGAGATGGACCGGGGCCCGGCCGCCGGACCGCCGCCGCCTCAGCCCTTGGCCGCGCCCACCAGCTGCGCGGCACCACCGTGCTCCGCGGAACCGGAGCCCGGACCGCCGGCCGAACCGGAGCCCGGGCCGGCAGCCGTCGGAGCGCCCGACCCGCCTCCCGGCGCCACCAGCAGGTGTCGCAGCGAGGCCAGCGCGATCAGCCCCAACCCGGCCCCGGCCACCGGCACCAGGAACCCGGTCGAGGGCCCGTGCCCGTCGATCAGCCGGCCCGCCGCCATCGAGCCGACCGCCAGCCCCAGTCCGATGGCGCCGGTCAGCCAGGTGAAGGCCTCCGTCTTGGCCCCGTCCGCGACCAGCGTCTCGACCAGGGTGTAGCCGCTGATCAGGGTCGGCGCGATGGCCAGCCCGCAGAGCAGCCCGGCGACGGTCAGCGCGACCAGGTTGGGCATCGCCCACAGCACCGAGCAGCCCAGCACCAGCAGCGCGTAGCTGATCAGCATCCGCTGTTGCACCGGCCGCCGCCAGGCGATCACGCCGTACAGCACGCCGGCCAGCATCGAGCCGCCGGCGAAGATCCCGTACACGGTGCCGCCGGCGTCGTGCTGCCCGACCGAGTCGGCGAAGGCGTTCACCGAGACCTGCATGCCGCCGAAGACCGCGCCGACCCCGAGGAAGGTCCCGGCCAGCAGCCGGACGCCGGGGGAGGCGAGCGCCGAGGCGCGCCTGGTGCCGGGTTGCGGCACGATCCGGGTCGGTGCGGTGCGTCGCTGGGCGGCGAAGGCCAGGCCGCCGACGAGGGTCAGCGAGGCCTCGGCGACCAGGGCGGTGGCCGGGTTGGCGAGGGCGGCGATGCCGGAGGCCAGGATCGGGCCGATCACGAAGGTGAACTCGTCCGTCACGGACTCGAAGGCGAAGGCGGTGCTCACCCGGGCCGCGGAGGCCTCGGAGGCGCCGTCCGCGGTGAACCTGGCCACCCAGCGGGCCCGGACCATCGCGCCGACCTGCGGCACGCTCGCCCCGGCCGGGACGGCGGCCAGGAACAGGCTCCAGGCGGGCGCGTGGCCGAGCGCGAGCGCGATCAGCACGCCGACCGAGGCGGCGTGCACCAGGACGGTCGGCACGAGCACCGCGGCCTGGCCGTAGCGGTCGGCGAGCCGCCCGGTCTGCGGCCCGACCAGGGCCTGGGCGACGGCGGCGACCGCGGTGACCGTACCGGCGGTGCCGTACGAGCCGTGGGTCCGGGTGACGAGCAGCAGGATGCCCATGCTGAGCATCGCGTACGGCAGCCGCGCGACGAGGGCGGGGGCCAGGAACGTCCAGGCCCCGGGAGTGCGGAGCAGCTCGCCGTACCCGACGCGGGCGGGGGCCGGAGCTGCGGGGGTGGCCGCGGAGTCCGCGGCGGTGTCGACCGTTCGGCGCGCCGTCACGGTCGGTCCTTCCTGCTGCCTGGTAGCGCGGCAGGGCATGGTGTGGCCCCGACGGCGCCGAGAGTCGTCCTCTCGCGCGTCGACCGGGGTAGATACCGGGTCGGTCCGGCGTGGTGGCCGGGTCCGGACCGCGGCCGCCGAGCGGTCGCGCCAACTCTGCGTCAGGCAGATGCTGGGGGTGGTCTAGCGGTGGTTATACGGCGTGGTCGAACCAGCATACAGTTACGCGCGTAGACCCCGCCAGCCACACCCGTCCCGGTGACCCGGCCGCCCCGTCCCGGTGACCCGGCCGCCCCGTCCCGGTGACCCGGCCGCCCCGGCCGGGGCCTGGTGGGGGCCGGCGAGGGCGCGCCCTCACCGCCCGTTCAGCCACCCCGCGAGCTTGCCGCCCTTGTCCACGGCCCGCAGCCGCCGCTCCGCCGCCTCGCCGACCTCGTCCGTGGTGACCACCAGCAGCTCGTCCCCGCCGCGCAGCACCGTCGCCTTGTCCGGCACGAAGGAGTTCCCCTCACGCACGACCAGGGTGACCGCCGCCCCCCTGGGCAGCCGCAGCTCGCTGATCTCCACGCCCGACATCTTCGAGGTGGGGGAGAGCGTGACCGACAGCAGGTGCCCGTGCAGCTTCTCCAGCGGGGCGGATTCGATGCCCAGGTCCTGGCCCATGTCGCCCTCGTCGATCCGCAGCCGCTTGGCCACCCACGGCAGGGTCGGTCCCTGGAGCAGGGTGAAGACGACGACCAGGATGAAGACGATGTTGAAGACGTCCTCGGCCCGGTGCGCGCCGGACACCACCGGGATGGTGGCCAGCACGATGGGCACTGCCCCGCGCAGCCCGGCCCAGCTCAGCAGTGCCTGCTCGCGGGCCGACACCTTGAAGGGGGTCAGCGAGACCATCACCGACAGCGGCCGGGCCAGGAAGACCAGCACCCCGCCGATCACCAGTGCGGGCACCACCGCGTCGCCCATGGACTCGGGCGTGACGAGCAGGCCGAGCAGGACGAACATGCCGATCTGCCCGATCCAGGCCAGCCCGTCGGCGAAGCCCCGGACGGCCGGGCCGTGCGGGAGCTTGGAGTTCCCGAGTATCACCGCACTGATGTAGACGGCGAGGAAGCCGGAGCCGTGCAGCAGCGCGCCGCCGGCGTACGCGAGCACGGTGAGCGCCATCACGGCGATCGGGTAGAGGCCCGAGGAGGGCAGCGCGACGTGCTTGAGCCCGTAGGCGCCTATCTTGCCGACGGCCAGGCCTATCACGGCGCCGATCGCCAGCTCGGCGACGATCGTGCCGATCAGGACGTACCAGGAGTCCAGCTCCCCGGTGGTGGCGAAGGCGACGACCAGGATGACCACGGGTGCGTCGTTGAAGCCGGACTCGGCCTCCAGCAGGCCGGTGAGCCGGTGCGGCAGCGGGACCATCCGCAGCACCGAGAAGACGGCGGCCGCGTCGGTGGAGGAGACGATGGCGCCCAGCAGCAGCGAGGTGCGCCAGTCCAGGCCGACCAGCCAGTGCGCGCCGGCCGCGGTGGCGAACACGCTGACGCTGACGCCGACGGTGGCGAGCACGGTCGCGGCCGGCATCACCGGCTTGATCTCGCGCCAGCTGGTCTTGATGCCGCCCTCGGCGAGGATCACCACGAGCGCCGCGTAGCCGAGCACCTGGGTGAGCTCGGCGTTGTTGAAGGTGACGCCGATCCCGTTCTGGCCCAGCGCGACACCGATCCCCAGATAGATCAGCAGGCTGGGCAGCCCTGATCGGGTGGAGAGGCGTACGGCGCCCACCGCGAACAGCAGGATCACGGAGGACTCAAGCAGGAGCTGGTTCAGGTGGGAGACGTTCACGCAGGGGCACCTCGGGCAGGCAGGGGCGGGCGGGGTGTCTGGTGGTGCTGTGGGGCGACCCGTTAAGAAGTCGTCAATGCTCCTCTTGCGGATCGTTACGCAGTCTAACATTTTGCCATATCTTTAGCTTGGTCCCCCGTTCACGGTGCCCGGCCGACTCGGCCTAATGTGGTTCCCTGTCACGGCCGCAGGCCCTGGACACGCCCGCCCGCCCCGAAGTCAGGACCGCAAGGACCCAGATGCCCCGCTCGAAAAAGTTCCGGCGCGCCCGTCTGATCGTGATCGTGCTGGTCGTGCTGCTGGTGGCCGGCACCGGCTACGGCGGCTACCGCGGGGTCTCCGCGGTTCGCGCCTCCTTCCCTGAGCTCGACGGCAGCGTCAAGGTGGCGGGCCTGAGCGCGCCCGTCGACGTCAAGCGGGACGCCAACGGCATCCCGCAGCTGTACGCCGACACCGCCGAGGACCTGTTCCGCGCCCAGGGCTACGTCCAGGCGCAGGACCGTTTCTGGGAGATGGACGTCCGCCGGCACATCACCGCCGGCCGGCTCTCCGAGATGTTCGGCGACGGCCAGGTCGACACCGACGCCTTCATCCGCACCATGGGCTGGCGGCAGGTGGCGCAGAAGGAGTACGACACCAAGCTGTCCCCGGAGACCAAGAAGTACCTCCAGGCCTACTCGGACGGCGTGAACGCCTGGCTCGCCGAGCACCCCGGCGGCGCGAAGGCCTCGCTGGAGTACAGCCTGCTCGGCGTCGTGAACAGCGGCTACCAGCCCGAGCAGTGGTCCCCGGTCGACTCGGTGGCCTGGCTCAAGGCGATGGCCTGGAACCTCTCCGGGAACCTCCAGGAGGAGATCGACCGCTCGCTGCTGGCCCAGGACTTCGGCCCGGACAAGATCGCCGAGCTCTACCCGGACTACCCGTACGCCCGCAACGGCACCATCGTGAAGACCGGCACCGTGGCCGGCGACAACTACCGCCCCGCCGACGGCTCCTCGCCGTCCGGCGCGACCACCGGCACCGCCACCGCCCAGGGCGCGGCCACCACCAAGGCGCTGCTGCAGGGCCTGACCGACCGGATCGACTCGATGCCGCAGCTGCTCGGCCGCCCCGGCCAGGGCATCGGTTCCAACTCCTGGGTGGTCGCCGGCTCGCACACCACCACCGGCAAGCCGCTGCTGGCCAACGACCCGCACCTCGGCCCCGGCCTGCCCTCGGTCTGGTACCAGATGGGCCTGCACTGCCGGACCAACTCCCCGGCCTGCCAGTTCGACGTCTCCGGCTTCACCTTCGCGGGCATGCCCGGCGTGGTGATCGGCCACAACAAGGACATCGCCTGGGGCTTCACCAACCTCGGCGCGGACGTCACCGACCTCTTCCTGGAGAAGGTCACCGGCCCGGACACCTACCAGGTCGACGGCAAGGACGTGAAGTTCGACCTCCGCAAGGAGACCATCAAGGTCGCCGGCGGCGAGGACCGCACCATCACCGTCCGCACCACCCAGACCGGCGCCCCGCTGATCTCCGACCAGAGCAACGAGCAGCAGAACGTCGGCAAGTACGCCCCCAACGGCACCTCCGCCCCCGACCGCGGCACCGGCGGCTACGGCGTCGCCCTCCAGTGGACGGCGCTCAGCCCCGGCAAGACCATGGACGCCGTCTTCGAGCTGGACAAGGCGAAGAACTGGGACGAGTTCCGCAACGCCGCCAAGGACTTCGCCGTCCCCGCGCAGAACCTGATCTACGCCGACGCCAAGAACATCGGCTACCAGGCCCCGGGCACCATCCCGGTCCGCGGCAAGGGCGACGGCAGCTACCCGGCGCCGGGCTGGGACCCCGCGTACCAGTGGAAGGACCCGATCCCCTTCAGCGCGCTGCCCTGGAGCCTCAACCCCTCGGCGGGCTACATCGTCACCGCCAACCAGGCCGTGGTGGACCCGAGCTACAAGTACAGCCTGACCAAGGACTGGGAGTACGGCACCCGCGCCAAGGAGATCACCGACCAGATCGAGGGCCTGCTCAAGAACAACGGCAAGATCTCGCCGGACGACATGCAGACCCTCCAGCTGGACAACACCAGCGTGATGGCCAAGACGCTGGTGCCGCTGCTGCTCAAGCAGCCGATCAGCGACCCGTACGTGCGCGAGGCCCAGGACCTGCTGAAGGACTGGAACTTCCACCAGGACGCCGACTCGGCCGCCGCCGCCTACTACAACGGCGTCTGGCGCCAGCTGCTGACCCTGGCCTTCGGCCAGAAGTTCCCGGCCGACCTGCGGGCCAAGGACAACTGCCTGCTGGTCCGCCAGCAGAGCGACCCCACCAAGCCGGACAGCTCCACCAAGATCGTCACCGAGTGCGGCACCCGCGAGCCGGGCAAGGCCCAGCCGGACGGCGGCGACCGCTGGACCGAGGTGGTGCGCCAGCAGCTGGAGAAGCCCGACAGCTCGTGGTGGACGTACATCGACGACCAGCACAAGGAGCAGAAGGGCCTGGACAACCTGCTCCAGGAGGCGATGAAGAACGCCCGCCAGGAGCTGACCTCGCTGCTCAGCAAGGACATCTCCACCTGGAGCTGGGGCCGCCTGCACAAGCTGGAGCTGCGCGAGCAGACCCTCGGCACCGACAACTCCTCGATCGCCTCCGGTGCGGTGCACAAGCTGCTCAACCGCGGCCCGTACCGGCTCTCCGGCGGCTCGGCGGCGGTCGACGCGGCCGGCTGGAACGCGGCGGCCGGCTACCAGGTGGACTGGATCCCGTCGATGCGCATGGTGGTCGACCTGAACGACCTCGACTCCTCGCGCTGGGTCAACGTCGGCGGCGCCTCCGGCCACGCCTTCCACGACAACTACAACGACCAGACCGACATCTGGCTCAAGGGCAAGCTGCTGACCTGGGCCTACTCGCCGGACGCGGTCGAGAAGGCCACCAAGCACAAGCTGGTGCTCACCACCGGCTGACGCCCGTACGGCCCGGCCACCGGCGGCCCCGTTCCCCCCGAGGGAGCGGGGCCGCCGCCGTTCTCACCCGAGGCTGAGCACCCCCGAGGGCAGGACCGCCAGGTCCACCGGCCGGTCGTGCGGCTCGGCCGGCACCCGCTCCAGCAGCTCGTGCTCGTACAGCAGCACCGCCAGCACCGGCCGCGCACCCGCCCGTGCGAGCCGGGCCAGCACCCGGTCGTAGCTGCCGCCGCCCCGGCCCAGCCGCAGGCCGGAGCGGTCCACCGCCAGGCCCGGCAGCAGCACCACCGCGGCCTGCGTCACCGCCT
>NZ_JAHSQD010000024.1 GCF_020103755.1 Streptomyces sp. LS1784
AAAGTGGCGGCATGCCACCGATCAGTCTTGAGGAGCCGTCAGGGCGCTACTTGTCGTTCGCCGAGCGCGAGGAGATCGCGTTGCTGCGCGCCCGGGAATGCGGGGTACGGGAGATCGCCCGCCATCTGGGGCGGGCGCCCTCGACGGTCTCGCGTGAGTTGCGGCGCAACGCGGCCACCCGGGGCGGGCGCCTGGATTATCGGGCCTCGGTCGCGCAGTGGCACTGCGACCGGCAGGCCGGCCGTCCCAAACCGTGCAAGCTCGTCGAGCAGGACGAGTTGCGGCAGTATGTGCAGGATCGGCTGTCCGGCAAGGTCACCGGCCCGGACGGCATGCCGGTGCCCGGTCCGCAGACGAGCTGGAAGGGGCGGAACAAGCCCCGGCGCCAGGACCGACGCTGGGCGACGGCGTGGGGCCCGGAGCAGATCGCCCGACGCCTCCCGCTCGACTTCCCCGAGGACGAGACCATGCGTATCTCCCCCGAAGCGATCTACCAGGCCCTGTATGTCCAGGGCCGTGGCGGGCTCAAGCGGGAGCTCACGGCCTGCCTGCGCACCGGCCGGGCGCTGCGGGTCCCCCGAGCCCGGACTCAGGGCCGCGGCAAGCAGTTCGTCACCGAGGACGTGCTGATCAGCCAGCGGCCCGCCGAGGCCCAGGACCGGGCTGTGCCCGGGCACTGGGAGGGTGACCTCATCATCGGCCTGAACAGGTCCGCGATCGGCACGCTGGTCGAGCGCACCACCCGCTTCACGATGCTGCTGCACCTTCCACCGATGGAAGGCCACGGCGGTCCACGCTCCAAGAACGGCCCAGCCCTGGCCGGTCACGGCGCCGAGGCCGTCCGCGATGCCATCGCCGCCACGATCACGACCCTCCCCGAGCAACTGCGCAGGTCACTGACCTGGGACCAGGGCTCGGAGATGGCCCAGCACGTCCAACTGCGCATCGACGCCGGCCTGCAGATCTACTTCGCCGACCCACACTCACCCTGGCAGCGCGGCACCAACGAGAACACGAATGGCCTGCTGCGGCAGTACTTCCCCAAAGGCACCGACCTCAGCAGGCACAGCCGTGGCAACCTTGACGCTGTCGCCGCGGCGCTCAACAGTCGCCCTCGCAAGACCCTGGGGTGGAGGACGCCCGCCGAAGTCCTCAACGAGAAGCTACTGTTGATCCAAGAGGGCGGTGTTGCAACGACTGGTTGAACCTGGGGAATATACGTCCGCGGCCTACAACGAGCTCTGTGGCCGGCTGGGCGTGGTGCAGTCCAGGGGGCGGGTGGGGTCGGCGCTGGACAACGCCGCCGCCGAGTCGTTCAACTCGCTGGTCAAGGTGGAGTACATCCACGCCACCGGTTCGCCACCCGCGCCGAGGCCCGGTTGAAGATCGCGACCTGGATTGCCGACTTCTACAACACGCGCCGCAGGCACAGCGCGGCCGGCGGACTGCCTCCGGTGGAGTTCGAACGGATCATCAGCGAAGCACGCGCCAGCCGCCATCAGGAGGACCTGGCCGCATAAGGAAGGCCTCTACGAAACCAGGGGATTGACACTTTCATCCGGTCGTAACGAGGCGTTCGCCTGGCGGCAGCTCAGCGTGTCGGGCAGGACCTGACTAGGGGCGAGGACTCGAAGTGCCCCGACCAGACGAACTGCGGGCTGGGCAGGGCGTTGATCGAGTACCAGAGGTGCCCGGAGGGCCCCTTGAGCGCGCAGATGACACCGACGCGCTGGCCCGCCGGGATGGAGCCGATCCGCTCGGACGAGGAGCTGGGCTTGCGGTAGACGGGCGCCTTCTCGAACGCCTGCAGCTGCACGATCGCCGTCTCGGCGGCCGAGTCGCGCACGTCGGTTTGGGCCACGGGCGCCGAGTGGGCCGCCGGAGCGACCACGGCCGCCAGCGTGACACCGGCCCCCGCCGCCAGTACCTTCCGCATGAACCTGTTCATGAACGCACTCCTCGAAAATGACGAACCTTCGGATGCGCAACAGCAGCGCACGCGCATCATATTAGCGACACTTCTCTAATATGTGGAGCGCGCCCCGCGACATCGCCCGCAGCAACGTCCGCCGCGCGGCTACCGCACCACCGGGCGGTTCGCGGACGTGTACTCGTCCGCGACATTGAAGACGCTGCCACAGCCCGGGCATTCCGCTCTGCCGAACAGGTGGGCGCTGCCGCGCGCGAGCACCTCCTGTCGCGGTCGGCGATCCGACGCATCCACCGGCCGGTCCCGGCGAGGTCCTCGGCGGCTGCCGACCGCAGGTCCCGGCGGAGCTCCGCACCCCCGTCTCGCACCTACGAGTAGCACCCGAACTCGCCGATGACGATCGTCACGGCCACACCGGAGTAGGGGCAGTCGACGTGATGGACGTCGTCCGAGAAGCCCTCCAGGGCGTTCACCCAGTGGTACTCCCCTCGACCGCGAGCAGGACCCGGAAGCAGACGGCGGCGTGTGGCTGGGGCGGCGTCCCCGGCGCGGGGCCGGGGGGCACCGTTAGGGCGTGACATGGAACTCCCCTGTCCTGTCAACGGCTTGAGAAGGAATGTCGGATCGCCGGTTTTAGCAACCCTTCTCTAATTTATTAGAGAGTATCCTCCAGAGCATGGCAAGACCCTCCCGCTTCGACCACGACCAGTTCCTCGACGCCGCCGTGCGCCTCACCTCCGTCGGCGGTCCGCAGGCGGTCACCATGACCGCCTGCGCCCAGGAGGTCGGCGCCCCTAGCGGCTCCATCTACCACCGCTTCCGCTCCCGGCCCGTCCTGCTGGCCGAGGTGTGGCTGCGCACCGTCGAGCGCTTCCAGGGCGGTTATTTCGACTGCTTCGCCGCGCCCACCACCATCCGGCGCACCTGCAGGGCGGCCGCCCGGCACGTCGTCGCCTGGAGCCGGGAAAACCCGCAGGAGGCGGCCCTGCTGCTCTACGGCGCGGCGGATTTTGGACGCGCCGACTGGCCCGAGGAGTACGTGCGGCGCGCCAACGACGGCGACCAGCGCGTCCGGACGGCCGTGGTCGCCGTCGCCGACCTCATCGCCCCCGGCAGCGCGCCGGCCGTGGACCGCACCAGGCTCGCGCTGATCGATCTTCCGCTCGCCGTGGTCCGGCGCCACCTGCGCTCCGGCGAGCCGCTGCCCGACCACGCCGAGGCGCTTGCCGAGGACGGCGCGGAGGCGCTGCTCGGGCCGTTCGACCCCGACCGCCGGCTCCTGCCGCTCGACTTCCGGACGGACGGCGACGCCGGGGTGGGCGCCTGACCATTACCGCGCACCTTCGAACGGGGCCGGCCGGGTCAGAAGAGCGCCGCCTGGGTGAAACGTCAAGCGGGCGTGTGAACTGCTCAAGGTCTCCCGAGCCGCCAGTTCCTCGGCGCTGCTGCCGATCTCCTCGCCCAGGGCGTGCAGGATCTCCTCGGCGTCGCGATCAGCGACGTAGCCGGGCGCCACCCGAAGGGCGAGCAGCCCGAGCTCACGCTGGATACGCAGGTCCTCCTGGTACAGCTCGCGCCCTCGGGCTGCCAGGGCCCGCCATGCCTCGATCGGGTATCCGTCCGGGCCCGGCCTGCTCTCCAGCTCAGCGGTTGGCACGTGGCCGCTCGCGCAGCTCGGCGACTGCCGCCGCGACTGCCACACGGATCCGGTTCGGCTCCAGCCGGGCGCTGCCGGCCTCGGCGCGGGCCTGCGCCAGGTGCTCGGCGACCAGGTCCGTGAGCTCGACCCGGCGCCCGCGTGGGGGTGGGGGGTGCAGTGTCGGCCACTGGCGTTACGCGGGGACGCGCTTGATCCGGCGTACGTTCTCCCGTCCGCAGGCAACGCAGACGATCCACTCGCACAGCCAGCCGTCCCGGACGAACGCCCCGCTCGCCCGGTTGCACTCCTCCCCGCCACAGAAGAAGCAGTCCCCGTCTTCGCCGGTCAGATGCCGGAACGGGTGAAGGATCGGGCGGCCCCCAGATCAGGACGCCCCAGGAACCCGCAGCCGGGGCACTTCCACCATTCGTTGGTGCTTTCGTAGGCCCCGGACCGGGTGATCTCCTGCACCAGGTCCAGCGCGCACTGCGGACAGGACCTGGGCAGTGCGCCGGGACGCGCCTGGCCGAAGTCTTCGCGGACTTCGGCCAGGTCGCCCGTCTCGTCGAAGACCTGCTCCTTGGCCAAGGTGCCATCGTGGTTCCAGTACCGGAACACACCGTGGCAATGGCCGTGGACCATTTGGCCCTCCATCTTCAACGGCCCGTCAGCCCAGAACTCGCGGGCTGGTCCGTGCTGGTAGCCGTCGACGTAGAAGTCCTGCCAGAGCAGCTGATCACCGATGGCCTCCACCACCTCGCCGGTGAACGGCACGCCCTTGTAGGTCAGGGGCGGCCCGTCGATTCCGCCGTCATCGATGTCCCTTCGATCCAGCCTCCAGTCGATCCGCACCTTCGGCGCAGTACCGTCCGATGCCGGCGTCTCGCAAGCCTGCCGGCCTTCGCCCTCCACGTCCTGGTCGTGCTCTCGCCCCGTCATGCCGATCACCGTACGCCTACCGCGCATGGCCCTCGCCCGAGGCCCTGCCGACTCCGGGCCCGGCGGGGCACCCCGGCCCGCCCCGGCTTCGCCTGCGTCCGCACCGCAGCGGCCGCCTGTCGAGGTTCCCGTCCCGGCTGACCCGATGCACCGCCGCCTGCCCCGAGCGACGTGCGCATCGCTCTCGATGCGGGCCGGTTCGGGGACTGGTGGGTGCTGGCCGGTTGGACGGTCAACCCCGATGTCTACCTGGTGACGGGTGAGGGCCATCAGGTCGGCTGGGTCGAGCGGGGCCTGGCCGGCATCGGCGACCGCTGGGTGGCTGTGTACGAGGGCTACTTCATCGGCGACGTCCACACCCAGGAAGCGATGCTCCACGACACCCCGGAACAGGCCGCCTACACCGTCCACACCGCCTACCTGCAGAACCTCTAACAGCCGGGCGATCAGTTGTTGCGGCCGATGTGTCTCGTGCGACGGTCCGAGGTCTGCTGGGGCGATGCGTGGGATTTGCCCGCGTGCCGACCGGCGCGGTGCCATACTCCGTGAGGTCATGAGCTCTCGACTTTTGACGTTCTGGCGGGTCTGGGTGATCAGGCTGCGCTGGCTGCGGCCCATGCCTGCTGGACGGCGCGGATTTCCTCATCTGTGGGTCTGCCTGGGCTGTTGGGCGTAAATCGGGCGGCGATGATGACCCGGCGGAGCTTGGCGACCATGTCGGACAGGGACGGGTCAGCCTTGGTGGTGTACCAGGGGGCGCGTTCGCGGTGCTCGGCGGCGTCGGCGGGATGGTGGCCGTGCAGCGCGTACCAGACCACGGTGATCGTGTAGCAGTACAGGCTGAACGGGACAGTGCGTTCGACCGCGTGGCGGGTGCGGCTTTGGGCCTGGCCGGCACCGAAGAGGTCGCGGGCCTCGGCGAAGGTGACCTCGATCGGCCAGCACCACGCGTACCGGGTGACCAAATCCGGCAGTGGCGTGTCCAGGTCGGTGGTGACCAGGGCCAGGTCGTAGCCGCTGACGGTGTCCTCGTCGCGCAGGAGCACGATCTGGACGGTGCGGGTGTGGAACGAGCCGTACCACAGGCAGGTCGTCGCGGTCAGGTGGACGGTCTCGGTGCGCTGGTAGCGCGTGACCGTGGCGGTGGTGAAGTCAGCGGTGTCGGCCAGGTCCTTGGCGGTGCCCAGCCGCTGGCCCTTCAGGGCGGGTCGGCCGCGGCGCCCGGTGGGTGGTGGGGCCAGGTCGTACAGCACCGCCGAGGCGGGAAGCCGAGTGGTGAACGTGCAGGTCGAGGGCAGAGCGCGGAGCGCCTTGCCGTGGTAGGCGGCGTCCGCGACGACGTGGATGTGCCGTCCGTCGTGGCAGGCGGCCAGCAGGCGGATCATGGACGCGGCGAGGCCGGCCTTGGACTGCTCCTGTTTCGGGCGCCACAGCCGGGCCATCACCGGCAGGCACACCGGCCGTGCCAGGAACGGCAGTTGAACCACGATGCCGACCACCACGAAGCAGGTTCCGCGCCCGACCGGTCTGGAACCCCTGGCCGCGCCGTCGTGCTGCCAGGCCGCGCCGAACACCTTCTTCCCGCCAGGGCCGTTGCAAAGTCCGGCTCGGTCGAGCCGGGCTGACTGCCCGCACGCCGGCCCGAGTGGCTGCGCGGGCAGGTCAGAACGTCTCTCGCAGTCGAGAGAGAACTGATGCCATGTCAGATCTTCCCGGAAGTGCAGTCTGGGTAAGCCGCCGTGAGCTGCGGCGATGCCGCAGCTCAATGACTTTGCAACAACCCTGTTCTTCCCGCGCCGCTTGAACAGCGTGTCGTCCACCGTCACGGTCAGCACCGCGCCCTCGGACAGCAGGCGGCGAACGACCAGATGGGACAGGGCAATGCCCAGGAGGTCCGGCTTCCAGGTTACGCGGGAGAAGAAGGCGTGGGCGCGGTCGTGGGACCAGGTGCGCGTCAACCCCGCGCCGAGGAGTATCCCGGTCACCGTGCACCGTCCCGTCTGCGCGATCAGCCCCGTGACCAGCGCAGCGAAGGTTTGGAAGGTCGGCGCGGTGAAGCAACCACGCACCAACTCCAACACGGCGAGCAGCGAAGCGGGTACGGTCGGATCCGGAAGCATCGGCGGGTCCCTCACAGCAGACGACGCAAGCACCGCCGATGCTTCTCCGCTGTCGCCAGCCAAAGCGGCCAGATGACGCCACATCACCCACCCGAGCGACCCACACGACGATCAACAAAAACGTCAAAAGTCGAGTTCATTATCGTCCGGCCGGAACCATGGCGAACACCGACTCCGGGACCTTCGAAGCATCAACGCTGGATCGCCATACGGAGGTTCACCATGCATCCCACGTTCACCGTGCTGTTCACCGTCGCGTTGGTCGTGGTGGCCGCGCTGATGGCGGCCGCCGCTGCCGGCAAGCTCGCCCGTCTCGACGGAGCCACCTACCCGGCCGCCTTGGCCCGCGCCGCCACCGCTTTCGCCGCCGTCCCCACTCTCGCCGCCGCTACCGCCGCTGTGCTCGCTCCTTACCTCACCTGACCCCCACGGGTGCGGGCGGGGCAACCAACCCCGCCCGCACCGGCCGAGCGGCCGATGCGAAGGCCGAGGTAGCCGTCGTCGTACGGGTCGGTGGCGCATTCGTCGGGATCGGAACACGGGCCCTTCTCGATGCATGGGGCGCGACGCACAGCTCGTCGCCGGGTCGCGTCCCACGGCTCCGGCAGCCGGCGCCTGCGGCCGACGCACCCACAGCACACGCCAACCGGGTCATCGCCGAGGCTGCTCACGCCCACTCGACGCCGTGCTCGGCGAGCTGCTCGAGCTGGCCGGGGTCAGCTTGGCCCGGCGGGCCTTCTGGTTGTTGAGCCAGGTGCCCAGAGCGAAGTGCGACACCACCACCTGCTCCTCACCTCCGAGGCTCGGCGCTGCTGGCCTTCCACCGGCCGGGCCTCGCGGAACTCCTCCCTGTTTCCCCGGACCCGGCTGCCTGCGCTCCGTTCCGGAAGCTCTGGCACAAGGCGCGGGCCGTACGGGGCGGTGCGCCTGCGGTGGCGGGCTCGGGCGGCCTGCTGGATCCCGGACTCGGCCAGGTGCCGGCGGCCGGCGGCGAGGCCTTGGCGGACCTGTTCCTCGACAGCGGTGAACACGCGGTGGTAGGTGCGGTCGTACGCCTCGATCAGCTGGTAGGTCCACATGCCCGGGACGACGTCCCGGCCCAGGAGCTCCCGCTCGACCAGGTTGGCTGCGTAGGTGAGTTCTGAGAGGACGTTAAGTCCGTTTCTGGTAGATGCCTCGTCCGGGTTGGGTGAGGAAGCCCTGGCGGGTGAGGCGTCCGAGGCGGGAGCGGGTGACATTCAGGGAGGGGTCGTCGGTGGGCCAGCTGAGGAGTTCGTGTAGTTCGCGGACGCGGAACGGCTGGTCGGGGTGGTGGTCGTAGGTGTCCAGGACCTGCTGGTAGGCGGTAGCCGGTTCGTCGGGCTGGGGGTCGGTGCCGTCCGGTGTGATCTCCTGGACGATTTTTTGGGCCGTGGCCAGCTCGGCCAGGCACCCCTCGGTCTCGGCCAGGGTGGTTGTGAGGTGCTCGATCTGCCGCCGCAGGTCGTCGGCCCGGGCCATGGCCTGTTCATGTCGGACCTGGACGTCCTTCAGGAGGTCGGCGACGTTCACGCGGCCACCTCGTAGGCGTCGCGCCAGGCTGGGGCGGGGGCGGTGAGGCGGCGGGTCATGTTCGCGGTGGACGCCCAGTAGACGCGGGAGGCGGCGTTGTCGGGCCGGTGGTCGTACTCGCGGGCCAGGCGCCGGTGGAGCATCAACGTGCCGTTGACCTGCTCGACCACCCACCGCTTCGGCTGCGGGATGAAGCCTTTGGCGTTGTCGTCGGGGTTGCGGCGGACGGTCTCGACGGTGATGCCGAGCAGGGTGCCGTGGATGACGGTCTCGTCCTTGAAGCCCTGGTCGACCAGGGCCTTCTCCAGGCGGTTGCCGCTGAAACGCCCCTGCCATGGGGGTAGCTCACGAGCCCGCCTGCAGGACGGTCAGGCAGGCGTACCGGGAAAGTGAGGATGTTGGTGTTCATGGTAGTTGCCTATTTCCAGCTCTACCACTGTTCCTATGTCCACCGTCGTTCCTGCAGCGGGGTTTTGGCCGACTACTTCCCCTTCAAGGACAAGACTGCCTTGTGTGATAGGCGATGGGGCCGAGTCTCTGAAAAATAGGCCACGCGAGCCAGCCCCGCCCGGACCGATCGCCGGCGGTGTGACGTTGCCTACTGCCCCCAGAGCCATCGGGCTGCCCGTCGCCATCGCGACACCGATTCCGATGTCGAATCCGTCGCGCATTGGTACCTCTTCTTGTTTCAAAACCATGCTGTCCTCCTGTCTACATTCCGCAACGAGTAGGAGCGGCACTCATGCCCAGGGGTAGCAACTGCTCGCCGGTCAAGAGTGCGGGCCGGCAGGAGGGTCTGGTTGCCGGTGCTCCAGGCGTGGCTGGAGAGTTCGGCCATCTGCCTAGACCTCGATGGTCCTGCGTGCCGCGGCGGAAATCACGGGGAATCCTGCACTGCGGAGGGTTTCGAGGAGGGAGGCCATGGTGGCTCCGGGATGCGACGACGGGTTCGTGGACCGTCGCCTGACGGTCGTCCACCTGGCCAGACGCTCGCAGTTGCTGCGATGTCCCCTGCCGGAAGGTGCGTCACGGGGGGAGGAAGGGATTCAGGACGAGAGAGATCTGCCTGTTGCAGTTCAGACAGAAGTCCGTGCCCAGCGTGCGCATACGGCAGTCGAACTCCCCGCGGAAGACCCCGCAGTGGAAGAAATGGGCGCCTTCGAACGCGCCGAGAGTACCGGCTGCGACCGGTGAGGGATTCGGGTCGCAACTGGTGCAGTCGCCGTTGCTGGTGGTCGGGACCGGGGTCGCCGGATCGATGAGGAAGCCCCACTTGATCGTCGCAGGCGTGGTGCCGACGGTGATGTTCGGTTCGAGGGGCTCCGTCGCGGGGTGGTTGTTGAAGGCGGTGTCGGCCAGGCAGTACTCGTCGGCCAGGTTGAAAGCACCGTGGCCCAGTTCGTGCAGGCCGATTTCCATCGCAGCGGAGCCAAGCGAGAAGACGGCCGCCCGTCCACCGGATCCCCCGAACTCGGTGCTGTTCACGATGACCACGATGGCACGGGTGTTCGGCACCTGGGCTGTGGCGACGCTCTGGGCGGTGGTCTGATCGATGGTGAGCAGGCGGCGGGTCTGGCCGTCACCGCAGTACGTCGCGTCGAAGAAGGTACTGACGGTCGTGCCGGGTCCGGTTGTGACACCACCACAGGTAGCCGGGCTGTCGGCTCCCGAATCGGTGGAGGCGACGTCGACGCGGTGGACGTTGATGGCGTCGGCGAGGCTGTCGAACGGCGCCGCCTTCAGCAGTGCCGTGGTGAACTCGAGCGCGTGGAGGTGGAAGTTCGCCAGCTCCGCCGACTGGTAGCCCTCGGAGAGGATGACCAGGTTCCACCGGTCGGTGTCGGGGCCGTGATCGAGGATCTTGGTGACACCGATGACGGTGCCGTCGCTGGTGGTCACGGTTGACTCTCCAGGTCGAAGCGGGCCAGTTCGACCGCCGGATCCCATCTCGTCTCTCGGTCGATCGGGCTGCTGTGCAGAACCAACTGGCGCGCCTGCGCGTCGTCGGGAGCAAAGAGCCAGAAGGATCCGGCGACCTGTTCCACGGGGACCGGAGACGGGACACCGCTCTCCGAGTCGAAGACCTCGTCGTCGAGTGCGATCGGGTTGTACATCATCTTGCTGTAGAGCACCCGATCCTCGGCGTCGCGCAGTTCATACCAGAAGCCCATGTGGGGTTCGTCACCGATCTCGTCAGAGGGCGGCACGACCGTCGTGAGCCTCTCCGCGGAGACCAGCCGCACCTCTGAGCCCTCGTATTCGAGGCTGAAGCGCACTGCGGCTTCGGACATTTCTCTTGCCCTCCGGGTCTGCAGGCCACGCCGGCACCTCGCGCGGACCGGGTCCCGGATACGGCGCACATGGTTCGGTCCGGCCTTCGGTCGTCCCCATGTAATCCTGTGCGTGTTCGCGCGCGGGCAGGCGAGGTCGTGGCTGCGGGATCGTCGGGTTGTTCCATGGTCACGGCGCGCCTGGTGGGCCGCGACCTCCACGTACTGGCCGCTGACGGGCCTGTGTCGGGTCCAACCGTCAGGGCAGTCGTCTCTTCGATCATTCGACCACTCGGGTGACCTATCGGCAAGTCGACCGGCAGCGTCCAGGCATTGGTCCGGTCGACGGGCGGCTCCGCCAGTGGAGCGAGCTCCACCCGGCCGGGGTCGGCGAGGAACGCCGCGTGCGCGACCAGGGCCTCGTACTCGACGTCCTCATCGATGCGCAGCCATTCGACCCGGCCTCGCAGAAGCTTCTCCGCCGGGGAGGCCGGGACGGTCAGGCGGTCGCCCGGGCGCGACCCGTGGACCGCGAACAGGTTATGCAATCACCGGTTGGGGGTGGTGGGGTGTTCGACGCCGGATCCGGCGACCGGGCTGGTGTTGGAGGTGCAGGCGGTGCACCGGCGGCGCGCTCCCGCATCACCGCAGGTCACCGGCCCGGCCGACGATCCGCCGCTATGCTCCTCCGTCGTTGGCACAGATGGCGTAGGCCGTGACGTTCACGTTGGGGTCAGTGCCGTTGTTGGTGGCATAGACACCCCACGCATCCGCACGGTTGTCCGCATTCGTGTCACCGGGGCCGGAGAAGGTGACGGTGACGTTCTCGCTGTGCTCGTTGATGTCGTAGCCGCCGCCGGTGGCGATCTTTCCCGTCGGGCAGTACGCGGAGGCAAACGCGGTGGTTCCGGGGGGCACAGACACCGGGTTGCTGTGCACGATCTGTGCCCCGGTGACCCCGTTGCCAGCGGGGGTTGAGGGGGCGGGGTTCGACTGCGCCGCGCTCTGGCTGCAGCTGATGTTCTGTGTGCCGGTGAACGTGTTGCCCTGTCCGACCTGGCCGGCCGGGAAGCATGCGAGCGTGATCGACGGGCCGTCGAGCAGCGACAGCAGCCCCTCGCCCTGAGCTTGCGCGCCGCCGGCGCTGAGGAACAGGACCGCTGTGACGGCAGCGCCGAGCACGGCGGAACTCCGAGTAAGCCTCACGTGGGATCCCTGACGTAGCTGGGGGCGGGACCGGCTTCTGCCGGGCGTCTCCCGTCCTACAACCCCTGCTCGTTGGAGCAGGCGCGGCTCACGGCGCGCCATCCAGATGGATCATTCCGATCACTCGGGTGCCGCTGACACCTACCGCCATGGCTGGCTGCCCGGAGGCCGCCGCCACGGCTCGGGACTGTCTCGTGGATCACCGCTGCGGAGACGAGAAGGGGCCAGAGGGTTGCGGCGCTGTCGGCCTGCACCTGTAGCGGCGCCAACGCGAGCGCCGACGCTCAGCCATTCGCGGCGGCGCTTGGGCTCGGGCCCAGCAGCACGACGGGCCGGTTCGGGCGGTCGTCGTGGGCGGAGACCCGCTCTCGGGCGAACTGCCGCCCCATCTCCTGCATGGCGTGCTCGTCTTCGTCGGTGTCGGCGGGTTCGGGCAGGCGGCCAGCAGCTGCCAGGCCCACTGGCCCAGCGCCTGCTCGGCCGCCTGCGGGGTGGCGCAGGCCTTCCCCCAGTAGGTGTGGGTGTCGATGTCGGTGAGCAGCAGATCGGAGGTGATCAGCACCTGGGCGGCGTCGCGCAGCGCCTGGGCGGCCTCGCGGACCGTCAGCTCATAGTGCTCGGCCTGTTGGTGGGGCGCGGCCGCCCAGCCGGCCTTGTCCTCGTGGTCCTCGCCACGGACCGTGGCGGTTTCCGCGCAGCCCTTGCGCTCGCACGTCCACCGCGACCAGGCCCCGCGGCCCTTGACCCGGCGTCACCGCGCCCGGTGAGTTCCGCCCCGCAAGGGCGGTGAAGTTCCACCCTGCGCTCGGACACTGTCTGTTTACGCCGCGAGGGTGTGACCTTGCTGGTGCCGCTGGCGGATCTCGATGGGCGTGAGGTAGCCCCACTCGGGTGCCTGCGTAGACGCCTACGGTTATAGAAGGTCTCGATGAACACGAAGGCCTCCGCGCGGGCGGTGGCGCGGTCGGGCCAGATCCGGGTGCCGATCTCCTCCTTCAGTACGGCTCCTGGACGTACTGCCGCAGCTGCTCGTGCTCGACGAGCTTGCACGGCTTCGGGCGGCGGGCTTGCCGGTCGGCGTGCCACTGTGCGACCGACGCCCGATAGTCCAGGCGCCCGCCCCGGGTGGCAGCGTTGCGCCGCAGCTCGCGCGAGATCGTCGACGGTGCGCGCCCGAGCCGGCGGGCGATCTCTCTCACGCCGCATTCCCGGGCCCGCAACAGGGCGATCTCCTCGCGCTCTGCGAACGACAGGTAGCATCCTGACGGTTCCTCAAGGTTGATCGGTGGCATGCCGCCACCTTCACGGAACCATCGCGGTCCAAGCGGCATTGACACCCCGGCCGCGACAGCGGCCTCCTCGCTGGACAGCCCCTTTGCGATCAACCGCCAGAACTTCTGACGCTCAGCCCGCCGGTTCACCGGGGGACGACCCGGCGACCGCAAGGGCGGGCGACCCGCCTTCAGCGCTGCACGCGCCCTTCCCTGAGCCACAACATCCTCCTCGATCGAGGTGTTGCGACGATCAGTTGAAACCGCCTTCGCTGCCGCGGTCCGAGTGAGAGATGCAGCCGCGTTCCAGGCCGCCGCGGCCGGCGGCCATCCGTAGCGCGGCCACCGGCAGCTCGGCGCGGTGGTGGTCGGCCATCGCGTAGCCGACGACTTCGCGGGTGGCCAGGTCGATGCAGGTGGCCAGGTAGAGCCAGCCCTCCTCGGTCGGCAGGAACGTCATGTCGCCGACCAGCCGCATCCCGGGGCGGGGTGCGGTGAAGTCGCGCCCGATCAGGTCCGGGGCGAACACGGGCTTGCGGGCCTGGCGGGTCAGGCAGCGGCGCCGGCGGCGGGTGATGCCCGTGATCCCGCGCTCGCGCATGATCCGCTCCACCTTCTTCCGGTTGACCGCCCGGCCCTGGTGCCGCAGTTCCGCGTGCACGCGCGGGACGCCGTATGCGCCACGGGACGCCAGATGGATCACCGCGATCTCGGCGGCGAGCAGGTCCTCGTTCTACGACGGGCGGCCTCGCCGGCCCGCCAGTCGTAGAACGAGGACCGGGCGATGCCCAGGACACGGCAGATCCGCTTGACGCCCCAGGCGCCGTGGTGATCCTCAACGAAACGGAAGCGGATCATCACCGTGTCGTCTCGGCCGCGAAACAGGCGGCTGCCTTGCGCAGGATCTCGATCGTCTTCTGCTGCTCGACCGTCTGCCGCCGCAGCCGGGTGAGCTCCTCGCGCTCCGCACTGGTCAGCTCGCCCGGCCTGCCCTCGCCACGGTCCGTGCGGTCCTGCTTGACCCAGCCCCGCAGCCCGTCCGGACTGACCCCCAGCTCCCTGGCGATCTCGGTGACGTTCCGGTGCGGCGACGAGCGCACCAGCGCGACCGCATCCCGCTTGAACTCCGCCGTATACCGCTGAGCTTGACTTTTAACCTTCCGTGATCGCCCGGTGGCTGATTTGTTCACCCACATGGGGATTCGCCGGAAATGGTGACGACCTCCGGTTCACGCTGTGTGATGTCGAGTCTCACAACGGGCCGGGAGGTCGTCGGTGTCCAGTGTGGTCCATGCAGCCGCTCATCGGTCGGCATTGGCTGAACTGTCCTCCTTTCGGATGGAGTTGTATGAGGCGATGCCCAGCCGCGCGGATGCATTGTTCGAGCTGGTGGATGCGGTGCTGTGTGCCGCGGGGCCTGTGGTGTCGCTCCCGGAGTTGAGTTTGGAGGCGGTGCACCGGCGCGGGCGCGGGGCCATGTACGACGCCCTGGCGAACGGCCGGATCGATATCGGACGACTGCAACTTGCGTTGGCCGGGCTGGAGTTGCCGCGCGGAGCGGACCGGCAGCTGTCGATCGCGGTGGATGTGACGCCCTGGCCGCGACCCGACGCTGAATGCTCACCACAGCGACTGCACTGCTACCGGCCATGCCGCTGCGACGGCGTCCGGCAGACGATCCCGGGCTGGCCGTACCAGGTCGCCGCCGCGCTGGGCGGTGGCCGCTCCTCGTGGACCGGGGTCCTCGATGCGGTCCGTATAGGCCCCGATGACGATCCGACCGAGGTCACCGCCGCCCAGATCCACGACCTGCTGGAACGACTTCGCAAGGCCGGGCAGTGGCGCGAGGGCGACCCCAAGGTGTTGTTCGTCCTGGACTCCGGCTACGACGTCGTGCGCCTGACCTGGCTCCTGCGCGATGAGCCGGTGCGACTGCTGGGGCGGATCCGCGCGGACCGGGTCATGCGCCACCCGGCCGGCCGCCGCAAAGGACCCACGCCCGGCCGGCAACCCCGCCATGGCGAGGAATTCCGGCTGGCCGATGCGGCCACGCATCCGTCACCAGTCCAGGAGTCGGCCACCCGCCATGACCGGTTCGGCACCGTGACCGCCCGCTGCTGGGGACGTCTCCACCCGAAACTGGAACGCCGCCAGGGCGGCTGGGCCAACCACGATGGTGAACTCCCCATCGTTGAAGGAACATTGGTCCATCTGGCGGTCGAGCACCTACCCGGGAACCGGGACCCCAAGCCGTTGTGGCTGTGGCATTCGGTCCCCGACGCCGCCGCCCATGACGTCGACCGTCTCTGGCGGATCTTCCTGCGTCGTTTCGACCTCGAGCACACGTTCCGCTTCCTCAAGCAGACCCTCGGCCTGACCCGGCCCCGCCTGCGGCACCCGGAGCAGGCCGACCGCTGGGTCTGGCTGGTCCTGACCGCCTACACCCAGCTCCGCCTCGCCCGGCCCCTCTCCGCCGACCTCCGCCGTCCCTGGGAGAAACCCCTCACCCCCGACCTGCTCACCCCGGGCCGGGTCCGCCGCGGCTATCACCGGATCCGGCGGCTCATCGGCACTCCGGCCAGGACGCCGAAAGCCGCCCGTCCCGGACCCGGCCGCCCCCAGGGCCGCACCTCCACCCCCGCACCCCGCCATCCCGTCGGCAAGAACCAGCAGAAAAAGGACAACCCCTCGGCCTGAATGCCGAGGGGCAACCTTTAAATTCAAGCTTAGAGCCCGCACAGATAGGCGGGGCGGGGAACCCAATAGCAAGGCGGGCACAGGTTCCGGTGATCATGGAGTTGCGGCGTTCTGTGATCACTTGGGGGACCTGTGCCCGTGCTGCCATCGTGGCTGACCGACCCGCTCTGGGATTAATTCGCGGCGCTGCTGCCCGAACGCCCGACGGTCAATCCGCGCCATCCGCTGGGCTGCCACCGCCGCCGCATCAGCGACCGGATCGTGTTCGACAAGCTGCTGCAACTGCTTCGGTTCGGCTGCTCCTACCAGGCCATCGCCGACACGACCTGCTCGGCGACCACCATCCGCAACCGCCGTGACGAGTGGATCGCCCTCGGCGTCTTCGCCCAGCTCAAGCAGATCGCGGTCCAGTCCTACGACCGGATCGTCGGGCTCGTGCTCGACCAGATCGCCATCGACGGTTCCATCACCAAGGCTCCCGGCGGCGGCGAGGCCGCCGGACGCTCACCGGTCGACCGCGGCAAACAAGGCCTGAAAAGCTCAGGCATGACCGATGGTTACGGCATCCCACTCGGTCGGGTCCTGGCCGGAGCGAACCGCAACGACTCCCCGCTGCTCGCCCCGACCCTGGACCTGCTGGACGACCTCGGGCCGCTGCCCGACGACATCACTGTCCACCTCGACGCCGGCTACGACTCGGACAAGACCCGCACCGAACTCGCCGCCCGAAACCTGCACGGCTGCATCGCGCACAAGGGCAAGAAGGCGCCGATCCAGGCGAGCCAGCGGTGGCACGTCGAACGCACCCACGCCTGGCAGAACGCCTTCCACCGCCTCGCCCGCTGCTACGAACGCCGCACCACCGTCATGAACGCCTTCTTCGATCTTGCCGACACGATCATCACCATCCGCAGCCTGATCCGCCGAGCGTGGACCACTCACCGCTGGGACACCCGCCCCCGGCGCCAACCATAAGCTGCCGCCTATTCCTACCTTCGCCGGTGTGCCTCGATGAGGAGGCGCTGCGAGTGAGCCACGAACGGACCATGGCGCTCGATGAAGGAGTGAAGTTCCGCCAGGCGGTCGCGGTAGGCGTCCACCGTGAAACCGGGGACGATCCAGATCACCTTGCGTAGGAAGTGGACCACCGCCGCGATGTCGTGGAACTCCATCCGGAGAGCTTCCTGGCGTACGTCGACGACGTCCAAGCCCGCCGCCTCCGCGGCGGCCACCGACGCGATCGGACTCGTTCCCGCGTAAGTGGTGGCCACTGGCGTCGGGTGCGACCTAGCCGGCTGAGGCCCCATCATGAACTCGGTCAGTTCCCGCACCGAGCCGGACGCGACGTGTTGGGCCAGGTACACGCCGTTCGGGTGTAGTACCCGTCGCACCTCGTCCCAGCGGGTCACCACGGGGTGCCGGCTGACCACCAGGTCGAACGACTGCTTCGCGAACGGCAGGTCGGATGCGTCATCGGCCTCAACGACGGTCGCGTCGAACTTCGCCAGACTACGGCGGGCGATCGCGATATTCGGGGGCCAGGACTCCGTCGCCGCTAGCACCGACGGGGCGACAGGGATCGAGGCCAGCACCTCGCCACCGCCCGTCTGGATATCGAGTCCGGCAGCAGCCTTTGCCATCCGCTCGGCGAGCAGCTTCGCATAGCCCCAGGACGGTCGTTGCTCGCTGGCGCGACCTGTGAACCAGGAGAAGTCCCAGCCCGCCGTGGGGACGGCCTCGCCTTCCTCTACGAGCTCTTCGAACGTACGCATGGCGCCGAGAATGGCAGGCCGGAGCGGCGCACGCATCCGAGTTTCGACGGTTCACCGTCCGGCGCGAATCGCCTCGCGATTCCCGCACGCCCCTCGGGCCACGACACCGCAAACACAGGTCTCTCGGTGATTACAGAGCGTCGCAACTCCGCGATCAGGGAGCTTGCCTGCCCTACCTGCCAGCCGAGCTGCATCCCGCCTATCTGCGCGGCCTCTAAGCACCGCGATCACCAGGCCCAGGACGTCGACGGCAAGGCCCCGCTTGCGGCCCGGGACCTTCGCCGAACGCGTGGTGCAGCAGATCAGCGAGCAGGGCTTCGGGGAGTACCTGTCCCTCGCGCCGCCGCCCGAGGAGGCGCAGGTGGGTGTGCTGGCGCATCCGGAACGCGGCGAACTCGTGGTCTCGATCGTTCTTCTCATCCTGCCCTACCGTCTACGCGGCACGAGTCCGGCCTCGAAGGCGATGATCGCGAGGTGGACGCGGTCCCGAGCTTCGAGCTTGGCGAACAGACGCGCGACATGCGTCTTCGCCGTCGCCGCGCTGATCACCAACCGCTCGGCTATCTCACCGTTCGACAGTCCCTGTCCGACCAGTGCCAGCACCTCGCGCTCCCGGTCGGTGATCCCCGCGATGAGACTTGAGTCCGCGGCGGGCTCGGCGTCCGGTTCGGGGGCCGCGGGGCCGGACGTTCCGGCGAAGTCCGCGATCAGCCGTCGGGTCACGCTCGGCGCGATCAACGCGTCGCCGGCCGCTACCACGCGGATCGCGTCCAGGATCGCGTCCAGGGCCATGCTCTTGAGCAGGAATCCGCTGGCCCCGGCGCGCAGTGCGCCGTAGACGTACTCGTCGTCGTCGAAGGTCGTCAGCACCAGCACCTTGGGCGGGTCCGGCTCGGCGGTCGCCTGCCGGGTCGCCTCGATCCCGTCCATGCCCGGCATCCGGATGTCCATCACCACGACGTCCGGCCGCAGCTCACGCACCAGGCGCACCGCCTCGCGGCCGTCGCCGGCCTCACCGACCACCTCCAGGTCGTCGGTGTCGCCGATCAGGATCGCGAGCCCGACCAGCATCAGTGGCTGGTCATCGACCAGCAGCACCCGCACACTCATACCGGGAGCCTCGCAGCCACCCGGAATCCGCCCTCCGGACGCCGGCCCGCGCTGAACTGGCCGGACAGCAACGTCACCCGCTCGCGCATGCCGAGCAGGCCGAAGCCGCTCCCGCCGGCCGCCGCCGAGAGCCTCGGACGGCCGGGCCCGCCGAGACCGTCGTCCCCGTCGTCCACCACCTCGATCGTCACTCCTGTCGGCTCGTAACCGACCGCGACCCGGCACGTCCGCGCACCGGAATGCCGCACCACGTTCGTCACCGACTCCTGGACGATCCGGAACGCCGACAGCTCGATCTCCGGCGGCAGCGGACGCTGCTCGCCCCGCCAGGTCACGTGGACCCGCACCCCGGCGTCGGCCGTGCGTTCGGCGAGCTGCGGGACGTCCGCCAGGCTGCCGGACGGCGCCAGCGGAGCGGCCCGCGGCATGGCGTCGTCGGGCTCGGCGCGGCGAAGCGCTCCGAGCATGCGCTGCAGCCCGAGCAGCGTCTCCCGGCTGGTGGTCTCGATGCCGGTCAGCGCCTGCCGCGTCTGCTCAGGCTTGGTCTCCACGACCCGCGCCGCCGCTCCCGACAGCACCGTGATGATCCCGATGCTGTGCGCGACGCTGTCGTGCAGTTCGCGGGCGATCCGCAGCCGCTCGGCCATGACGGCGCGGGCCGCGGTCTGCTCGTGCAGGGCTCCGAGGTATTCACGGCGTTTGCGGTACACCCCGCCGAAGACCCACGCGACCGCGAACACGAACGCGAGCTGCCCGGCCCCCCGGGCCGCGTCGCCGACGGATTCCCCGTGGGGGACGAGGGTGCGCTCGGCGAACACGGTCGCGACGGCCGCGACGCAGCCGACGGCGGCAGCCGTCGGCCGCCGGGCAGCGAGGTACCCGGCCAAGACCAGGAGCAGGAGGAGCACGATCCAGGGCCGCGCGCCGAAGAGGTTGCCGAGGGCTGCTTCTTCGACCAGGACCGCCGCGAAGACCGTCGCGGGCAGACGGCGCACCAGCAGGATCGGCAAGGCGAGCACGAGGCAGAGACCGATCATCTGGTCGGGCCCGAGGTCGGGGAACCGCAACGGGCCGCCGTCGTAGCGCCGGAGCTGATGGACCGGCATCGTCCAGCAGAGCATCAGCGCGTAGAAGCAGGCGGTGGCCAGTACCACGGCCTGTGCCGTCAGCCAGGTCACGGGTGCCGATGTCGAGAAACGCCGGAGCAGCTCTTCCATGCGGAGATCGTATGGATGGGCGTCGACTCTGCGCGTCGTCCCGGGGGTGTACACGGAGTACGCCGCCGGGCCGATGGCCTGGGGGGAGAGGTGACATCCGCCGGCCGACGCGGTGGATCACGGTCCGTTCCTAGGTTCGTGGCCATGACGAATGAGCCGATGATCGATCTCCAGGACGCGACAAAGAAATATGATGACGGCCCGCCCGCGCTGGCCGGGGTGACCTTGTCCGTGGCGGCCGGTGAGTGCGTGGCGATCCTCGGCCATTCCGGCAGTGGCAAGTCGACGCTGCTGAACCTGGTCGCGGGTCTGGACAAGCCTTCCAGCGGCACCGTGACCGTCAACGGAACCCGGGTCGACCAACTCGGCGAGGCCGGTTCGGCGAAGTACCGGCGGGCTTCCATCGGCATGATCTTCCAGTTCTTCAACCTGCTCGACGACCTGACGGTGCTGGACAACGTGATGGTTCCGGCGCAGTTGGCCGGGATGGGCAAGGGCGAGGCGAAGCGGCGGGCGACCGAGTTGCTCACCTCGCTGGGCATCGACCGGCACGCCAAGGCCTACCCGCAGCGGCTGTCCGGCGGTCAGCGGCAGCGGGTGGCGGTGGCCAGGGCCCTGATGAACCGGCCGGCGTTGCTGCTGGCCGACGAGCCGACCGGCGCGCTGGACTCGCGCTCGGCCGAGGACGTGCGCCGGCTGCTGCTGGATCTGAACGCCGAGGGTCAGACCATCCTGCTGGTCACCCACGACGTGCAGTTGGCCGCGAACACCGCGCGACGCACGATCGAGCTGGTGGACGGTGCCGTGGCACGGGACGTGGTCAACCCGGTCAGCGGTGCCACCTCCAACAGCTCGGCGGGAGCGGTCCGATGACGCGGCTCCCAGCGCTGCCGTCCCAGCGCCTGTACGAGGTTTCCTTCCGGGCCGTGGCCCGTCTGCTGCCGGCGGGAGCGGTCCGATGAGCGCCCTGGGCAAGGTCGTGCGCTCCGGCGTCGGCCGACGTCGTGTGCAGTCCCTCGTGATGGCCCTGACGACGTTCGCGGCCGTCACCTCCTCGGTGCTCTCGCTCGGTCTGCTGGCCGCCGTGCAGGCCCCGTTCGACCACGCCTTCAAGGCCCGCAACGGCGCGCATCTGTCGGTCCAGTTCGACGGCTCGAAGGCCACTGCCGCGCAGGCCGCCGCCACGGCGCACGCCGCCGGCGTCACCGAGGCGTCCGGGCCGTACCCGGTCACCTCCGCCCTGAACACGAGTTTCGGCACGGACTGCACCGCGAACATCGCCCCGGGCATGCCGATGGCCGGTCGCGCCGACCAGCCGGTCATCGCCACCACCCGGCCCGACCTGGCCGCCACCTCCGGCCTGGACCATCTGGCCCTGGTCGATGGCAGGTGGCCGACCAGCGCGAACGAGATCGTCCTGGCTTCATGGGACCATCACTGCGCAGACGGTTCCGTGGTGTTCGACTCGCTGCCGGGCAAGCCCTCGTTCAAGGTCGTCGGCCTGGCGAACTCGCTGACCAACACCGCCACCGGCTTCCTCACCGCCGACGGCTTCGCGCGGATGACCGCCGCCGGCGCCAAGACCGACGAGCAGATGCTCTACCGGTTCGCCAAATCCGGGACCGACGCCGACCTCACCACGGACAAGCAGGCGATCGCCGCCGCCGCGCCGGCCGGCTCGGTCGAGAGCGGACAGTCCTACCTGGCCGCGGAGAAGCAGGCCGTCGGCAGCGCGAAGTCCTTCGTGCCGTTCCTGATCGTCTTCGGCGTCCTCGGCCTGTTCCTGTCGGTGCTGATCATCGCGATCGTGGTCAGCGGCGCGGTGGTCTCGGGAATCCGGCGCATCGGGATCCTGAAGTCGCTCGGCTTCACCCCCTGGCAGGTGGCCCGCGCCTACGCCGCACAAGCCCTGATCCCGGCGACGATCGGCGTGGTGGGCGGCACGCTGATGGGCAACGTGCTGGCCGTTCCGGTCCTGGGCAAAGCCAGCAAGGATCTCGGTGCCGCCGACGCCAGCCTGCCGGTGTGGGTCAGCCTCGTCGTGCCGATCGGCACCTTGGTCATCGTCGGTGTCACCGCGCTCATCCCGGCACTTCGGGCCGGCCGCATGCCGGCGGTGCAGACCCTGGTCGTCGGCCGTGCCCCGAAGGCCAAGCGCGGCCAAGGCGCGCAGCGCCTGGCAAGCAGGCTGCCGCTGCCCCGGCCGATGTCGCTGGGACTGGCCCAACCGTTCGCCAAGCCGGCCCGGGCCGCGCTGGTCGGCGCCGCAGTGCTGTTCGGCGCGGTCAGCGTCACGTTCGCAATGGGGCTGGAGACCGCGTTCACCAAGTACACGGACACGAATACCGCCGGCTTCAACGCCGCGTCGATGATCGTGGTGCCCGCCGGCACGCCCGCCGGCTTCCACGCCCCCGGCGGCGGCCCTGCCAATCCCCACCTGGACTCCACCGAGGTGGCCGCCGCGATCGCTTCGGTCCCGGGCACGAAGGCCGCGTTCGGCTGGGGCAACAGCGGCGCGACCCTGATCGGCGCGCCGACGGGGGACCATGCGATTGTGGACACCACCACCGGCGACCTGTCCTGGACCAACATGGTGCTGCTGCACGGCCGCTGGTACCAGAACCCCGGCGAAGCCGTGATCAACGACTCCCTGGCCTCGACGGCCGGGGTGCACGTCGGCGACACCGTCACCGTGGCGCAGGACAACAAGCGACTGCCGCTGCGGATCGTCGGCATCGACTTCGATGCCACCAGCAACGCGGTCCTGATGACCGACAACGCCTCGTTCACCGCCGCAGGTCTGACGCCGTACATCACCCAGTTCAACGTCAAGCTGGCCGACAACGTCAGCGGCTCCACCTGGTCCGCCTCGGCCACCGCCGCGCTGACCCCGCTGCACGCCGCGGCCACCCCGAACATCACGTACGCGAACCCCACGGTGCTCACCATGGTCGCCCTGGTGGCCACCCTCACGCTGATGATGATCGCGGTCGCCGCGCTCGGCGTGCTGAACACCGTGGTGCAGGACACCCGGGAACGGATCCACGACCTGGGGATCTTCAAGGCCCTCGGGATGACGCCCAAGCAGACCATCGCGATGGTGCTGACCTCGGTGAGCCTCACCGGTCTGGTCGCCGGGCTGATCGGGGTCCCGATCGGGATAGCGGTGGAGAAGGCGACGATGACCCAGATGGCGAGCGCGATCGGCAGGAACCTGCCGTCGAGCGTGACCGACGTCTACACCGCCGGGATACTGCTCCCGCTGCTGGCCGGCGGGATCGCAATCGCCCTGCTCGGCGCCCTGCTGCCGGCCGGCTGGGCGGCCCGCTCCCGGACCGCCACCGCGCTGCGGACCGAGTAGAACCGGTCGCTCGTAGCACTGAGGACCTACCATCTTGAAGCTGTTGGTCAGGGTGATGGCATGGCTGGGATGGTAGGTGCTCGTGCTCGTGCTGGTCGTGGGCGGCTGTCTGCGGTCTCGATCGTTTGACGTTTCCCGGTTTCGGCGTCGCAGAGCGCGGTGGGGTTCCTGCGCTCTGGATCCATGACGGATTCGGTGATGCTGGAACGGATCGCCGCTCGGCGTGCCGAGCTGGACCTTCTGGAGGAGGAACTGGTCAAGCGGCTGGCCGACGTGCGGGTCGAGCGTGATGAACTGGTGGTGGCCGAACGCGTCGTGCAGCGGATCAGGGAGCAGGGCCTTGGTGAGTACTTGTCGCTTGCGCCCGCGCCACCGGAAGCCCAGGTGGGCGGCCGGTCGGTGTGACTGATCCCGACTCGTGCCGTCGGCGTCTGTCCCGATACGCTCCCGCCGGACTATCAGCGCATCTTGACCATCGTGCGGGACGCGGCTGGGCCGGTCACGGTCAAGGAGGTCGGCGGGGTGCTCGGCCTTCCGGTGGAACTTCAACGTGAAGTTCCACCGCGGTCAGGAGCCGTTGCCGCAGCTCGAACCACAACTTGTCCCGCAGCCCAACGCACAACCGGTCCCGCAGCTCGCGCCGCTGTAGCTGCCACCGCCGATGCCGCGGGTGGTGCCGGCGCGCTTGCGGGCCCGAGCCCGGGAGGCTTCGAGGCAGATCCGCAGGGCATGGTCCACCGGCAGAGCCGACAGCCCGGCCAGGGCCACGGCCATCGGCCCGTGCTCGCGACGGTCGACCGTGGGCCCGTGCTCGCGACGGTCGGCCGCCCGGGCTTCGGAGAGTACGCGGGAGCCGAGCGAGGTGTACCGGTCCCGGGCTTCCCAGGGCGGCTCCACGAGATAGTTGACCAACAGGGCCACCGCGAACAGCACGGGGAAAGCCACCAGTGGGAAAAGCCAGTTGTCGTGCCGCACGAGCGTGAACACGAATGCGGCCACACCCGCCACGGCCACCGCGCCGGACGCCACGGGCGTCCAACCGTAGGCCAGCCACATCCGGTCGACCAACTCACGGTCGTTGAGTAGGCCCGCGACCGCCAGTCGGCTGCGCAGGGCCTGCGCCGGCGGGTCGTAGTCCACCCATGTGATCAGCTTCCCCATGTCACCGGTGCGGGTGGGGCCGAGGCGGCGCACGACCTCCGCCTCGAAGCCGTCCTCCGGGCAGGCGAGGGCCGTGGTCGCGGTGACGTCCCCCGTACGGGAGACGACGATCCGGCCCGCCTCGTACATTTCCAAGAGCTTCAACTCCGCCAGGTGGTGTGCCAGACAGGCGAGTTCCTCTAGTCCGAGGTCGAACTCCCGTCCCGCCGCCAGCCGTTCGGCCCGGTTCAGCCCACGCGCCTTGGCCCGGAAATTGAGCCAGGCCGCGGCCAGTCCCATACCCGTCCCTGCCAGCAGGACCAGTACCACCCACATGACGCCCCCTACGAGTCACTCCAGTGTGGGTACGCCCCGGGCCACCCGGCAAGTCCCCCACCTGCCCCGCGGCTACGCTCTGCTGTCCGGCCGCGCGGACCTGGCTGCCGTCGCCTGAAGCGGCGGGCCCGGCCCGTGAGCGTGGGAGCGCTGCAGGGCCGGGCCTTCGTTTTCGGCGACGGAGCCCGCTGGACGAGGCCACCGGCCCGGGGCAGGCTCGTGTACGGGCACCTCTCCCCGGCCGGAAGGGAGCTCTCATATCCCCCCGGCACGGCACACTCACTGAGAACACCGGCGCCACCGCACCGCTGCTACGGATCACCACTACGACAATCCCTGGGGCCGCCCAGGTCCTCCACCTGAACGGCGAAGTCGACCACGACCAGCGCCAGCGGCTGGAGAGCGCGCCTACGACAGGATCAACCCGACCACGGGGCCGGTCGAGCGTCGCCAGGGCTCTTCTGCGACCGCCGGTCGGTCGCGAAGGTCGGACCGAGCTTCATCGGGATGTACGGCGGGCGCATACGGGAGCCGCTGTCCAACGCCTCGCCACCATACGAACGGTCGCCTGCGTGCCCGTGGTCGGCCTGCGCTCCGCGCGGCCGACCACGGGCCGGACCGGCCACGTGGTCAGTGCAGGACGGTCCGCGGGGTGGCGGGGACGGGCGCGAGCCGGTAGGCGTTCTCGTGGGTAACCACGAGGCCGGCGGTGGGCGGTGCGAAGTGCGTGCCGAGGACCAGGGTGTCCGTGTCGGCGAGGGAGCCGAGCAGCTTGCGGCGCGAGGCCTCGGACTGCGCCGGGTCGATGTCGACGCAGGCGCCGATGGCGGGGTGGGCGAACTGGACCGGGTGGTGGATGCAGTCGCCGGTGATCAGCGCCGTCTCCCCCTGGCTGGTCAGCTCGACGGCGATGTGGCCGGGGGTGTGACCGGGCGTGGGCAGCAGGCGCAGGCCCGGGGCGATCTCGACACCCTCGGCTGGGACGTCGACGAGGTCGAGCAGCCGTGCCTCCTCGACCGGGACCACGGAGTCGCGGAACATGTGCCTGCGTGCCTCCTCCATGTCGTACGTGGCCCAGAACTCCCGCTCGGCGCGGGATGTGACGTAGCGGGCGTTGGGGAAGGTGGGGACCCACTCGCCATTCACCTCCTGCGTGTTCCAGCCGACGTGGTCGGCGTGCAGGTGGGTGAGGATCACCAGATCGACGGAGTCCGGGTGGAAGCCGGCAGCGGTGAGGCGCTCGAGAAAGTCGGTCCGCAGGTTGTGCCACGCCGGGTTGGCCCGCTCCTTGCCGTTGCCGATGCCGGTGTCGACGAGGATGCGCAGCCCGCCGACGGTGAAGGCGAAGCTGTGGCTGTCGATGTGCAGGATGCCCTCGTGGTCGGCGAAGTCAGGTTGCAGCCAGTCCTGGTGCTTGACCACGTCCGTGGTGGCGTTCGGCAGCAGCCAGGGGCCGGTCGCGGGCGGCAGGAGGACCTCGTCGATGCGGTGGACGGTGACAGCGCCCACGGCCCAGGAGGGGATGGCGGTGGTCTGGCCGGTCGGTGAAGCGTTCATGGTCCGTCGTTCCTTTGTTGTTCGGTGGTTTCAGCGGAGGTGGCCGTCTGTGATGCGGAGTGCCTTGCGTCCGGAGGCGGTGAGTGCTGCCGCCGCCGCGACGGCGAGGAGTGCGGCGGCCACGGCGTAGGCGAGGGAAGCAGTCCGCAGTCCGAAGTGTTGGGCGGCGGCGCCCGTGGCGATGGCGGGCAGGCTCATGGACAGGTAGCTGAGGACGTAATAGGCGGCCAGGGTCGCGGCGCGGTCCCCTTCGTCGAACGAGGCGAGCATCATGCGGAGCGCGCCTTGGGAGACAGCGCCGAAGGCGATGCCGGCCAGGGCCGCGCCGCCGTAGACGGCGGTCAGGCTGGCGTTGTGCAGACCGAGCAGGCTCAGGGCCGTGGAGGGGATGACCACCAGGGTTCCGCCGGTGGCGGCGGCGAGCGGTGCGGTCCTGCGCAGCCTCCACACGGTGAGCGCGGCCCCGGCACTGACAACGAAGAAGACCATCCCGGCAAACACGTGCGGGGCGCCGGGGGCGACCAGGCGTACGAGCGCCGGTCCGAGGGAGGAGTAGAAGCCGCCCAGCGCCCAGACGGCGGCGACTCCGGTGCCGGCTGCCAGCAGGGCGCGGCGCGCCGAGGGCGGCACGGCGAGCCGCGGACGCAGGGAGCGCAGCGCGCCAGGGTGTGGGTGGGCCGTCTCCGGCGTCAGGATGACCGCGATCGTCTGGGCGGCGAAGAGTGCCGCCAGGACTACGTACACGGTGGCCGTGGGAGCCGGAACGAAGCGCACGAGCAGGGTGGAGACCAGTACGCCGGCCGACATGCCGACGATTGGGGCGATGCTGTTGGCCAGGGCGGACCGGCCGGGACGCCGGGGGTCCTCAAGGTCGAGGAGGGCGGCGCCCGCGGCGCTGGTGGCGGCGCCCGTGGCCGCCCCTTGCAGGATGCGGGCGGCGATGAGCGGTCCGGCGCCGTCCGCCGAGGCCAGCAGCAGCATGGAGGCTGCCTCCAGGACCAGGGCACCCATCAGGACGGGCCGCCGCCCCAGGTGGTCGGAGAGCCCTCCGACGATGAGCAGGGCCACCAGCAGCGTCAGGGAGTAGGCGCTGAAGACCACCGTGATCGTCAGGGCGGTCAGGCCCCATTGGTCCTGGTACAGGGGGTACAGCGGCGTCGGCGCACTGGAGGCGGCCAGGAGGAGGGCGACGATCGACACGTCGAGGGCGAAGGAGGCCGCGCGGGTGCGGGCTGCGGGGCACAGGCATTGCGCTGCCGCGTCTGACGTGGCGTTGGACATGGAAACCCTCCCGCTAAACGCAATTGGTTTGCTTTAATCCACGGTAGGCCCTAGTGTCAGCTAAAGCAAACTGTTAGCTTTTGGCGCGGAGAGTTGCCCGAGGCTGCTTCGTTGCTCCAGTCCGATCAGGAGAGAACGTTCATGTCCGCTGCCGAACTCACGCCATCGGAGGCGGCCCGCTGGGCCGACCGCGCCGGGCTCCCACTGCCGGCCGACCGGCTCGCCGCGGTGGCCGCCACCGCCAACCACATCCAGTCCGTCGTCGCGATCCTGCGGGAACTGGACTTCGGAGACACCCCGCCTGCCGCCGCCTACCGCGCCGGAGAGGAGAAGAACGATGCAGCCGTATGAACTGTCCATCGCCGCAGCCGCTGACGCGATCCGGGCGCGAAAGCTGTCCCCCGTCGAGCTGGTGGACTCCGTCCTCGACCGCCTCGAGCAGGTGGAGCGGCACCTTCAGGCATACGTCACCGTCGCGGCGGAGGAGGCCCGCCGGGCGGCGCGCGAGGCTGAGCAGGATGTCGCAGCCGGCCGTCTGCACGGCCCGTTGCACGGCATCCCCATGGGGCTGAAAGACCTGATCGACGTCGCCGGCGCGGCCACCACGGCCAGCTCCCGGGTCCGGGCGGACCACCGCGCCGAGGCCGACAGCACGGTCGCCGCCCGCCTGGCCGCGGCCGGTGCGGTCCTGCTCGGCAAGACGCACACCCATGAGTTCGCCTACGGTCTGACCACCCCGCAGACCCACAACGCCTGGGATCGGGGCCGGGTCGCCGGCGGCTCCAGCGGCGGTTCCGCCGTCGCCGTCGCCGCGGGCGCCGCGACCTTCGCTCTGGGCACCGACACCGGCGGATCGATCCGGGTGCCCTCCGCGCTCAACGGAGTCGTCGGCCTCAAGCCGACCTACGGCCTCGTCCCCCGCCACGGTGTGACGTCCCTGTCCTGGTCGCTGGACCACGTGGGCCCGATCACCCGCACCGTGGAGGACGCCGCCCTGGTCCTGTCCGTCCTGGCCGGCCACGATCCCCGCGACCCCGCCTCCCTGGTCACCGCCGGCCCGGACTACCGGCCCGGCGGCGCCACGGAACTGACGGGCCTGCGCATCGGCGTGCCGCGCAACTACTACTTCGACCACGTCGACCCTGAGGTGGAGGCCGCCGTCCGGCTCGCCACAGCCGAGCTCGAGAGCCTCGGAGCGCAGCTCGTCGAGGTCGAGATCCCGATGACGCGCTACATCCAGGCCACCCAGTGGGGCCTGATGGTGCCGGAGGCCACCGCCTACCACGAGCGCACCGTGCGCGCCGTCCCCGAGCTGTACCAGGCTGACGTGCGGATCCTTCTCGAAGTCGGCGAGCTGATGCCGGCCGGGGACTACCTGCGCGCCCAGCGCTCGCGCACCCTCATGCAGCAGGCCTGGGCCCGCCTGCTGGAGGAGGTCGACGTGATCGCCGCCCCGACGGTCCCGGCCACTGCGGTGAAGGCGGACGACGAGTCGATCACCTGGCCGGACGGCACCGTCGAGGGGGTCTCCGACGCCTACGTACGCCTCTCCGCCCCCGCCAACATCACCGGGGTGCCCTCGCTGTCCGTCCCGGTCGGCCACGACACGACAGGCCTGCCCATCGGCATGCAGCTGCTCGGCCGCCCCCTCGGGGAGCCGGTGCTGCTGCGGGTCGGTCACGCCTACGAGCAGACCCGGCCCGCACGCCGGCTGGCAGCGGTGTGACGAACCGACGGAGTGGCTCCGGCCGCACCGGCCGGGGCCAGGACGAGCGCTTGAAGCAGCATATTTGCTTTAAGGTGGTTCCATGAGCCGAAAGACCATGGTGCGTCCCGGTGGGCGCAGCGCCAGGGTGCAGGCGTCGGTGCACGCCGCCGTGCGCGAACTCGAGGCGGAGGTGGGCCGCGAAGCCCTCACGGTACCCCTGGTGGCCACCCGCGCCGGAGTCACCCCGTCCACGATCTACCGTCGCTGGGGCGACCTGCAGGAGCTGCTGTCGGACGTGGCGGTCGAGCGTCTGCGGCCCGAGACGGCGCCGGAGGACAAGGGAAGCCTCAGGTCCGACCTTGAGGCCTGGGCCGAGCAGTTCCTGGAGGAGATGTCCGTCCCCACGGGCCGCGCCTACATCCGCGACGCCCTGCTCGGCGACCCGGACGGCACCAACGCCGGCCAGTGCTCGGCCTACGCGGCCGAGCAGATCGACGTCATCCTCGACCGCGCGGTCGGCCGCGAGGAGAACGCACCCGACGTCGAGACAGTCCTCGACCGCGTCGTCGCCCCCATGATGTACCGCATCCTCTTTCGTCCGGAGGGGCTCGACACCGCGTACGCGCGTCGGTTGGTGGTCGGGCTCGTCGGGTCGAACGATCGCTGATCGAACGCCCCTGCGGCCGGCTCCTCCGCTCCCGAGCCGGACTGTTGCACCCTGCCAGCCGTGGCCACAACACCGCCGCCAGGGGTGGGACGGCTGGAATGTCGTCTTCGCTCACCAGGGCCGTTTCGCGGTCCCGGTTCACAGTCGCGTCGGTGCCGCCTCGTCATTCGTTCCGACGGTGGCGGCCCCTGCGGGCTCGGCTCAGCCGGGCCGTGTGGGGCGGCGGCGCGGGTGAGTCGGCGGTTGACGGCGAGGGCGAGGGCCCAGGCGTGACCGTCACCCCTGACACCCACACCCCCTGGGCTGGGCGACCCGGCCAATCCCGTTCCCACGAGGGGCTGACCCCCAAGACCCCGCCGCTCCCGGTCCCCCAGACCTCTCGTCAGTGGGCTGAGCCCCCCGCCCCGACGACCGCTCGGAAGACCGGCGGAGCGGGGCCTCCGGCTCATGTGACGAGCGCGTAGCTGGCGAGCCGTTCGCGTTTCCGCTGGCCAGGACCGAGGTGGAAGCCTGTGCATTTACCCCAGGCGAGGTAGTAGGCGATCTCGTCGGGCTTGGTGATGCTGCGGCGGGCCAGCATCCAGCGCCGGCGGGTGGGCTGGTCGCCGTCGAACTCCCCGATGGCGGGCAGGCGGGCGGCGGCCCAGTCGCAGAAGCGGTCGCCCTTGGCGCCGTGTCCGGCGGACAGCCTCTGCCAGGCCTGGGGCGGGGCCTGGCCGATGAGGTACTCGATGCGCGGGCCGTGGACCTGCTGGGGCGGGTCTGACAATTCGCGTCGGACCCGGCGGGAATTGTCAGACACGCCCTACTGCGGGGTGGGGGCGGTCAGCGGGGCGAAGGTCTGCCGGAGGTCGACGACCGTGGTCGGGCCCTTCACCCAGGCGAGCGGGGCATGGTGCACCCGGACCCCGGCCGGTTCCCGGAGCAGCGCTTCGCCGGCCGCGTTCTGCGGCCATTCCACTGAGCCGGTGGCGGTCCGCGCGGGGATGAGCCAGTAGTCGCCCCGGGTGTATTCGCCGCCCGGTCGGAAGTACACCTGGACGCCGTCCTCCAGGTCGAGCCAGGCGCCCTCCTGGAGCTGCAGGGCGCCGCCGGCCAGCGGCAGGGCGTCCCGGCCGCGGGGCGCCCGGTGGTCCCAGCGGCGCAGGAACGGGTGGCGCTCGGCCAGCCGCCCGACCTCCGGCACCGGTTCGGCGGACAGCCGCACCCGGCGCCCCGGCAGGTCGGTCTCCTCCACCTGGAGCAGGTTCGCCGCCTCGCCCCGGCTGACGTACGCGCTGTCCGCGACCTCGACCCAGTCGCCGACCGAGAGGCTGAGCTTGTCGTCGTCGCCCAGCGTGGTGAGGTCGACCCAGACGCCCTCGATCGAGGCGATCGGCAGGACGACCGAGCCGTTCTCCCGGGACCACTTGAACGTGGCGCAGCCCTCCGCCGAGCCGCCGTGGTGGACCTCCACCCGGTACAGCTGGTTCTCCGGACCCCGGTAGCCGGCCTCGGGGTGGGCCAGGCACGGTTCCTCGCTCGCCCGCTCCGGCCGCCGGGCGCGCGCGGCCAGCAGCCCGCCCGGCCGCTCGTGCGGCTCGGCCCACGCGTCGAAGGCCTCCCTCACCCGGGACGCCCCGCCGTCCGGAACACTCAACTCCGAGGCGGGCAGGGCGAGTACCTGCCAGACGAGCTTGGCCCGGGCCGCCGTGTCGGGCATCGCCGTACCGAGCGCGACCTCGCGGATCTCCGGGTCCTCGACGGCGATGACGCTGCGCTCCCAGACCTTCAGGTAGACCAGGAACGGGAATTCGCCGGGCAGCCGGTCGCCGTCGCGCTCCTGGTCCCGGTAGGCGTCCGGCTGGTCCCAGTACGTCCAGCCGGCGGGCGCCTCCCGGGCGTCGCTGCCGTTGCCCTGGCCGCCGTCGTCGGGCACGGCGATGCCGGGCTCGGGCCGGTCGGCCTCGCACAGGATGCCGTCCACGTAGTAGCGGCCGCCGCCGATGGTGAGGTCGTCCACGTCGTGGTTGCCCGGCACGTAGCCGATGGCGAATCCGGCCGCCGCGGCCGGTCCGCCGCGGCGGCCGATCAGGTCGGCGGCGAGCGCGCGCAGCTGGTACCGCTCGATCGCGGCCTGCTCGTTGGCGTCGGCGTCGAGCTGGACCCGGCCCTGCTGGGTCAGCACCGCGGAGTAGTGCTTGCCGGGCCGGAAGGTCAGGCGCGAGAAGTCTGCGTGCACGGTTTCCCTTTCGGATTCACTCGGAGCGGGTCAGGAGGCGTGGAAGATCCCGGCGTCGGTGCCGGCCGGGGTGTACTCGGCCAGCCGCGCCCGCAGGTTGTCCTCGCGCTGGGGCTGGAACAGGTTGTGGAAGGCGCCGAGTTCGCAGCGGTCCTCGGCGCCGCGGGTGATCTCCGGCGCGCACCCGGCGGCCAACTGGCCGTAGCCGGGCGTGCCGTACCGCAGGCTGGTGAACAGCGGGCGGACCCGCTCGGCCTCCAGCTCGCGCAGTCGGGCGGCCTGCGCTGGGTCCAGCTCGCCGCGCTCGACCAGCTCGGTCACCGCCGAGCGCACCAGGTCCGGCTGGCACTCGTACCGGCGCGGGGTGCGCGAGCACGGCGGGACGTAGCAGAACCGCAGGCAGCCGAGCGAGCGGCGGGCCACCCGCAGCCGCCCGGTGAACACGCAGTCCTCGGCGATCGGCACCGCGTGGGTGTGCACCTCGCCGACCACGGTGGATCGGTGGGCGTGCAGCAGCGCGTAGGCGTGCTCGCAGTCGGGCCCGGAGAGCGCCGGGCGCTCGGGACCGGTGGCGTCCAGGATGCTGTCGGCGAGGTGGATCTCCAGCGGGTCGGTGTCGACCTCGTCGCCGACGACCTGGATCGTGCCCAGGATGCTGCGCTCGATCTTCACGCAGGCGGTGGTGTGGTCCAGCACGAGGCTGGGCTCCTGCGGCGAGTGCGGTTCGCAGTGCGGCTCCAGCGACCAGCCCGGCACCAGGGTGCAGTGCCGCAGGGTGACGGAGGCCAGCGGTCCGGTGACGTTGACCCCGCGACCGGTGATCAGCAGCCCGTCCAGGACCAGCCGCCCGCCCGGGCAGACGCCCCGGACGTTGAGTGCGTCCGGCCGGTTGCTGTACCAGTCGAGCAGCCGGATCACCGGCCGGGTGCCCTCGGCGGCGCGCAGTTCGAGGCGGTCGTCGGCCGCCAGGTCGAAGTCCACCTGTTCCTGGTAGGCGCCGCTGTGGGTGATCTCGATGACGGCGGCGCCGCCCGCGCTGCCGGACTCCTGGTCGGCGCGCCACTTCTGGTAGGCGTCGTTGATCCGCTCGTACGGCCCGCCGGGGCCGACCCGGTAGACCGTCCGGTGCCGGGCCTCCGGGCGGTCGCGCGGGTACTCCCCGCCGCCGGTGTCGTCGCCGGACGCGTAGTGGTAGTCGACCCAGACGCCGCGGCGCGGGGCGGAGCGGGCGCCGAAGGCGATCCGGCCGAGCAGCGGGTCGACGGCGACCTGCCCGCGCTTGGGCCGGTACGTCCAGTCGCTCAGGTCGGCCACCGTGATCTCGGCGGGCGGGACCGGCTCCTGGGCGCCGTCGCGCCAGATGGCGAAGCTCTTGCCCGGCCCGTAGTAGTCGGCCAGGCGCTCGGCGAGCTGACGGCGCCGGATCGGGGCCGGCACGTTGTCGATCGTCGCGAGGTGGGTGGTCGACGGCTCCGGCTCGGGTTTGGTGACCAGCTGGGCGTCGTTGCCGAGGACCGAGAAGGTGAAGAGGTTCCTGGCCCGGTCGATGCAGTACGCGGGTGCCCGGGTGACCGGGTACGGCTTCAGCCGCCAGACGTACAGGGCGACACCGGCCGGCGTGTAGCCGCCCTGGCAGCGGGTGGAGGCGGCCCGGCGGACGTCGGCGGTGTGCGCCTGCCCGTCGAAGGGCCCGCCGAGCAGGTCCAGCTCGGCGCCGCGCCGCACGTCGACCAGCCGGCCCCGGCTCAGCCGCTGACGGTCGGCCGGCTCCTCGTCCGGGCGCAGCAGCCGCACCGGCTGGGTGCCGCCGAGCAGCCGGGAGAGCTCCACCGCCCGGGCCGGCCAGTCGGCGACCGAGGCGGACAGCTCCTCCAGCAGGGCGAGCGTGCCCTTGCGCCGGCGGTTGGCGACGGTGTTCGCGATGTCGTGCCGCGGCGCCAGCCGGGCGGCGAGCCGGTCGCGGGCCGCGGCCCGCTCCGGGGCGGCCCCGCCGGTCAGGCCGGTGGCGCGCACCGCCGCGGAGCCGGGCCGGATCCGGTAGCCGACCAGGTCGCCGAGGTAGGCGACGGCCCAGTCGGCGGCGGTCTCCACGAACCAGTCCTGGTAGCCCTGTTCGACGCCGCTGCGGACGACGTCGACCTGCTCGGCGATGACGGCCAACAGGGCGCGCAGCGGCTCGCCCGCCTCGGCGTCCCGCAGCCGGTGCCACTGCGGCAGCAGCTCCACCAGTCCGTCCGGATCACGAGTCATCGGAGCACCTCCTTGAGGATCAACGTGTCGGGCAGGTTCGGTGACAGCAGGGCGAGTTGGGCCGGGCGGATGCCGCGGAACACCGTCACCACGCGGCCGGGCGGCAGCGGCTGGGTGTCGGTGACGGACGGGTTGAGACGCAGCAGCTCGGCGACCGAGATGCCGTTGCGGGCGGCGACCTCGGTAAGGGCCTCCCCTTCGGGGCCCCGCACCCGGTACCGCTGTTCGTCGAAGCGGGCGAGTCGGGCCGGGACGGTCGGCTGCGGCTGGGCGAGCCGCTCGGACAGGTGCTCCAGGCCCTCCGGGGTGAGGCTGCCGGGCACGCCCGTGAAGGCGTCGACCTCGACCCAGTCCACGCCGGGGACGGCCTGGGCGGCGGTGAGCACCTCGGACAGGTGGGCGCTCTGGCCGAGTTGGCGCCCGGCGTAGCCGAGCCGGTCGAGCAGGGCGCGGCGCAGCGCCGGTTCGACCAGGTCCCAGGAGTGGTCCGGGTCGACCTTGACGCTCAGGGCGACGACCAGCAGGACGAGTTCGCGCAGCGCGACCTCGACCGGCAGCTTCGGGTCGCCGTAGGTGGTGAGCGAGGACCGCAGGGTGCGGATCAGGTCGGAGTCGGCGGTGAGCGGGATGTCGTCCACCCCGGCCACCGTGACGTGGATGAGCTCCCGCCTGCCGTCCGAGAGCCGGGTGGCGCTCGCGCGCCCGATGCCGGCCCGGGAGCGGGTGAAGTTCTCGTAGTCGGGCACCGAGACCAGCCGGTCCAGGGCGGTGACGGCGAGCGGGATGTTGCGCCTGGCCAGGCCCGGGCCGTCCGGTCCGGCGCCGCCGGTGGCGGGCAACGGGTTGACGACGGCGGAGACGCCGAGCGGGCGGGTGGTGAGCTGGGTGATCCGTCCGGCGCCGACGTTGCCGCTCTCGCCGATGCCGATCCGGTAGCGGGCGCGGACGTTCTCCCGGCCGGTGGGCAGGCGTGAACCGTGCACGCCGTCGCCGAAGGTGACGGTGGTGCGGCCGTCGGTCGTGGTCGCGGTGACGTAGACCTGTTCGTCCGGGCCGCGCCCGGCGAGGCTGTCGACCTCGTGCCAGCGCACCCCGTCGACCCGGACCTCCAGGGTGCTGCGCGCGCCCCTGGGGGTGTCGGCGGCGAGCCAGGTGAGCGGCGACTGCCACAGCGTGAAGCGCTGGCCGGGTAGGCCGGCGTCGCCGCTGCCGATGGCCTCGTCGCGGGTGGCGCCCTGGGTGGCGCGGACCACGTTACCGAGGACCTGGACGGTGTCGCGCCGGTAGCGGAAGGCGAGGCGGGCGCTGAGCGTGATGGTGGTGCGGACGGTGTCCCCGGGCAGGCACGGGTCGACGCTCTGCTCGATGCCGGCGATCATGGCGAGTTCGGTGCCCCGGACCCCGGCGGTGTTCGGGATGTCGGTCCGCTCGCCGCTGACCGCGATCCACCGGCCGGGGGTCAGCCCGTCGTAGAGCCGGGCGAGTTCGATCCGGTCGCCGTGGACCTCCTCGGTGACGGGCTCGTCGGCGAGCCGCAGCGACTCGCCGCGGGCGTAGACGGTGGCGTCCCGGATGTCCGAGAGCTGGGTGTCCTTCTCGTCCAACCACGGCTGCTGCAGGGACAGTTCGGTTACCTTGCCGGTGATGCCGAAGTCGGCGCGGGAGATCACGCGTACGTCGGTCACCCGGGTGATGACCTCGGCGAGGTCGCGGCTGCCCGGGATGCCGCCGTCGATTCCCTTGCGCGGGCGCTGGATGACCACCCAGCTGCCGGGCGCGATCTGGTCGTACACGGCGTCGAGGGTGAGGACCGTGCCGGAGACCGGCTGCAGCTTCGTGGTGAACACCACCTCGACCGCGGGCGGCGACTCGTCGGTGGCGCTGTAGCGGTGGACCCGGACGTTCAGCTCGCCGGACTCGCCGGTCTTCTCCTGGCCCGGGTCGAGCTGGTAGTCGAGCGCGGCGCCGGGCCCGCCGTCGACCTTCACGTGGATGCGGCCGTCGGCCTGCGGGCGGGACACGAAGACGGTGCGCTCGGGCAGCTCGGCCAGGAACTTGGCGCTGACCCCGGCCTCCTGGTCGGGAGCGGGCACGGCGGCGCGCACGGCGGCGGCGTGCGGATTCGGCTGCGGCGCCGGCGGCTCGGTGGTGACCACCTTGACCTGTCCGGGCCCGAAGGGGAAGGTGTGGTCCCACGGCAGCGAGAAGCCGTTGTGCGTCAGGCTGCCGGCCTCGACGTACGTGAAGTCGGCGGTCTTCGGGACGGTGCCGGCGGTGTCGAAGCCGACCCGGACGCCGATCAGCGTGCTGCCGGAGAGCGGCCAGTCCACGTAGCGGTCGATCCGGCCGTCGTTGCCGTAGACAGGCTTGAGTGGCGCGGTGGCGCCGAACGGGGTGGCGACCACCCGCATCGCCTGGATCTCGTGCACGGCGAGCGGCGCCGTCAGGTCGACCCGCCGCCAGGCGGGGTAGAGGCCGTCGCGCAGCCGGGGGTCGAGTGCGGACAGCAGCTGCACGCCGAGGTCCGAGCCGGGCGCGAACAGGCGCCGCGGGTCGCGGGCGAGGTCCCGGGCGCTCAGCGGGGGCCGGGTGGGGGCGGTGC
>NZ_JAHSQD010000240.1 GCF_020103755.1 Streptomyces sp. LS1784
ACCCGGCGGTGCCCTTCGGGCGACAGGTGCAGCCGGTCCTCGGCCCACAGCCGGCGGTCGTCGAAGCAAGGCGCGGAGAACAGGTCGACCACGGCGAAGCCGTCCTGCCAGCCCAGCTCCTGGACGAAGGCCTTCATCCGCAGGATGGCGGGCAGCAGCCGGGCACTGCCCGCCAGGCGGCGGGTGGGGTCGGTGCTGGTGAACAGCACGACGGTGGCGCCGGTGGCGCGCAGCTCGGCGGCGCAGCGGCCGAGCTGCCGCTCGACCGCGTCGATGTCGCAGCCGGGGCGCAGTACGTCGTTGAGCCCGCCGGCCAGGGTGACCAGCTCGGCGCCCATCGCGGCGGCGGGGGCGAGCTGTTCGTCGTGGATCTGGCCGATGAGCTTGCCGCGGACGGCGAGGTTGGCGTACCGGAAGTCCCCGTCGGAACGCTCGGCGGCCAGCGCCGAGGCGACCCGGTCGGCCCAGCCCCGGTGGTGGCCGTCCGGCAGCAGGTCGTCGCACATGCCCTCGGTGAAGGAGTCGCCGACGGCGACGTAGCTGCGGTAGGGGGTGGGCACGGGCCGGCCTCCGCTCTCCTGAGATGGCTTCGCGGTCCGACGATCGTACGTGCGTGCCCGTTCGGGGCCGCGCGGGCCCCCGGCGCTCATCGCCCGTCGAGTGTTCGTTCATCGGCCCGGGCCATCCTGAGGCCACGGGGCGGCGGTCGGCGACGGGGGCCTTGCCGCCGCCCCGCCCGTCCCTCCGGGCACGCCCTCGGCCGTCAGCCGGCCGCGACCGCTGCCTCCTCCTCCGCCTTCCGGGGCGTGAACCAGTGCTCCCGCACGGCGTCGGTGGGCCGCTGCTCGCCGAGGGCGGCCAGGCCCCACTCCCCCAGCGCCTCGACGACCGGCCGCAGTTCGCGGCCGCGCCCGGTCAGTTCGTAGACCGTCGCGCTGGCGGGCCGTTCCAGCCGGCGGCGGGTGACCAGCCCCTCGCCCTCCAGCTGCTTGAGCCGGGCGGCCAGGATGTCGGTGGAGACGCCGGGCAGGTCGGCGTGCAGGTCGGTGTAGCGGCGCGGGCCGCCGAGGAGCTCACGGACGATCAGGAGGCTCCAGCGCTCCCCCACCGCGTCCAGGGCGCGGGCGACGGCGCAGTACTGGTCGTAGCTTCGGCGTGACATGTGGATCAGCATAGCCAAGAGGTTGGACTTTCCAAGTACACACTTGGTAGAACAAAGCTGAAGCAACGGAGCGGTGGTGACGGTCGGGAGGCCGCAGATGGAGTTTCGGCAGTCCAGCAAGCTGAATGACGTGTGCTACGAGATCCGGGGCCCGGTGGTCGACCAGGCCAACGCCCTGGAGGAGGCCGGGCACAGCGTGCTGCGGCTGAACACCGGCAACCCGGCCCCGTTCGGCTTCGAGGCGCCCGAGGAGATCATCCAGGACATCATCCGCAACCTGCCCAAGGCGCACGGCTACAGCGACTCGCGCGGCATCCTGCCGGCCCGCCGCGCGGTGGTGCAGTACTACCAGCAGCGCGGGGTCCAGGGCGTCACCGTCAACGACGTCTACCTCGGCAACGGTGTCTCCGAGCTGATCCAGATGGCCGTCACCGCGCTGGTGGACGACGGCGACGAGGTGCTCGTGCCGATGCCCGACTACCCGCTCTGGACGGCCGCGGTCCGGCTGGCCGGCGGCAAGGCCGTGCACTACCTGTGCGACGAAGAGGCCGAGTGGTACCCGGACCTGGACGACATCGCCGCCAAGATCACCGCCCGCACCAAGGCGATCGTCGTCATCAACCCCAACAACCCCACCGGCGCGGTCTACCCGAAGGAACTGCTGGAGGGCATCCTCGACCTGGCCCGCCGCCACCACCTGATGGTGCTGGCCGACGAGATCTACGACAAGATCCTCTACGACGGCACCGAGCACCACTGCCTGGCCGCCCTGGCCGACGACGTGCTGACCCTCACCTTCAACGGCCTCTCCAAGTCCTACCGGGTGGCCGGCTTCCGCAGCGGCTGGCTGGTCGTCTCCGGGCCCCGGCAGCACGCCACCGACTACCTGGAGGGCCTGACCATGCTCTCCGGCATGCGGCTGTGCCCCAACGTGCCCGCCCAGTACGCCGTGCAGGCGGCGCTCGGCGGCCACCAGTCCATCAACGACCTGGTGCTGCCGAGCGGGCGGCTCACCGAGCAGCGCGACATCGCGGTCAAGGCGCTCAACGAGATCCCCGGCGTCAGCTGCGTCAAGCCCAAGGGGGCGCTGTACGCCTTCGCCAGGCTGGACCCGGCGGTGCACCGGATCGTCGACGACGAGCGGTTCGTGCTGGACCTGCTGCTGCGCGAGAAGATCCACGTCGTCCAGGGCACCGGCTTCAACTGGCCCCGCCCGGACCACTTCCGCTTCGTCACCCTGCCCCGGGCCGACGACCTGGAGACGGCCGTCAACCGGATCGGGCGCTTCCTGGCCACCTACCGGCAGAGCTGACAGCACGTACGCTGGGCGGCCATGACCGTCCTGCGCTCGATCGCCCTGTTCGTCCTCGCCGCCGTCGCCGAGATCGGCGGCTGCTGGCTGGTCTGGCAGAGCGTGCGCGAGCAGCGGCCGTGGTGGCTGGCCGGCCTGGGGGTGGTGGCGCTCGGCGCGTACGGCTTCGTCGCGGCCCTCCAGCCGGACAGCCACTTCGGCCGGGTGCTGGCCGCCTACGGCGGGGTGTTCGTGGCCGGCTCCCTGCTGTGGGGCATGGCCGTCGACGGTTTCCGGCCGACCCGCTACGACGTGCTGGGCGCGCTGATCTGCCTGGCCGGGGTCGCCGTCATCATGTACGGGCCCCGGCGTTGAGGTCCTCCCTCACCGCCGGGGCCCGCCGGGTGCGTTCTGGGACTACCAGCCCCAGCCGCCGCCCTGGCCGTCGTCGTCCCGGTTCGAGTCCCAGCCCTCGCCGACCTTGCGCAGGATCGTGTAGTTGTCGATCTGCGTGCCGTCCTCGGCCAGCGCGGTGACCTTCATCACCGACTTCTGGCCCAGGTGCTTCGGGGTCACGTCGACCTTGATGAAGGAGTAGCCGGTGTAGCGCACCCGCGACCACTGGATGGTCTCGGGGGTCTTCACCCGGCCCTTGCTCCAGTAGTAGGTCTTGACCTCGTCCTGGTGGTTCTCGTGCCCCTCGTAGGTGTCCGGCACGTCGAACTTGTACAGGCTGCGGCCGGCCGCACCCGCGGTGACGTAGACCACGCCGTCCTTGGCCGGCTCGATGGTGGCGCCGCTCGGCACCTGCTTCGAGACCTTGTTGCCGAGGATCGCGTCGGTGCGCTCGTAGATGTGGTTGTGGCCGTTGATGACCAGGTCCACCCGGTACTTCTCGAACAGCGGCACCCAGGCCTCGCGGACACCGCCCTCGGAGGCGTGCGCGACGGTGGTGGAGAAGGCGCAGTGGTGGAAGAAGACCACGACGAAGTCGATGGTCTCGTCGTTGCGCAGGTCCTTGAGGGTGCGCTCCAGCCACTTGGTCTGCTTGTTCGCCGAGATGCCCAGGTTGGCCGGGATCTCGTAGGAGACGTCGTTGGCGTCCAGCGAGATCACGCCGACGTTCTTGTAGCGGAAGGTGTAGACGCCGGGGACGGTGCGCGGGTCCGGGCCGTTGTTCGGCAGGAAGAAGCGGGCGTTCTCGCCGCCGTAGCCGTTCGGCGAGTACCAGGCCTCGACGTCGTGGTTGCCGTACGCGACCATCCACGGGATGTCGGCGGCGACCGTCTCGGTCTGCACCAGGAAGTCGTCCCAGGTCTTCGCGTTGAAGACGGACTTGTCCGGGTCGGTGCCGGAACCGGCCGGGTCGGCGTAGCAGATGTCGCCGGCGTGCAGGTGGAAGGCCGGGTTCTGGGCCTTGATGATGTGGTCGTTGCCGGCCGCGTGCGAGCTGACGCCCTGGTCGCCGAAGGCGGTGAAGGTGAACGGCTCGTACACCTTGCCCCAGCGGTGGTCGCGGGAGGGCGCGGTGCGGAAGGTGTGCAGGGTGGAGATCTGCTGCTGCGAGGCCGGGTCGAAGCCCTCGTGGCCGACACCGTAGTAGTAGGTGGTGTCGGGGTGCAGGTCCTCCAGCGCCACGTGCAGGTAGTACTGGTCCACCGGCTGGCTGTTCGGGGTCAGCGCCGGGGTGTGCAGCGCGCGGACCTCGGCCTGGACCTTGTGGCTCAGCTCCCACGGGGTCTTGCCGAAGCGCAGGAACGGCTTCTTGACCGGGGCCGGGACCTGCCAGGAGATGCGGAACTGGGTGTCCGGCTCGGGGCCGAACTGGAGGTGACGGCCGATCGGCGCGACCAGCGAGCCGTCGACGCCGTCGGTCGTGCCGCCGGTCAGCAGCTGCGGGCCGGCCGGAGCGGCGAAGGCCGTCCCGTTGCCCAGCGCGCCACCCACGGCGACGGCACCCACGGTCACGGCACCGGCGCGCAGCATCCGGCGGCGGGAGAAGCGGGCCCGCAGGTACTCGTGCTGCTCGGCCATGCTCATGCGGTCGGCAAGCTTGGCCGGCACGCCCATGTTGGGGATATCCATGCGCGGGACTCTTTCAGCGGCGCGTTGATCGCGCACGGACGCCGGGTGAACGGGCCGCAGCGTCCCGCCCATTCGAACGCCAATGTTCGACCATGATTCGGTAAAGGACGTGTCCGTACCGTGTCGACGCCGCATCATGGCCCCCGCCCGCCCCTCGGCCTGAGTGGACGTCGGGGTGGGTGCGACGGGCGGGCGCGGTCAGCCCGAGGGCTCGTCCCAGTGGGTGGCGGCCCGGTTTCCGGTGCCGTCACAGGTGCGGCAGATCTCGTCCCGGTAGGCGTGCTTGGCGCCGGTCGCGTCCACCCGGTAGCGCACGTACACCCCGGTGCCGTCGCAGAGGAAGCAGTTGCCGCCCCCGCCGCCCACCTCGGTGGTGCCGGTGCCCTGGCAGGTCCGGCAGCTGAGGCCGGCGGTCCGGCCGGTGCCCGCGCAGATGCGGCAGACCGTCGTCATCGGCTTCCTCCCTCGCGCGCAGACGGCTCGGCACCGTCCGGAACGGCCCGATGCCACCGGTCATGGTAGTGGCGAAGGCCCTCGGACCACCCCGGCTGCATACGATCCGACGATCAGTCAGTAGAGCCGAGGATGCGGCCTCAGTCGGGCAGGCCCTCGCGGACCCGCCGGGAGACCGAGATCAGCTGGAGGTCGAGCAGCCCGGGCGGGTCGGCGAGGCCCGGACCGCCCGCGCGCACCCAGGCGGCGATCTCGTCGATCATCTCGTCCATCAGCACGAAGCCCAGCCAGACCGGCCGGCCGCCCGCCGCCCGGCCCTCGGCGGAGGGGCCGACCACCACCACGTTGGACTGGGTGCACACGTCCAGGCACTTGACCGCCCGGACCCGGCCCGCCGCGCCCACCGCCGTCCGCAACCGCTCGTACTGGCCCGCGTGGTCCACCCCGGGGTGCTTCGCCTCGGTGCCGCAGCAGCAGCCCCGGCAGACGGTGACGGTCACGGGGGCGCCGGCGCCCCGCTTGCGCTCCCGGACACCGTCGCGGTCTCGGCGGCTCATCGGTTCTCCTGACCCCTCCTGGTCGGCGGCGCACTGCGCACCGGCCTCCGCACTGTACCCGTCACCCAGCACCGCCCCGGCCACGGGTCGGACCCGGAGGAGGGTGCCCCCAACAGGAACTCACCCTTCCGATTAAGCTGCGCACAGCTCCGCGCGGGTACGGGGGAGGAGCGGGACCGGGGAGAGGGACGGACGGATGCCGAAGCGAAGGGCCCGAGGCCTGTGGGTCTCACTGGCCGTGGCCGTGACCGGAATCCTGTGCGTGGCGCTCGGGGCCTCGGTGGTCCTGACCGGCGGCTACTCGGTCCATCGGATGACGGGCGGCACGATGCGCCCGGAGCTGCGGGAGGGCGACCGGATCCTCTCCGACCGCGTCGCGGCCGCCGACGTCCGGCGCGGCGAGGTCTACCTCGTCGACTCCCCCTGGATGCTCGACCACCTCGTCGTCTCCCGCGTCGCGGCCCTCGGCGGGGACCGCATCGCCTGCGCCAACGGACAGGCCACGCTGAACGGGCGGCCACTGGACGAACCGCCGGCCCGCCAGGCCCACACCTGCTACCTGGACTTCGACGTCACCGTCCCGCCCGGTCGGGCCTTCCTGATGGGCGACCAGCGGGAGAGCGCGATCGACTCCCGGGTCGACACCGGGGACGAGTTGCAGGGCACCGTCGACCTCGCCACGCTCACCGGGCACCGGGTGGTCTGGCACAGCGGGCCCGACACACCCGGGCTGCCGGGGAAGCTCACCGGCGCCGTCGTGCTGGGCGCGCTCGGGGTGCTGCTCGCCCTCGGCGGGCTGATCGCCGCGCTCGTCACCGGCGGCGCGGCCCGCCGCCGAGGGGATTCGTGACCCGGCCCGCGCCCCACTACCCGAGCGCCCGCGCCGCCGCCCGTCCCGCCGTACGGCCCGAGAACAGGCAGCCGCCCAGGAACGTGCCCTCCAGCGAGCGGTAGCCGTGCACGCCCCCGCCGCCGAAGCCGGCCGCCTCGCCGGCGGCGTACACCCCTGCCAGCACCTCGCCGTCCGGCCGCAGCACGCGGGAGGACAGGTCGGTCTCCAGTCCGCCCAGCGACTTGCGGGTCAGGATGTTCAGCCGGACGGCGATCAGCGGGGCGGCGCCCGGGTCGAGGATGCCGTGCGGGGCGGCGGTGCGGACGAGCTTGTCGCCGAGGTGGCGGCGGGCACCGTGGATGGCGGCGACCTGGAGGTCCTTGGCGAAGGGGTTGGCCAGCTGCCGGTCGCGGTACTCGACGGTGCGGCGCAGCTCGTCCGGGTCGATCAGGGGCTCGTCGGTCCTGGCGTTCATGCCCCGGGCGAGGTCGGCGAGGTTGCCGGCGACCACGAAGTCCCGCCCGTGCCGCAGGTGGCCCCGGACCGGGCCGGGGGCGCCGGGCAGCGCGCGGCCGAGCACGCCGCGCACCGACTTCCCGGTCAGGTCGGGGTTCTGCTCGGAGCCGGAGAGGGTGAACTCCTTCTCGATGATGCGCTGGTTGAGCACGAACCAGGTGTACTCGTACCCGGTGGACATGATGTGCTCCAGCGTCCCGAGGGTGTCGAAGCCGGGGAACAGCGGGACGGGCAACCGCCGCCCGCGCGCGTCCAGCCAGAGCGAGGAGGGGCCGGGCAGGATGCGGATGCCGTGCCGGGCCCAGATCGGGTCCCAGTTCTCGATGCCCTCGGTGTAGTGCCACATCCGGTCGCCGTTGATCAGGCTGGCCCCGGCCCGGCCGGCGACCTCCAGCATCAATCCGTCCACGTGCGCGGGCACGCCGGAGAGCAGCCTGGCGGGCGGGGTGCCGAGCCGGGCCGGCCAGGCCTTGCGGACCAGATCGTGGTTGCCGCCGATGCCGCCGGAGGTGACGATCACGGCCTGGGCACGCAGTTCGAAGCTCCCGGCGACCTCGCGCGAGCTGGCCTCCCCCCGGCCCGCCGGGCTCGCCACCAGCACCTCGCCGGTGACGGTGTCGACGGCGCCCGCGGTGGCGGACAGCCCGGTGACGCGGTGCCGGAAGCGCAGGTCCACCAGGCCGCGCGCGGCGGCGGCGCGGACCCTCCGGACGAAGGGCTCCAGCAGGCCCGGCCCGGTGCCCCAGGTGATGTGGAAGCGCGGCACCGAGTTGCCGGGCCCGTCGGCGAGGAAACCGCCGCGCTCGGCCCAGCCGACCACCGGGAAGAACCGCACGCCCATCGCGCGCAGCCAGGACCGCTTCTCACCTGCCGCGAAGTCCACGTACGCCTCGGCCCAGCGGCGCGGCCAGGCGTCCTCGGCCCGGTCGAAGCCGGCCGTGCCGAGCCAGTCCTGCCAGGCGAGGGCGTGCGAGTCGCGGATGCGCATCCGGCGCTGCTCGGGCGAGTCGACCAGGAAGAGGCCGCCGAAGGACCAGTGCGCCTGGCCGCCGAGGGAGGCCGCGGGCTCCTGGTCGAGCAGGATCACCTTCCGTCCGGCGTCGGCGAGTTCGGCGGCGGCCGCCAGGCCCGAGAGTCCCGCTCCGATGACGATGACGTCGGCGTCCAGGGCCATGCGCAGTCCTCCGTCGCGGCTCGCGGTGGCGGCGCGCCCGGGGCGTGCCGTCGCTGTGCGCCCGATACTGCGGCCTGCGGTGACGTCCGGTCAACCGGTGGGTGACAACCGTCGGCGCGAATTCCGCTCCGGGCCGTTTCGGAAATGCCGGCGATACCCATGCGATACCGGGTGGAGCGAAATGCGAAATGCGATCAGGGACGGCCTGGCGGAATGTCGGCAATTTCCGCGCAAACCATGGACGCCCGGGAAACCTGGCAGTAACTTACCTGCGAGTAGCTGTGGCCCGGCTCGGCACGACCCCCCACCCGTCGTTTCTCTCCCCCAGGAGGAACCGTGCTCCGCCCTGCCCGGAAATCCCGGCACCTCCGGAATTCCACCGCGCTCGCCGCCGTCGCCCTCGGCGCCGTGCTCGCGCTCACCTCCACCACCGCCCAGGCCGCCACCCCGGCACCGAAGCACTACGTGGCACTCGGCGACTCCTACGCCGCCGGCGCCGGCGTGCCGGGCCAGTCGGCCGGCCTGTGCCTGCGCTCCGACCGCAACTACGGCCACCTGGTCGCCGCCGCCCTCAAGGCCGGCACGTACACCGACGTCACCTGCTCCGCGGCCAAGATCAAGGCGATGACGCAGCCCCAGTACGACGCCTTCATCAGGGTCAACGACCCGCAGCTGGACGCGGTGAGCGCCGACACGGACCTGGTCACCCTCGGGATCGGCGGCAACGACCTCGCGGCCAGCGACCTCGGCCTCGGCGAACTGGTCGCCACCTGCATCGCCGGCGCCGTCGTCAACCCGTTCGGCACGCCCTGCAAGGACGTCTACCACCACGGCTACTGGGACTGGAGCACCATGTCCTGGCAGTACGGCACCGACGACCTGGCCGAGCGGATCCGCACCACCATCGCCCCGCAGCTGGCCGACACCCTCAAGCGCATCCACGCCAAGGCGCCCGGGGCCAAGGTGCTGCTGGTCGGCTACCCGTCCGTGCTGCCCGCCGACGGCTCGAAGTGCATCCTGCGCCAACCGGTGACCCCGGGCGACGTCGAGTACATGCACGGCGTGCTCGACAAGCTGAACGCCGCCCTGAAGTCCACCGCGGCCGCGAACGGCGCGGCCTACGTGGACACCGCGACGCCGACCGTCGGGCACGACGTCTGCTCGGACGACCGCTGGATCGAGGGCGCGCTGCCCGGCTCGCCCGCCGTGCCGTTCCACCCGAACGCGACCGGTGAGCAGGTGATGGCGCAGGCGGTGCTCGCCGCGCTGAAGTAGCGGGGCACCGCAGCCCGCCCGGAAGGCCCCGTGGGGCCGGTGACCAGACCCCGGTCACCGGCCCCACGGCTGCGTGCGCGTCCTACTCGGAGTCGCCCGAGGCGGAGGCGGAGGCGGAGGCCAACCCGGCCGACCACTTCTCCTCGACGTTGCCGAGTTTCCAGTAGGCGATCGCCGCCGCCCAGGTGAGCACGAACAGCCCGACGATGGCGTAGCCGACGAAGTTGAGGTCCAGCTCGCCGATCCAGGCGACCGGACCACTGGTGATGTCCAGCTTCTCGCCGAGCAGGCCGATCAGCTCGATCGAGCCGATCACCAGCGCGACCAGCACCGACAGCCCGGTGACGGTCAGGTTGTAGTAGATCTTGCGGACCGGCTTGGAGAAGGCCCACTCGTACGCGAAGTTCATGAACGAGCCGTCGATGGTGTCCAGCAGGCTCATCCCGGCCGCGAACAGGATCGGCAGCGTGAGCAGCGCGTACCAGGGCAGCGAGAAGGCCGCCGCGCCGCCCGCCAGCACCAGCAGGGACACCTCGGTGGCGGTGTCGAAGCCCAGCCCGAACAGCAGGCCCACCGGGTACATGTGCCAGGGCTTGGTGACGGCCCTGGTGACCCTGCCGAGGATGCGGTTCATCAGCCCGCGCCGCTCCAGCTGACGCTCCAGCTCCGCCTCGTCGTACTCGCCCTCGCGCATCCGGCGGAAGACCTTGAGGATGCCGTTGAAGGCGCCCAGGTTGATCAGGCCGAGCAGCAGCAGGAAGGTGCCGGAGACGGTGACGCCGATCAGGCCGGTCAGCTCGTGCAGCGTCGAGTCGTCGGACTCCACCTGGCCGGCCAGCGAGCGGATGCCGAGGGCCAGCAGCGCGCAGAGGCCGAAGACGATCGAGGAGTGCCCGAGCGAGAACCAGAAGCCGACCGACAGCGGCCGCTTGCCCTGGCCCATCAGCTTGCGGGTGGTGTTGTCGATGGCGGCGATGTGGTCCGCGTCGAAGGCGTGCCGCATCCCGAGGGTGTAGGCGGTCAGACCCATGCCCGCGCCGAACACCTGGCCGCCGACGTCGTAGTGCTCGGGCTCGACCAGCGCGAGCAGGGTGAACCAGCCGATGACGTGCAGCGCGAGGATGAAGCCGCCCATTCCGGCCAGGCGGATCCACTCCTCACGGGTGAGCCGGTCGCGCCAGCGGGGGGCGGTCATCGTCGTGTCCTTTCGGTCGGGCGGTCGAAGCTGGGCCATCTTTCCGCCTTGACGCACGCAGTTGCAAGTCATGCGCAATTACGGATTCACCTCCCCCCGCCACCGAAGATCGTCACGACCCGTACAAGCCTTCGTAACCTCGGAGGGCTTTCACTGCGCGTTCTACGCGCGGATACTCTCGCTCTACGCGCGAAAACTCGGGCGCCGATCCATCAACTCCCCACGGAGGAACGGCACATGACGATCCGTATCCGAACCGCCGCGACCCTGGCCGGTGCGGCGCTGCTCGCGGGCGGTCTCACCGCCCCCGCCGCCACCGCCGCTCCCGCCACCACCGCCAAGGCCGCCGCGGTCAGCGCCACCCCGCACCGGGTGCTGTTCGACAACAGCAAGGCCGAGACCGCGGGCAACGCCGACTGGATCATCAGCACCAGCCAGCCCGACCCGCTGGCCCAGAACGCCAACCCCACCACCGAGAAGAGCTGGACCGGCGCCCTGTCCGCCTGGGGCGTAGCCCTCCAGAAGACCGGCCAGTACAGCCTGAAGACCCTCCCGGCCGGCTCCACCATCAGCTACGGCACCGGTGCCGCACTCGACCTCGCCAACTTCGACACCTTCGTGATCCCGGAGCCCAACATCCGGTTCAGCACGAGCGAGAAGACCGCGATCATGAAGTTCGTCCAGAACGGCGGCGGGCTCTTCCTGATCTCCGACCACGTCAACAGCGACCGCAACAACGACGGCTGGGACTCCCCGAAGATCATCAACGACCTGCTGACCAGCAACGGGGTGAACAACAACGACCCCTTCGGCTTCTCGGTCGACCTGCTCAACATCACCACCGACAACCCGCGCGCGGTCGACGCCCCGACCGACCCGGTGCTGCACGGCCCCTTCGGCACCGTCACCGGCTCGATCCTGCGCAACGGCACCACCTTCACCCTCAAGCCCGCCGACAACCCGAACGTCAAGGGCCTGGTCTACCGGACCGGCTACAGCGGCAACACCGGCGCGTTCTTCGTCACCAGCACCTTCGGCTCCGGCCGGGTCGCGATCTGGGGCGACAGCTCCCCGGTCGACGACGGCACCGGCCAGTCCGGCAACACCCTGTACAACGGCTGGGACGACCCGGCGGGCACCGACGCCGCCCTCGCCCTCAACGCCACCGCCTGGCTGAGCAAGGCCTGACCGCCGGGGCGCCCTCGCCAGGCCCCCCTCATCTCACCAGGAAATGGGCCGCTCCCTCCCCTACTGTCGGAATACCGGCACCCGCGGCGCGCTCGTACGGAGCGGCCCCCCGGTCCGTACGAGCG
>NZ_JAHSQD010000241.1 GCF_020103755.1 Streptomyces sp. LS1784
GGGCCGGGCCAGGGGCTCGGCCGGGACCGCAGTCGGGACCTGTGGCGGGGCCGGTGCCCGGGCCGCCGCCGGGCCCGCCCGGGCAGCAGGTGCCGGGGTACCCGCCCCGGCCGCCGTGGGAACAGCGGTAGCGGGGCGGACGGCAGGAAACGGACAGGGCCCCTCCCGCGGGTGCGGGGGAGGCCCTGTTGCGTCGGTGGTGGCAGGTCAGGTGGCGGCCGGGTTCGGCGGGTGGCCGTACGCGGGGCGCAGTTGGGTCGGGGCGAAGGGGTCGGCCGCGCCGGGGGCGCCGGGGGCGACGGGGGCCGGGTTCGGTGGGTTCGGGTCCGCCAGGTTCGGGGCTGACGGGTTCGGGGCTGACGGGTCGTACGGCCCGTACGGGCCGGAGGGCAACGGGCCGGCCGTGGACGGATCGGCCTGCCCCGGCCGTTCGACCGGGCCGGCCTGGGCCGGGAGCGGCTCGGGGGAGGGCTGGACCGGGTCCAGGGCGGTGCGCCCGGAGGAGTCGCTCAGCTTGATCAGCAGTGCCACCATGAGCCAGTTCGCCAGCAGCGACGAACCGCCGGCGGCCAGGAACGGCAGCGCCTTGCCGGTCAGCGGGACCAGCCCGCTCACCCCGCCGACCACCACGAACACCTGGAGCGCCAGCGCCGCCGACAGACCGGTGGCCAGCAGCTTGCCGAACGGGTCGGTCAGGCCGATCGCGGTGCGCAGGCCGCGCTGGATCAGCAGCACGTAGACCAGCAGGATCGCGGTCACCCCGGCCAGGCCCAGCTCCTCGCCGATGGTGGTGAAGATGAAGTCGCTGCGCCCGGCGAAGCCGATCAGCCAGGGCCGTCCCGAGCCCAGGCCGGTCCCGGTCAGGTGTCCGGTGCCCAGGCTGAACAGGGCCTCGGCGGGCTGCTCGGAGATCGCCTTGTCGTGCACCGGCTTGTAGTAGTCGAGCGGGTGCAGCCAGGCCTCGACCCGGCCGTGCACGTGGGGCTCCACGGTGCCGACCACCGCCGCGCCGCCGACCGCCATCAGCAGGCCGAGCACCATCCAGCTGGTGCGCTCGGTCGCCACGTACAGCATCACGATGAAGACGCCGAAGAAGATGAGCGAGGTGCCCAGGTCGCGTTCGAAGATCAGCACCAGCAGGCTGACCACCCAGATCGCCAGCACCGGGCCGGCGTGCCGCCCGCGCGGCAGGGTCAGCCCCCAGACCTTCCGCCCGGCCAGCGCCAGGGCGTCCCGGGAGGCCATCAGGTACCCCGCGAAGAAGATCGTGATCGCGACCTTCACGAACTCGTCCGGCTCGAAGGAGAGCCCGAACAGCCGGATCCAGCGCTTGGCGCCGAAGCTGTCGCCCGGGGAGAGCACCGGCGCGGCCAGCAGGATCAGCGCACCCGCCATCAGCAGGTAGACGTAGCGCTGGAAGAAACGGTGGTGCTTGACGAGGACGATCAGCGCGAGCGCCACCGCCACCGAGATGAACACCCACATCAGCTGGGAGGGCGCGGCCGGGATCTTCTGGTAGTCGCCCTTGGTGGTGTGCGCGGCCTTGTAGCTGAAGTCCAGCCGGTCCAGCAGCACCAGCCCGAAGCCGGTCAGGAAGGCGCCCAGCGGCAGGATCAGCGGATCGGCGTACGGGGCGAACCGGCGCACCGCCAGGTGGGCCGCCCCGGCCAGCGCGCCCAGCGACAGACCGTGCACCAGCAGCCCGGGCGGCATCCTGCCGGTGAGTGCCAGGCCGGCGTCGACGTGTCCGGCCAGGCAGACGGCCACCGCCAGGGCCAGCAGGCCCAGTTCGATGTTGCGGTGGCGCGCCGCGAGCCGCCGGCCGTCGCCGCGTGCAGTGGTTCGCACCTCTTGTCATCCCCTTGTCGACCACGTGGCGGGTGTCGCCGACGGTGCATCCTGCCAGACGTTTGTGTCTTCGCCGCGGTTGCGAGAGGGAGGGGGAGGAGGGCAGAACTTTGCCTGGGCAAAGCTTTGTTGGGGCCCGGTAAAGCTTTGTTCAGGGCCGGGTATAGAGGTGGGCCCCGGGCGCGGCGGGGCCGTCGCGCAGGGACATCATGGCCGGGCGCCGGGGCGTCCCGGCGGCGGGGCTCCCGACCGGTGGGGACCGCCGGAACGAGCGAGGTGAGCGGGCGGATGGACGCAGCGGTGGACGGCGTGGTGGGCGGCCCCGCCTCGGTGCTCGCCTACAGCGGGCCGCCGCCGTGGCAGTGGTCCGACCTGGCGACCTCCTGGACGGCCGAACCGCTGGTGCTCGTGCTGTCGGTGCTGCTCGGCGCCTGGTACCTGGCGGCGGTGCGCGGCGTCAACCGGGCGGCCCGGGAGCGGGCCGGGGGCGGTGGCGGGCAGCCGGGGGTCGGGTCCGGTGGGAGGCGGCCGGGGAGCGGGTCCGGCGGAGGGCGCTGGCAGCCCACCCGGACCGCCGCGTTCCTCGGCGGGCTGCTGCTGTGGATCTGGTGCACCTGCTCCGGCCTCGGCGTGTACGAGCGGATCCTCTTCACCGACCGGGCCGTGCAGGTCGTGCTGCTGCTGATGGTCGTGCCGCTGCTGCTCGCGCTCGGCGCGCCGGTCTCGCTGCTGGTCGAGGCGGCGCCGGCGGCCCGGCGGGAGCGTGTCCTGCGGGCGCTGCGCAGCCGTCCGTCCAAGGTGCTGATGTTCCCGGCGGTCTCCACCGCGCTGCTGATGGCACCGCCGTGGCTGCTCTACTTCACGCCCTGGTACGAGTGGTCGGTGTCCAGCGGGCTCGGGAACGTGGTGCTGCACCTGGCCCTGGTGCTGCTGGGCCTCGCCTACTTCTGGCCCCGGTTGCAGCTCGACCCGGTCGGGCACGAGTACCCGCACCTGGTCGGGCTGTTCATCACCTTCGCCGAGGTGATCTTCGACGCGGGGCTCGGGATCGTGCTGATCTACGGCGGGCACCTGGTCGCCGAGCACTACTACCTGGCGCTCGGCCGGCCGTGGGGGCCGAGCCTGGCGCAGGACCAGACCTGGGGCGGCAACGCCTTCTGGGTGCTGGGGGACCTGGTCGGGCTGCCGTTCCTGGCCGCGCTGGTGCGGCGGATGGTGGTGCAGGGGCGGGAGGAGACCGAGGCGGTGGACGCCGAGCTGGACGCGCGCTTCGCGGCGGCGGCCGCGCAGGCCCGGGCGGCGGGGCGGCCGGAGGAAGAGGAGACCGGGATGCGGCCGTGGTGGCTGGACGACCCGAACCTCAAGCACCGGTTCGGGGGTCAGCCGGACGTCGAACGTCAAGCTCGGGCGCGCCGTGGCCGGGTGGCCGAGTGACCGTTTGCGGCGGGCCAATTGTGGTCCGTCAAAGCCTTCCTGGCGACCTCTGCGCCGCATTTCCGCAGGTCAAAAACAGGTTGGCCAGGATTCCCCGGTCCGCTAGCGTGTGACACGTCCGGTTCGGGGGCCATGGGGCCGCCCGAGGAGTAGAGAGCAGGAGGTGAACCCCCGTGGTCGTTGTCGCCCCGATAGCTGCCCAGGGCAGCACTCGCGTTCACCTCCTTTTCCCGGCCGCCGGCTGAGCCCTTCGCGCCAGCCGTAGCCCGCCGGGACAATCTCCTCCCGAAGGGCCACTGCGTTGTTCAACGCTGCCTCCGTTCCGTCGTTCTCCTCTTCCTCCTCTTCGTTCTCCGCTGAGGCCTCCGCGCTGACCGGCTACGGCTGGACGGCCGAGCTCGCGGAGCTGTTCTCCCCGCTCGGCGAGGCCGGGCTGCTCCCGGCCCGGATCGTCCGGGTCGACCGCGGCCAGTGCGACGCCGTGATCGCCGACCCGGAGACGGGCGAGCCGCGCACCGTCCGGTTCGACACCCGGCCGGTGGGCGACGCCGACATGATCAACTGCCCGTGCACGGGGGACTGGGCGGCGGTCGACCTGTACGCCCAGCCGATGGCCTCCGTGGCCGCGCTGCTGCCGCGCTCCACCGCGATCATCCGCAAGGTGGCCGGCAAGCGTTCCGACGGCCAGGTGCTGGCCGCCAACGTCGACACCGTGCTGATCGCCTCCTCCCTCGCGACCGATCCCGACCTCGGGCGGATCGAGCGCTTCCTCGCCCTGGCCTGGGAGTCCGGCGCCGACCCGCTGGTCGTCCTCACCAAGGCCGACCTGGTCGACGACGCCGACTTCATCCGGGCCGACGTCGAGGCTGTCGCTCCCGGGGTCACGGTGCTGGTGGTGAGCGCCGAGACCGGCGAGGGCATGGACGTGCTCCGCGCCTGCACCCCCGGCACCACCGCGGTGATCGGCCAGTCCGGCGTCGGCAAGTCCACGCTCACCAACGCGCTGGCCGGCTCCGAGGCGATGGCCGTCCAGGAGGCCCGCGCGGTCGACCAGAAGGGCCGCCACACCACGACCACCCGCGAGCTGATCCCGCTGCCCGGCGGGGGCGTGCTGATCGACACCCCCGGGCTGCGCGAGGTCGGCCTCTACGGTGGCGAGGGCGTGGACCTGGCCTTCGCCGACATAGCCGAGCTGGCCGAGGAGTGCCGCTTCCACGACTGCAGCCACCACACCGAGCCCGGCTGCGCGGTGCAGGAGGCCCTGGCCGACGGCACCCTGCCGCAGCGCCGGATGGACAGCTACCTCAAGCTCCAGCGCGAGAGCGAGTGGATCGCCTCGCGTTCGGACGCCCGGGTGGCCAAGGCGCGGCTGAAGAAGTGGAAGACGATCAGCAAGTCGATGCGAGCCGCGGGAGGTCCGGTGAAGCGCTGAGCCCAGGCACCGGCTGCCGTGCAACGGCCGCCGACCGGCCTCCGCCGGGCCCGCCCGGCTCAGCGGAGGTCGGCCACCAGGCGGAAGCGTTGCAGGACCACCGGAGTGCTGTCGTCCACGGTGAAACCCGGGTCATCGAGGGCGTCGAGCATCTCCGGGCTGCTCCAGAACCGCTCGTGCGCCGTACGCCACTCGGCCACGCCGGTGCACCCCTCACCCTCGTCCAGGGCGTGCTGGAGGTCGACCTCCGCGAGCGGGACCACCCGGACGTCCGTGGTCTCGATCACGGCGACCCTGCGGCCGTGCGAGTCGAGCACCGCGGAGCGCTCACCGGCCAGCGGCAGGGGCTCGCCCTCGTGCTCGTAGCAGGCGACCAGGGCGGTGGTGCTGGTCTTGGCGCCGTCGAGGATCGCGGCGACCAGCTGGTCCCGCAGGGGGCCGGGGAACGCGAACTCGACCGGGGGCAGGGCGAGGACACACGGGTCGTCCGGGCCGGTGCAGGACGGCTGATCACTCATGCGGCGAGGGTAGCGGCGGGGCGGCCGGTGGGGTCGCGAATTTCCGGCCCGGGGCCCGGTGGGTGCCTGTGGGGTGCTCGCGGGCGCGGGCGCGGGTCGGGCTCCGGGGGCTCAGAGGCTCGACAGACGCGTGGTCCGGTGGGCTCGATGGGCTCGCGGCCCGGTGGCCCGGTGGGCCAAGGGCCGATGGGCCATGAGGTGAGGTGGTGGGTGGGCGGCGGGGGAGGGGGAGGGCCCCCGAAGCAGCGATCAACGGCGATGTCCGATTCCCGCCAGTCACCCCCCGCCCAGTGCCCCAAACTGGACAGCGTGATCGACGACGACATCCGGTACCGAGCCGTGGACAGCCGCGACTCCCGCTTCGACGGGGTCTTCTTCACGGCGGTCACCTCCACCGGCATCTACTGCCGTCCGAGCTGCCCCGCCGTGACTCCCAAGCGCGTCAACTGCGTCTTCTACCCCAGCGCCGCGGCCGCCCAGGGGGCCGGCTTCCGCGCCTGCCGCCGCTGCCGCCCCGACTCCGTTCCGGGCTCGCCCGAGTGGAACCACCGTGCCGACCTGGTCGGCCGGGCGATGCGCCTGATCGGCGACGGTGTGGTGGACCGCGAGGGCGTCGCCGGGCTGGCCGGCCGCCTCGGCTACAGCGCCCGCCAACTACAGCGCCAGTTGACCGCCGAGCTGGGCGCCGGCCCGATCGCGCTGGCCCGCGCCCGCCGCGCGCAGACCGCCCGGCTGCTCCTCCAGACCACCGAACTGCCCGTCACCGACATCGCGTTCGCGGCCGGCTTCGCCTCCGTCCGCCAGTTCAACGACACCGTGCGCGAGGTCTACGACCGCACCCCCAGCGGCCTGCGCTCCGAAGTCTCCGCCGGCCGCCGCACCGCGACCCCGGCCGGCGGCCTCACCCTGCGCCTCGCCTACCGCGGCGCGCTCGACAGCGAGCACCTGATCGACTTCCTCGCCCTGCGTGCCGTCCCCGGCGTGGAGGAGGTCGTCTCCGGCTCACGCCCCGGTGTGCGCGTGTACCGTCGCACCCTCGCGCTCCCGTACGGTCACGGCATCGCCGAGGTCGACGGCCTGGCGCCGGGCGAGCCGCCCACCCGCGGCTGGCTCGACTGCCGTCTCCTGCTCGCCGACCTCCGCGACCTGCCGACCGCCGTCCAGCGCCTGCGCATCCTCTTCGACCTGGACGCCGACCCGCTCGCGGTCGACGAGCAGCTCGGCGCCGACCCGCTGCTCGGCCCGCTGGTCCGCGAGCGCCCCGGCCTGCGCTCGCCCGGCCACGTGGACCCGCACGAGCTGGCCGTCCGCGCCGTCCTCGGCCAGCAGATCAGCGTCGCCGCCGCCCGTACCCTGGCGGGACGGCTCGCCGAGAAGTACGGCACCGCGCTGCCCGAGCCCAGTGGGGGCCTGCGCCTGCTCTTCCCGACCGCGGCGGCCCTGGCCACCGCCGATCCGGAGGACTTCGCGATGCCCGCCGCCCGCCGCCGCGCGCTCACCGGCCTGTGCGCCGCGCTCGCCGAGGGCGTGGTCCGGCTCGACAGCGGAGCCGACCGGGAGGAGTCCGCGGCCGCCCTGCTGGACCTGCCCGGCATCGGCCCCTGGACGGTCGGCTATCTGCGGATGCGGGCCCTGGCCGACCCCGATGTCTTCCTTCCGAGTGACGTGGGCGTCAAGCACGGCCTGCTCCGTCTGGGCGCCGCAGGCAACCCGAAGTCCGCCGCCCGCGCCGCCGAGGCCTGGGCCCCGTGGCGCTCGTACGCCGTCCACCGGCTGTGGGCCGGCCCCGCGAGCACCGGAACCGGCATCGACACCGGCATCAGCACCGGAAGCACCAGCAACACCAGCAGCACCGGAACGGAGAACGAACGAGCATGAGCACCACCGTCTACACCACCATGGAGAGCCCCTTCGGCCGGCTGCTGCTCAGCGGGGTGCTGCCCGAGGGCGGCGGACCGGCCGCGCTGGCCACCGTCACCGCGCCCGGCCAGAAGTACGCACTGGCCGAGCCCGCCGACGAGTGGGTGCCGGACCCGGAGGCGCTCGCCGAGCCGGTGGCCCAGCTGACCGCCTACTTCGCCGGCAAGCGCACCGGCTTCGATCTGCCGCTCGCGCCCGAGGGCACCGAGTTCCGCCGCAGGATCTGGGCCGCGCTGGACGAGATCCCGTACGGCACGACCGTCACCTACGGCCGACTCGCCGAGCTGGCCGGGCAGGAGCCGCGCATGGTCCGGGCGGTCGGCGGCGCGGTCGGCGCCAACCCGCTGCTGATCGTCCGCCCCTGCCACCGGGTGCTCGGCGCGGGCGGCGCGCTCACCGGCTTCGCCGCCGGCGTGGACCGCAAGCGCTGGCTGCTGGACCTGGAGAGCGGCACCCTGTTCTGATCGCCGGGGCCCCGCGGCCGCTCACCCCGTGCCCACCCGGCCCCCGGACGCCCACCTTCGGAGCGCCCGACGCCCGGCCGGTCACCCCCTGGGCGGTCAAGCGCCGGACGTTCGACTCCGCAGGTCCACCCGCCAGTTGTTGCTGCGCATGAACCGCCCGGGCGGGAACTCGAAGTCCGTCTCGCCGAGCAGCGCGAACCCCGCCTTCGCGCAGACCGCGTTGGAGGCGGGGTTGTCCACCGAGGGGAAGGCGTGCAGGTGGGGGTGCGCGGCCTCGCGGCGGGCGGCCGCGACCGCCGCACGGGTGGCGGCGACGGCGATGCCCCGGCCCTGGAATCCGGGCAGCACGTTCCACCCCATCTCGTGGACGGTCCGCCCCTCCCAGGTCCGGGTGCCGTAGCCGACCGTCCCGACCGCCGCGCCCTCGGGCAGCAGCACGATCCGGTACATGCAGCCGAGCCCGGACGGGACGAAGTCCAGATAGCGTCGGTGCCGTACGAGCAGCTGCTCCTCGCTCTCCGGCCCGCCGACGTGCTTCTTCATCTCCGGCGTGTTGACCTGGCGCAGCAGCGCGAGGTCGTCGTCCGTCCAGGGCTCGATCCGTACCTCTGCGGTGGTCATGCCGGGGACGGTAATGCCGGGCGGGCCCCGGCGACCAGTGGTTTTCAGCCGGCTGTGGACGCCTGCGCAGGCCCCTGCTCGGGCCCCGGCCCCGGCCCCGGCTGGGCGAGGGCGCGGGCGAGCTGTTCCAGTGCCGGCAGGGCGTCGACGACCGCCGCGCGGTCGGCCGGGTCGAGGGTGGCGAGCGCGGTGGCGATCCGGCGCTCGTGGGCGTGCTGCCAGTCGTCCAGCTGCCGCCGGCCGGCCGGGGTGAGGGCGATCCGGGCGGTGCGGCGGTCGCCGGGGTCGGCCTGGCGGTCCACGAAGCCGGCGTCGAGCAGCTTTCCGACCAGCCCGCTGACGGTGTTGGGCGCGAGCCGCTGTCGCGCGGCCAGCTCGCCGACCCGCAGCGGTGCGGCGGCCAGCGTCTGGAGGAGTTCGACCTGCGCCATCGGCAGGGACTCCCACGGGTAGTCGGTGCGGATGCTGCTGCGCAGCGCGCGGCGCAGTCGGGTGACGGTGTCGGTCAGCCGCCGGGCGTGCTCGACCGCCGGGTCGGGGCTTGCGGTGGCGGGGTCGGGAACGTGTGGTGACGACGGCATGGCGGACAGCGTATCGCCTGGTACGGGGCGGTTCGGCGGCCGGTTCGGGGCCCGGGGCCGCGCTGTGGTGCGGCTCTGTTGCGGGCCTCGCGGCAGGTGTCCGTCCGGCACCGTCCGTACCGTGGGACGCATCCTGTCGCAGAGCGATCAGCTCGTAGAAGGAACATGTCTGTATCCGATATATTCGGGGGCATGAACGCCACCGCCCTCGCCTCGCGGCTGCTCACCGAGCGGCCCCGGCCGCGCGGCGTAGCCGGCTGGCGCCACGCCCACTGGCTGGCCGTCGGCACGGTCTGCCTCGGAGCCTTCCTCGGCCAGCTCGACGCCAGCGTCATCGCCCTGGTCTTCCCCGCCCTCGGCCGCCACTTCGACGAGGGCTTCGCCGCCGTCGAGTGGGTCGCCCTCGCCTACCTGCTGGTCCTGGTCGCCCTGCTGGCCCCGATCGGCTGGCTGTCCGACCTGGTCGGCCGCAAGACGATGTACATCGGCGGCTTCGCGGTCTTCGGCCTCTCCTCGCTCGGCGCCGGATTCGCCGGCAGCCTCTGGGCCCTGGTCGGCTGCCGCGCCGTCCAGGCGGTCGGCGCCGCGATGATGCAGGCCAACAGCGTCGCCCTGGTCGCACGCGGCGTCCCGGAGCACGCGATGCGGCGCGCGCTCGGCATCCAGGCCTCCGCCCAGGGCCTCGGCCTGGCGCTCGGGCCCAGCCTCGGCGGGCTGCTGGTCGAACACGCCTCGTGGCGCTGGGTGTTCTGGGTCAACGTGCCGATCGCGGTGTTCGGCATCCTGGCCGGCTGGTACCTGCTGCCCCGCACCCGGACGGCGGGCGCTCCGGTCGCGGTACTGGGCCCTCACCGGACCGGGTCCCGCGAGGACGCCCGCTTCGACCTGCCCGGCATGCTGCTGCTCACCGGGGCGACCACCACCCTGCTGCTCGCCCTGTCCACCGCCTCCGGGCTGCCCCTGCCCGGCTGGGCGGTGGCCGTCCTGCTGCTCGCCTCCGCCGCCCTGACCCTGGCGCTGGTGCGCCAGGAACGGAGGGCGGCCCGGCCGATCCTGGCACCCGGACTGGTCAACACACCGGGCGTGCGCTCCGGCTTGGTGGTGGCGCTGATCGGCTACCTGTTGCTCTTCTGCCCGCTGGTGCTGGGCCCGGTGCTGCTCACCGGCGCAGGCGCGTCGACGGCCCACGCGGGCCTGGTGGTCACCCTGCTGCCCGCCGCGTTCGCGTTCGCCGCGACGGTCGGCGCCGGGTTGCTGCCCCGGGGCTGGTCGGACGTGACCAGGTGCCGCTTCGGTGCGCTGCTCGCGGCCGGCGGACTGCTGCTGTTCGCCCTGCTGCCGGCCTCGGACGTGGCGGCGGCCCCGCTGTTGACCGCCGGGTACGGGCTGGGACTGCTGCTGCCCGCCAACAACGCGCTGGTGATGCGGGCGATACCGACGCAGTGCTCGGCGGTCGGCGGCGGCATGGTGAACATGGCGCGCAGCCTCGGCACGGCGCTCGGCATGGCGCTGTCCGTCCTCGGCGTCCACCTGGCGGGCGCCGAGTCCGGTGGGCGGACGGTGCTGTTCGTCCTCGCCGCCGTGGCGGCGGCCGCCGCCCTGCTCACCCGGCCCGTCCGGGCCTGAGCTCCACGGGCCTCCTCGGCCCCCGGCTAGGCGTCCGTGCGGGCGTTGAGGGCGTCCTGGGCGCGGTTCAGGCCGCGCCGCACCAGTGTCTCCAGGGCGTCCGCGCAGCGGTCCAACTCGTCGGGCATGGCGGCCAGTTCCTGCTCCGAGAACTTCTTCAGCACGAAGTCCCCGACGCTCTGGCCCTTCGGCGGTCGTCCGATGCCGAACCGCAGCCGGACGAAGTCCCGGGTGCCGAGCACCTCGCCCACCGAGCGCACCCCGTTGTGGCCGCCGGGGCCGCCGCCGCGCTTGAGCCGGGCGGAGCCGAACGCGAAGTCCAGGTCGTCCTGCACCACCACCAGCCGCTCGACCGGGACGCCGTGGCGGCGCAGCAGTGCGGCCACCGGGCGTCCGGACAGGTTGATGGACCACAGCGGCTTGGCCAGCAGCACCCGGTGACCGTCGACGGCGATCTCGGCCACCAGGGTGGCGATCCCGCGCCGGCGGAACCGGGCGCCGTGCCGTTCGGCCAGCCGGTCCACGGCCAGGAAGCCCGCGTTGTGCCGGGTGAGCCGGAACCACGGGCCGGGGTTGCCCAGTCCGGCGATCAGCCAGGGGACGTCGGGGGTCATACGGGGGTTCTCCGGAGGGGTGGGGAAGGAAGGGCGGACGGCCGGGGCGCGGCGGGACGGCACGGGACCGTCCTCGCCGGCGCCCCGGCCGTCCGGGGAACGCGCGGAGCGTGCAGGGCGCACGGGACGACGCAGAGCGTGCGGGACGACCGCTCAGGAGGCGGGCACGCCGGGGGCGGCGCCGCGCTCCTTGAGCATGTCGGTCATCAGCTGGAGCTCGGAGGTCTGGGCGACCACCATCGACTGTGCGAGCCGCTTCTCGGCATCGTTCCCGGCCTTGTCGACGTAGCCCTGGGCCATTTCGACGCCGCCCTTGTGGTGCTCGATCATCAGCTGGAGGTAGTACACCTCGGCGTCCCGCCCGCTGAGCGTGCGCAGCTTCGCGATCTGGGTGTTGGTGGCCATGCCCGGCATCAGCGAACCGTCGTGGGCCTGGTACTCGTGGCCCATCTTCATCCACGCCATCGGCGTGGCGGTCGAGTGCTGGGACAGCCCCCACTGGTCCAGCCAGCCCATCATCATCCCGCGCTGGTTGGCCTGGGTGTTGATGATGTCGAAGGCCAGGGTGCGGGTCGGCTCGTCGGCGGTGCGGTCCCGGACGACGAACGACAGGTCCACCGCCTGCTGGTGGTGGGTCGCCATGTCGCGGGCGAACCCGGCCTCGGGGGAGTCGTCGGCCGGGACGGCCAGCGTGGACGCGCCGGACGCCGAGGTCCCGCTCGCGACCAGGGCCGGCACGCCGAGCGCCAGCGCCACGGCGGCGGCCAGCACGGCCGGCAGCCACATGCGGCGGC
>NZ_JAHSQD010000242.1 GCF_020103755.1 Streptomyces sp. LS1784
CGGCCCGGCGACGAACCCGGCGCCGCGGGCCGGCGCGGCCGACGCCGCCTACGTCATCTTCACCTCCGGCTCCACCGGCCGCCCCAAGGGCGTCGTGGTGCCGCACGGCGGCATCGCCGCGCTGCTGGCCGCCCACCGCACGGGTGTGATGGCCGGGGTCGCCCGGCAGCGGGTCGCGCTCACCGCCTCGCTCTGCTTCGACGCCTCCTGGGACGGCCTGCTGTGGCTGGTCGCCGGGCACGAGCTGCACCTGATCGGCGGCGACGTGCGCCGCGACGCCCGGGCCCTGGTCGGCCACGTGCGCGAGCAGGGGATCGGCGTCCTGGAGGTGACACCCTCCTACGCCGAGCAGCTGGTCGAGGAGGGCCTGCTGGAGGAGCCCGCGCCGGCCCTGGTGCTGCTCGGCGGCGAGGCCGTCGGCCAGGCGCTCTGGACGCGGCTGCGCGAGGCGCCCCACACCGCCGCCCACAACCTCTACGGGCCGACGGAGTGCACCGTCGACGCCCTGACCCACCCGCTGGAGGCCACCGGGCGGCCCGTGCTCGGCCGCACCGTCGCCGGCACCCGCTGCCACGTCCTCGACGAGTACCTCAACCCCGTCCCGGCCGGTGTGCCGGGGGAGCTGTACCTGGCCGGCGCCGGTCTGGCCCGCGGCTACCTGGACCGTCCCGGTCTGACGGCGGAGCGCTTCGTCGCCTGCCCGTACGCGCCGGGGGAGAGGATGTACCGCACCGGGGACCTGGTGCGCCGCACCCGAGACGGGGAGCTGGAGTACCTCGGCCGCACCGACCACCAGGTGAAGATCCGCGGCTTCCGCATCGAACTCGGCGAGATCGAGCGCGCCCTGACCGCCCACCCGCAGGTGCTCCAGGCCGCCGTCCTGCCCGACGGGGGCGGGCTGCGCCTGGTCGCGTACGTGGTCACCGACGGCCCGCTCGACCCGGCCGAGCTGCGCGCCAACGCCGCCCGGACGCTGCCCGGCTACATGCTGCCGGCCGCGATCGTGCCGCTGGACGCGCTGCCGCTGAACGCCAACGGCAAGCTGGACCGGTCCGCCCTCCCGGCACCGGACTTCGGTGCGCTGTCCGCCGGTCGTGCGGCGCGCTCCCCGCAGGAGGAGATCCTGTGCGGGCTGTTCGCGGAGGTGCTCGGCCTGGAGGCGGTCGGGATCGACGATGACTTCTTCGACCTGGGCGGTCACTCGTTGCTGGCCACCAAGCTGCTCAGTCGGGTGCGGGCGGCGCTGGGTGCGGAGTTGGGCATCCGGGACGTGTTCGAGGCGCCGAGTGTGGCGGGGCTGGCCGTCCGGCTGGGCGCCGGTTCGCAGCGAGCGGCGCTGAGCACGGGAGGCGAGCGCCCGGAGCGGGTGCCGCTGTCCTTCGCCCAGCAGCGCCTGTGGCTGATCGACCGGATGGAAGGCCCCAGCGCCCTCTACAACGCGCCGCTGGCGCTGCGCCTGACGGGGGAGCTGGACGCCGCCGCGCTGGAGCTCGCCCTCGGTGACGTGGTGACCCGACACGAGAGCCTGCGCACGCTGATCGCCGAGGAGGACGGCACCCCGTACCAGCGCGTCCTGCCGGCCGAGCAGGCCGTGGTCCCGCTCGACACCCGGGACTGCCCCGCCGACGAGGTGGCCGCCACGGTGGCCGGGCTGTGCCGCCACGCCTTCGACCTGCGTACCGAACTCCCCCTCCGCGCAGCCCTGTTGAGGGTCTCGGCCGAGGAGCACGTCCTGATCCTGGCACTGCACCACATCGCCAGCGACGGCTGGTCCCTCGGCCCGCTGGTCCGCGACCTCACCGGCGCCTACGCGGCCCGCGCCGGGGGCACCACCCCCGGCTGGGCGCCGCTGCCCGTCCAGTACGCCGACTACGCGCTCTGGCAGCGCGAGCTGCTCGGCGAGGAGACCGACCCCGAGAGCCTGGCGGCCCGCCAACTCGCCCACTGGCGCGAGACCCTGGCCGATCTCCCGGACGAGGCGACGCTGCCGCTGGACCGCCCCCGCCCGCCCGTCGCCTCCCACCGCGGCGACCGGGTGGCGCTCACCCTCGGCGCGGAACTCCACGGCGCGCTCGGCGAGTTGTCGCGCGAGCACCGGGTGACGATGTTCATGACGGTGCAGGCGGCCCTCGCCGCGCTGCTCACCCGCCTCGGCGCGGGCACCGACATCCCGATCGGCTCGGTGGTGGCCGGGCGCTGCGACGAGTCGCTGGACGACCTGGTCGGCTTCTTCGTCAACACCCTGGTGCTGCGCACCGACACTTCCCCTCGCTCCGCTGGGGATACCCCTACCGGCTCCCCGAGCTTCGCCGAGCTGCTCGGCCGGGCCCGGGAGACCGCCCTCGGCGCCTACGCCCACCAGGACGTGCCCTTCGAGCGCCTGGTGGAGGAGCTCAGGCCCGCCCGCTCGCTCGCCCGCCACCCGCTGTTCCAGGTCATGCTGGTGCTCCAGAGCAACGAGCAGGCCGAGCCGGACACGGCGGGCCTGCACATCGAGCCCCTCACGGCGGGCACCGGCTCCGCCAAGTTCGACCTCAGCCTGATCGCCGAGGAATCCTTCGGCCCCGACGGCGAGCCCGCCGGGATCGACTGCGCCCTCGACTACGCCACCGACCTCTTCGACCGGGAGACCGTCGAGGCCGTCGCCGTACGGTTCGCTCGGCTGCTGGCGGCGGTGGCCGCCCGGCCCGAGCTGCCGATCGGCCGGATCGAGCTGCTGTCGGCCCAGGAGCGTGCCGCGCTCCCGACCGCCGGTGGCGCCCTGCCGGCCGAAGTCCCGCTGCTGCCCGCCGCCTTCGCGGCCCAGGCCGCCCGCACCCCGGAGGCCGTCGCCCTGGTCTGCGGCGACACCCGGCTGACCTTCGCCGAGCTGAACAGCCGCGCCAACCGGCTGGCCCACCGCCTGCGGGCCGCGGGCGCCGGTCCGGAGTCGGTGGTCGCCCTCGCCCTGCCGCGCTCGGCGGAGACGGTGGTGGCCATGCTCGCCGTGCACAAGGCCGGCGGCGCCTACCTGCCGCTGGACGCCGAGTACCCGGCCGAGCGCACCGCCCACATGCTCGCCGACGCCCGCCCGGCGCTCGCCCTGACCGACGACCGCTGGCCGCTGCCGGAGGTGCTGGCCGGCCTGCGCACCCTGGACGTCGCCTCGCCGTCCGAGGACTCCGAGGACTCCGAGAACTCCGAGAACTCCGAGGGCAGCGCGCCCGACCCGGGGTGGTGCGCCCTCGACCCGGGCGACGCCGCCTACGTCATCTACACCTCGGGCTCCACCGGCCGCCCCAAGGGCGTCGTGGTGCCGCACGGCGCCGTCGCCGCGCTGCTGGCCGCCCACCGTGCCACCCTGATCCGGGGCACCGAGGAGGCCCACGGCCGGCAGCGGATCGCGCTCACCGCCTCACTCTGCTTCGACGCCTCCCTGGAGCCCGTGCTCTGGATGTTCGCCGGGCACGAGCTGCACCTGATCGGCGACGAGCTGCGCCGCGACCCGGCGGCGCTGGTCCGCCACACGGCCGCCGCCGGCATCGACGCCCTGCACATCACCCCGTCCTACACCGAGCAGCTGATCGAGGAGGGGCTGCTGGACGCACCCGCGCCGCGCCTCCTGCTGCTCGGCGGCGAGGCCGTCGGCCAGGCACTGTGGCAGCGGCTGCGGGAGCACCCCGACACCGCGGGCCACAACTTCTACGGTCCGACCGAGGCCACCGTCTACGCGCTGACCCAGCCGTTCGACGCGGTGGAGCGCCCGGGGCTCGGCGGTCCGATCGCCGGCGTGCGGGCGTACGTGCTGGACGAGTACCTCAACCCCGTCCCGGCGGGTGTGCCGGGGGAGTTGTACCTGGCCGGCGCCGGTCTGGCCCGTGGCTACCTGGGCCGTCCGGGCCTGACGGCGGAGCGCTTCGTGGCCTGCCCCTTCGAGGCGGGCGTGAGGATGTACCGCACCGGGGACCTGGTGCGCCGCACCCGCGACGGCGGCGTGGAGTACCTGGGCCGCACCGACCACCAGGTGAAGATCCGCGGCTTCCGCATCGAACTCGGCGAGATCGAGCAGGTGCTGGCCCGCCACCCCGCCGTCCGGCAGGCCGTGGTCACCGTCCGCGAGAGCGACACCGGCGACCGGCGACTGGTCGCCCACTGCACCGTGGGTCAGGAGTCGCCCGAACTCGGCGTCGAGCTGCGGCGGTTCGCCGCCGAGTCGCTGCCCGGCTACATGGTGCCGGCCGCCGTCGTCCTGCTCGACACCCTGCCCCTGACGGGCAGCGGCAAGGTCGACCACCGGGCGCTCCCCGAACCGGACTTCGGTGCGCTGTCCGCCGGTCGTGCGGCGCGCTCCCCGCAGGAGGAGATCCTGTGCGGGCTGTTCGCGGAGGTGCTCGGCCTGGAGGCGGTCGGGATCGACGACGACTTCTTCGACCTGGGCGGTCACTCGCTGCTGGCCACCAAGCTGCTCAGCCGGGTGCGGGCGGCGCTGGGTGCGGAGTTGGGCATCCGGGACGTGTTCGAGGCGCCGAGTGTGGCGGGGCTGGCCGTCCGGTTGGGTGCCGGTTCGCAGCGGCTGGCGCTGAGCGCGGGAGGTGAGCGCCCGGAGCGGGTGCCGCTGTCCTTCGCCCAGCAGCGCCTGTGGCTGATCGACCGGATGGAAGGCCCCAGCGCCCTCTACAACCTGCCGCTCGTCCTGCGCGTGGCGGGGGAGTTGGACACCGTCGCGCTGGAGCTCGCCCTCGGCGACGTGGTGGCCCGGCACGAGAGCCTGCGCACGCTGATCGCCGAGGAGGACGGCACCCCGTACCAGCGGATCCTGCCCGCCGAGCGGGCCCGCGTCCGGGTCGAGCTGCTGCCGCCCGGCACCGATCCGGCGAGCTGCACGGCCCGCCCCTTCGACCTGGCCGCCGACCTCCCCGTCCGCGCCCACGTCATCCCGGCCGGGCCCGGGGAGCACCTGCTCGCCCTCGTCCTGCACCACATCGCCGGGGACGGCTGGTCGATGGGCCCGCTGCTGCGCGACCTCGCCACGGCCTACGCGGCCCGCACCGGCGGCGCGGCCCCGCAGTGGGCGCCGCTGCCCGTCCAGTACGCCGACTACGCGCTCTGGCAGCGCGAGCTGCTCGGCGAGGAGGAGGACGGGGAGAGCCTGCTCTCCCGCCAACTCGCCCACTGGCGCGAGGCGCTGGCCGGCCTGCCCGAGGAGCTGTCACTGCCCGTCGACCGGCCGCGTCGCGCGGCCGCCTCCCACCGCGGCGAGCGGGTCGTCGTGCCCTACGGCGCGGAACTCCACGGCGCGCTCGGCGAGTTGTCGCGCGAGCACCGGGTGACGATGTTCATGACGGTGCAGGCGGCCCTCGCCGCGCTGCTCACCCGCCTCGGCGCGGGCACCGACATCCCGATCGGCTCGGTGGTGGCCGGGCGCTGCGACGAGGCGCTGGACGACCTGGTCGGCTTCTTCGTCAACACCCTGGTGCTGCGCACCGACACGTCCGGCAACCCGAGCTTCACCGAGCTGCTGGCCCGCGTCCGGGAGACCCAACTCGACGCCCACGCCCACCAGGACGTGCCCTTCGAGCGCCTGGTGGAGGAGCTGAACCCGGCCCGCTCGCTGGCCCGTCACCCGCTCTTCCAGGTGGCACTGCTGCTGGAGGGCCAGGGCGACTGCGCGCCGCTCGCCCCGGCCGGCCTGGACGCCTCCGTGGAGTCCTCCGCCGGGACGGTCGCCAAGTTCGACCTGAGCGTGGGCCTCGGCGAGTCCTTCGACGCGGACGGCGCGCCCGCAGGCCTGGAGTGCGCGATCGACTTCGCCACCGACCTCTTCGACCGGGAGACGGTCGAGGCCATCGCCGTCCGCTTCGGCCGGCTGCTGGCGGCGGTGGCCGCCCGGCCCGAGCTGCCGATCGGCCGGATCGAGCTGCTGTCGGCCCAGGAGCGCGCCGCGCTCCCGACCGCCGGTGGCGCCCTGCCGGACGAAGTCCCGCTGCTGCCCGCCGTCTTCGAGGCCCAGGCCGCCCGCAGCCCGCAGGCCCCGGCCCTGGTCTGCGGTGACACCGTGCTGACCTTCGCCGGGCTGAACGCCCGGGCCAACCGGCTCGCCCACCACCTGATCGGGGAGGGCGTCGGCCCCGAATCGGTGGTCGCCCTCGCCCTGCCGCGCTCGGCCGAGAGCGTCATCGCGATCCTGGCCGTCCTCAAGGCCGGTGGCGCCTACCTGCCGCTGGACGCCGACCACCCGGCCGAGCGCACCGCCGACACCCTCGCCGACGCGGCCCCCGCCCTGGTCCTCACCGACAGCCGGTGGCCGAAGCCCGAGGCGCTGGCCGGCGTGCCCGCCCTGGACGTCGCCGAGGCGACCGGACCGGACACCGACCCGGCGCCGCGCGCCTCGGCCGACCACGCCGCCTACCTGATCTACACCTCGGGCTCCACCGGCCGCCCCAAGGGCGTCGTGGTGCCGCACGGCGCCGTCGCCGCCCTGCTGGCCGCCCACCGCGGCCGGCTGATCGCCACCGCCGAGGCCGCTCACGGCCGACTGCGGGTCGCGCTCACCGCCTCGCTGTCCTTCGACGGATCACTTCAGAGCCTGCTCTGGATGTTCGCCGGGCACGAACTGCACCTGATCGGCGACGAACTGCGCCGCGACCCGGCCGCCCTGGTCCGGCACGTGCGCGCGGCGGGCATCGGTGCCATGGACGTCACCCCCTCCTACGCCGAGCAACTCCTCGCGGAGGGCCTGCTGGAGGAGGCCGCTCCGTCGGTGCTGGTGCTCGGCGGCGAGGCCGTCGGGCAGCAGCTCTGGACCGCCCTGCGCGAGGCGCCGGGCACCGCCGCCCACAACCTGTACGGTCCGACCGAGGCCACCGTCTACACCCTCGGCCGGCCCGTCGACGCCGCGGAGCGCCCGGGGCTCGGCGGTCCGATCGCCGGCGTGCGGGCGTACGTGCTGGACGAGTACCTCAACCCCGTCCCGGCGGGTGTGCCGGGGGAGTTGTACCTGGCCGGCGCCGGTCTGGCCCGCGGCTACCTGGGCCGTCCGGGCCTGACTGCGGAGCGCTTCGTCGCCTGCCCGTACGCGCCGGGGGAAAGGATGTACCGCACCGGGGACCTGGTGCGCCGCACCCGCGACGGCGGCGTGGAGTACCTGGGCCGCACCGACCACCAGGTGAAGATCCGCGGCTTCCGCATCGAACTCGGCGAGATCGAGCACGTGCTGACGCTCCACCCGCAGGTGCTCCAGGCCGCCGTCCTGCCCGACGGGGGCGGGCTGCGCCTGGTCGCGTACGTGGTCACCGACGGCCCGCTCGACCCCGTCGAACTGCGCGCCTTCGCCGCCGGCCACCTGCCCGGCTACATGCTGCCCGCCGCCGTCGTCCCGCTGGACGCGCTGCCCCTCACCGGCAGCGGCAAGCTCGACCGGACGGCGCTGCCCGCACCGGACTTCGGACGGCTCGCCGGCGGCCGCGCCGCCCGGACGCCGCAGGAGGAGCTCCTCTGCGCGCTGTTCGCCGAGACCCTCGGCCTGGAGGGCGTCGGCATCGACGACGACTTCTTCGACCTCGGCGGCCACTCCCTGCTCGCCATGAAGCTTCTCGCCCGGGTCCGCACCGCCCTCGGCGTGGACCCCGGCATGCGGGCGCTGTTCGAGGCACCCACCGTCGCCGGGCTCGCCCGACGGCTCGACCACGGCCCGGCGGCCGACGCGCTGGACGTCCTGCTGCCGCTGCGCGCCGGCGGCGACCGGGCCCCGCTGTTCTGCGTCCACCCGGCGGCCGGCATCAGCTGGGTCTACTCCGGGCTGCTGCGCCACCTCGGCCCCGAGCAGCCGGTGTACGGCCTCCAGGCCCGGGGCCTGCGCGGCGACGCACCGGCGAGCGTCGCCGAGATCGCCGAGGACTACGTGCGGCAGATCCGTGCGGTGCGTCCCGACGGCCCGTACCACCTGCTGGGGTGGTCCTTCGGCGCGGTGGTCGCGCAGGAGATGGCCGTGCGGCTGCGGGCCGAGGGCGCCGAGGTCGGCCTGCTGGCCCTGCTCGACGGCGCCCCGGCGGCCCGCAGCGCCGACGCCCCGCCCGTCGAAGCCGCCGACACCCTCGCGGAGTTGCTGCACTCGCTCGGCTACGACCCGGCCGACGGACGGGGCCTCGCCGATCTGCGGGCCGTGCTCGGGCAGGCCGTGGCCGTGCTGCCGGAGGTCTTCGACCGGCACCGCAAGCTGATGGCCGAGCACGTGCCCGACCGCTACCAGGGGGACGCCGTCTTCTTCGGGGCGACCACCGGCAAGCCCGCCGACTGGCCGTACGAGCAGGCCTGGCGGCCGTACCTGGACGGCCGGATCGAGAGCCACCGGCTCGCCTGCGCCCACGGCGAGCTGACCCAGCCGGAACCCCTCGCACGGATCGCCGCCGTGCTGGCCGAGAAGCTTGGAGCGTGACCCGCGATGACCACCACCGTCCCGATCGAGTCACCGGCGCCGCCGCAGCGGCCGCGCAGCCGGTGGGGCCTGTGGGCCCAGGGGGACTTCCGCAGGCTCTGGATCGGTGAGACCACCAGCACCCTCGGCACGGCCGTCGGGAGCGTGGCGCTGTCCCTGGTGGCCGTGGTCACCCTGGGCGCCGGCCCCTTCGCGGTGGGCGTGATCAACGCCGCCGCCTGGCTGCCCTGGCTGTTCCTCGGCCTGCCGGCCGGTGCCTGGGTGGACCGCTGGCCCCGGCTGCGGGTGATGCTGGTCTGCGACCTGCTGCTGCTCGTCCTCTTCGGCAGCGTCCCGGTGGCCGCCTGGCTGGGGGCGCTCTCCCTCGCCCAGCTGGTGGTGGTGGCCCTGCTGACCGGGGCGGTGAAGGTGTTCTTCTCCACCGCCTACGGGGCGGTACTGCCCACCCTGGTGGCGAAGGCCGACCTGCTGGAGGCCAACGTCAAGCTGCGCTCCGGGGCCTCGGCGGCGGACATCGCCGGCCCGGGCGTGGCCGGTCTGCTCGCGCAGGCCTTCGGCGCCGCCAGCGGGATGCTCGCGGACTCGCTCACCTACCTGGTGTCGGCGCTCTGCCTGCGGCGGATCAGGACGGAGGAACGCCCCCCGCCGGTGTCCGAGCGGCGCGGCATCCCGCGCGAGATCGGCGAGGGCGTCCGGTTCCTGCTGCGCGATCCCTACCTGCGCACGCTGGCCTGCTTCGCGGCGGTCGGCAACCTGGGACTGAACGGCATCCAGGCGGTGCAGACGGTCTTCCTGGTGCGCAGCGTGGGGATCGAACCGGGCGAGGTGGGCGCGGTGTTCGCGCTGGTGAGCGTCGGCGGGCTGGCCGGTGCGGTGCTGGCCGGGCGGATCGCCCGCCGGCTGGGCACCGCACGCGGGCTGCTGGTCTGCGAGCTGGTGGTCGCGCCCTTCATCCTGCTGCTGCCGTTGGCGGGCGAGCGGCTGCCGCTCGTGGTCAGCGCGCTCGCCTGGGCGGTCGCGGTCTGCGGCGTGGTGGCGGGTAACGTCCTGGCCGGCAGCTTCTCCCAGGCCTACTGCCCGCCCGAGATGATCGGCCGGATCCGGGCCAGCTCCGCGACCCTCAACTACAGCGCGATCCCCGTGGGCGCCCTGCTCGGCGGCTACCTCGGCGAGGTGATCGGTGCCCGCAGCACCATCTGGCTGATGGCGGGCGTGCTGCTCTCGGCCGGCGGGGTGCTGCTGGCCAGTCCGCTGCGCGGCCTGCGCGACTTCCCGACCCGGCCGTCGGCCCCCGCCGCCTGACCGCACCGCCTTGCCCGCGCCGCCTCCCGACCCGCCCCCACCCCGGAGGACCCCGATGACCCGCACCGCCCGCCCGCGCCACTACCTGATGTGCCGTCCGACCCACTTCGACGTCACGTACGCGATCAACCCGTGGATGGACCCCGCCAAGCCGGTGGACACCGACCTCGCGGTCGCCCAGTGGGAGCGGCTGTACGCCCTCTACGGCGAGCTCGGCCACCGGGTCGACCTGATCGACCCGCTGCCCGGCCTGCCCGACATGGTGTACGCGGCCAACGGCGCCACCGTGGTGGACGGCAAGGTGCTCGGCGCGCGCTTCCGCAACGCCGAGCGGGCCGCCGAGGGCCCGGCCTACCTGGAGTGGTTCCGCGCCAGGGGCTTCGAGACGCGCGATCCGGAGCACGTCAACGAGGGCGAGGGGGACCTGCTGCTGACCGCGGGCTTCGTGCTGGCCGGGCGGGGCTTTCGCAGCGTGGCCGACGGGCACGCGGAGGCCCAGGAGTTCTTCGGGCGGCCCGTGGTCGGCCTGGAGCTGGTCGACCCGCGCTACTACCACCTGGACACCGCGCTCGCCGTGCTCGACGGCGACGAGATCATGTACAACCCGGAGGCCTTCTCGGCCGGCAGCCGTGCCGTCCTGCGCCGGCTGTTCCCGGACGCCCTGCCGGTGGACGGCACCGACGCGGCGGTGTTCGGCCTCAACGCGGTGAGCGACGGCCTGCACGTGGTGCTGCCGGAGGCGGCCGTCGGGCTGGCCGCGCGGTTGCGCGAGCGCGGCTTCCGGCCGATCGGGATGGACCTCAGCGAGCTGCTCAAGGGCGGCGGCAGCGTGAAGTGCTGCACCCTGGAGATCCGTTCGGCGCCCTGAGCGGGCGGCGCCGAGCACCGTTGACCACCGGTGCTCGGCTGTAGATCGGCCGTTGAACGCCCCCGGCCAGACTGGTGCCACACCACGACGGAACCCCTTCCCACCGGGGAAGCGAGTCAAGGGAGTACCAGAGATGACGCAGCGTCCGGCCACCGCCCGCACCCGCCTGCGGATGTTCACGGTCGGCCTCGGGGTGGTCGTCGCCCTGGGCACCGGCCTGTCCGCCACGGTCGCCGTGGCGGAGGCTGCCGACGCCGGCGCGGCGACGGTGGTGAGCGGCGACGCGACGCCGACGCCCACCCCGACCCCCACCGCGACCGGCGGCACCGGCGACTGGAACAGCACCGGCTCCTGAGCACGCCGGAACCGGCAGCAGGATCGATTCCTCAGCAGCCCGAGGACAACCGGTCAGCGGCCCGCCACCCATCCGGGACCGACGGGGCCTTGGCGGCCGGACCCTCCCCCCGGGGCAGCAGCCGCGCCACCTCCCGCGCCTCCGGCAGCCCCAGCCGGAGGAAGATCCGATGGGCCTCCCGCAGCCGGCCGTACGCCTCGGCCTCGCGCCCGAGGTCGGCCAGTGTCCGGCCCAGCACCACCAGCGCGTGGCCCTGGTCCCGCTCCGCACCCAGCTCCTCGCACAGCTCCAGCGCCTGCCCGGCGTGCTCCAGGGCCTCGTCCGTCCGGCCCAGCGACCGCAGACTGTCCGCCATCCGGTAGCGGGCGTGCGCGGCCCGGGCCCGCAGACCGGCCGCCGAGGCCACCGCCAGGCACTCGCCGAACCAGGTGACCGCCTCCTCGTGCCGCTCCAGCCCGTGCAGCGCCAGCCCCAGCACGTACAGCGTGTACGCCCGGCCCGGATCGTCGTGCCGGGTCCGCAGCTCGGCCAGCACCTCGTGGCAGATCGGTACCGCCTCGGCGGCCCGCCCGCTGCGCACCCGGGCCAGCGCGGCGTTGACCGTCGTCACCAGCGCCCCGGAGCGGTGGCCGAGTTCGCGGGCCAGCGACAGCGCCTCGTCGTAGTGCTCCACGGCCTCGTCGTAGCGGCTGAGGAACTGGCAGACCAGGCCGAGGTCGTTCAGCGCCTGGCGCAGGATCACCGTGTCGCCCGCCGAGCGGGAGGCGGCCACCGCCAGCCGGGAGGCCGCCTCCGCCTCCTCCAGGCGGGTGGCGGCCAGGGCGACGTTGCCGCGCAGGAAGTGCGCCCGACCAGCTGCCCGGTGGTCGGCACGACGGGCCGCGGCCGCGGCCAGGGCCTGCGCGGTG
>NZ_JAHSQD010000243.1 GCF_020103755.1 Streptomyces sp. LS1784
GGGCGGTGGACCGGCCGGGGCCGGCGAGGGCGCGACCGGGTGCCCCGCCTCGGCGCCCCCGGCCGCCGGACGGCCGGCTGGTCCCTACTGTGCGGCCACCCAGCCGCTCCGGTAGGCCGCCCAGTGCTCGGGCAGCGAGGCGAAGTCCACGTACAGTGCGACGCCGAAGTTCGCCCGCTGCCGGTCCTCCCGGCCCAGGCCCAGCCGGACGCCGCGGACGGCGGCCCGGACGGTCTCGGCGTCGCCCCAGTGGCCCCACTTGTCGTCCCAGTAGAAGGGCAGGCCCATCAGCAGGTCCACGTCGGCCGGGGTGGCCCGCAGGGCGAGTTCGGTCTGCCGGGCGACGTAGCCGCCGTACAGCGGCTCGGTGGGCATCGAGGTGTCGTAGCTCATCACCGCGATCTGGTCGACCCGGCGGGCGGTCTCGGTGAAGTACGCCTGGTCCCACCACTTGCCGTGGTCGGTGAGCAGGATGCCGGCCGTGTGCAGGCCCGGGACCGGGTCGATCTGCGGGGCGGCCACCGAGAGCTTGGCGCCGCGCGCCGCGGTGACCGGGCGAACCTGGTCGAGCAGGGCCAGCCAACCCGCCGAACCGGGGCGGATCGGCTCCATGTCGAAGTGCACGCCGTCGAAGCCGAGGTCGAGCACCTGCCGGGCGGAGGCGGTGACGCGGTCCCGGGTGGGGCCGTCCTCCAGGTCCAGGGCGTCCTTCTCCGGCTTGACCTCGTCACCCAGCCAGCTCTGCAGCCGCACGCCCGGCAGCGCCCGGTGCACGGTGTCGGTGAACCAGCGCCCCCGGGGGTGGACGGCGGGCGGCAGCGAGCCGTCGTGCTCCAGCGGGCCGGTGTGCACGTACAGGTCCCGGATGCCGGTGCCGGCCAGCTGCTGGACCAGTGCGGCCACGTCGGCCTCGGTCTTGCGGCCGTCCACCCAGGCGTGGCCGAGCCACAGGGCGTCCCGGCCCCGGGTGCGCGCCTCGGCGGCGGGCTCGCCGGTGTAGTGCAGCCGGAACATCACGAACACCGAGCCCAGCGCGGTGGCCGGCACGGCCACCACCAGTGCCAGGACGAGCAGTGCCCGGCGCCACCGGGACCAGGCCCGCCAGCGGTTGCGCAGCGCCCGGAACGGGGCCGTCAAGGCCCGACCGGCCCACTGCGCAGAGGTCCGGAACCGGGCCATGCGCTTGCTCCCCCCTTGCGGTCGAGCGCCCAGGATACGGAATGGAACGGCGGGCCGAGCCGTCGGCCGGATACCCTGGCCGCGTGCGTGCCCGAGCAAGCGGGTCCGCAAAGCCGACAGCCGTCGCACCAGGGAGAAGCCCCATGGCCACAGCAGCCACCCCGTCCATCACTCAGCAGAGCCGCGCGAACGCGCTGCGTGAAGCGCTCGCCACCCGGGTGGTGGTCGCCGACGGTGCCATGGGCACCATGCTCCAGGCGCAGGATCCGACGCTGGAGGACTTCCAGGACCTCGAAGGCTGCAACGAGGTCCTCAACATCACCCGCCCGGACATCGTCCGGTCCGTCCACGAGGCCTACTTCGGGGTGGGCGTGGACTGCGTGGAGACCAACACCTTCGGCGCCAACTTCAGCGCGCTCGGCGAGTACGAGATCTCCGACCGGATCTTCGAGCTGTCCGAGTCCGGCGCCCGGATCGCCCGCGAGGCGGCCGACGCCCACGCCGCCGCCGACGGCCGCACCCGCTGGGTGCTCGGCTCGATCGGCCCCGGCACCAAGCTGCCGACCCTCGGCCACGCCCCGTACGCGACGCTGCGCGACGGCTTCCAGCAGAACGCGGCCGGCCTGATCGCCGGCGGCGCCGACGCGCTGCTGGTCGAGACCAGCCAGGACCTGCTGCAGACCAAGGCCGCCATCCTGGGCTCCAAGCGGGCCCTGGCCGAGGCCGGGCTGGACCTGCCGGTGCTGGTGCAGGTGACGGTGGAGACCACCGGCACCATGCTGCTCGGCTCGGAGATCGGCGCCGCGCTCGCCGCGCTGGAGCCGCTGGGCGTGGACTACATCGGCCTCAACTGCGCCACCGGCCCGGCCGAGATGAGCGAGCACCTGCGCTACCTGGCCAAGAACGCCCGGATCGGCCTGTCCTGCATGCCGAACGCGGGCCTGCCGGTGCTCGGCAAGGACGGCGCCCACTACCCGCTCTCCCCGGCCGAACTGGCCGACGCCCACGACGTGTTCACCCGCGAGTACGGCCTCTCGCTGGTCGGCGGCTGCTGCGGCACCACCCCCGAGCACCTGCGCCAGGTGGTCGAGCGGGTCCAGGGCCGCCCGATCGCCCCGCGCGACCCGCGGCCCGAGCCCTCGGCGGCCTCGCTGTACCAGGCGGTGCCGTTCCGCCAGGACACCTCGTACCTGGCGATCGGCGAGCGCACCAACGCCAACGGCTCGAAGAAGTTCCGTGAGTCGATGCTGGCCGGCGACTGGCAGGCCTGCGTGGAGATCGCCCGCGACCAGATCCGGGACGGCTCCCACCTGCTGGACCTCTGCGTGGACTACGTCGGCCGCGACGGCGTCGCCGACATGAAGGAGATCGCCGGCCGGCTGGCCACCGCCTCCACCCTGCCGATCGTGCTGGACTCCACCGAGCCGCCGGTGCTGCAGGCCGGCCTGGAGGCGCTCGGCGGCCGCGCGGTGCTCAACTCGGTCAACTACGAGGACGGCAACGCCCCCGACTCGCGCTTCGGCAGGATCGCCTCGCTGGCCCGCGAGCACGGCGCCGGCCTGATCGCGCTGACCATCGACGAGCAGGGCCAGGCCCGCACCGCCGACAAGAAGGTCGAGATCGCCGAGCGGCTGATCGCCGAACTCACCGCCGACTACGGCATCGACGAGGGCTCGATCCTGGTCGACTGCCTCACCTTCACCCTGGCCACCGGCCAGGAGGAGTCCCGCCGGGACGGCATCGAGACCATCGAGGCGATCCGCGAGCTCAAGCGGCGCCACCCCAAGGTGCAGACCACCCTCGGCCTGTCCAACATCTCCTTCGGCCTCAACCCGGCCGCCCGGGTGGTGCTCAACTCGGTCTTCCTGCACGAGTGCGTGGAGGCCGGCCTGGACTCGGCGATCGTGCACGCCTCCAAGATCCTGCCGATCTCCCGCATCCCCGAGGAGCAGCGCGAGGCCGCCCTCGACCTGGTCCACGACCGCCGCCGGGACGGCTACGACCCGCTGCAGCGCCTGCTGGAGCTGTTCGCCAACGTCTCCGTCGCGTCGGCCAAGGCCTCCAAGGCCGAGGAGCTGGCCGCGCTCCCGCTGGAGGAGCGGCTGCAGCGCCGGATCATCGACGGCGAGCGGAACGGCCTGGAGGCCGACCTGGACGAGGCGATGACCGGGCGCCCGGCGCTGGAGATCATCAACGACACCCTGCTGGCCGGCATGAAGGTGGTCGGCGAGCTCTTCGGCTCCGGTCAGATGCAGCTGCCGTTCGTGCTCCAGTCCGCCGAGGTGATGAAGACCGCGGTGGCCCACCTGGAGCCGCACATGGAGAAGTCCGACAGCGAGGGCAAGGGCACCATCGTGCTGGCCACCGTCAAGGGCGACGTCCACGACATCGGCAAGAACCTGGTCGACATCATCCTGTCCAACAACGGCTACAACGTGGTCAACCTGGGCATCAAGCAGCCGGTCTCGGCGATCCTGGACGCCGCGCAGGAGTACAACGCGGACGTGATCGGGATGTCCGGCCTGCTGGTGAAGTCCACCGTGATCATGAAGGAGAACCTGGAGGAGCTGAACCAGCGCAAGCTGGCCTCCAGCTACCCGGTGATCCTCGGCGGCGCCGCGCTCACCCGGGCCTACGTCGAGCAGGACCTGCACGAGATCTACGAGGGCGAGGTCCGTTACGCCCGGGACGCCTTCGAGGGCCTGCGGCTGATGGACACGCTGATCGCGGTCAAGCGCGGCGTGCCCGGCGCGACCCTGCCGGAGCTCAAGCAGCGCCGGCACGCTCGGGTCGAGGTGGAGGAGCCGGAGCCCGAGGTCAACCTCGGCCAGATCCGCTCCGACGTCGCCGTCGACAACACCGTGCCCACCCCGCCGTTCTGGGGTGACCGGATCGTCAAGGGCATCCCGTTCGCGGACTACGCCTCCTGGCTGGACGAGGACGCGCTGTTCAAGGGGCAGTGGGGCCTGAAGGCCGCCCGCACCGGCGAGGGCCCGTCGTACGAGGAGCTGGTGGAGACCGAGGGCCGGCCGCGGCTGCGGGCCTGGCTGGACCGCCTGCAGACCGAGGGCTGGCTGGAGGCGGCCGTCGTCTACGGCTACTACCCGGCCAACTCCAAGGGCGACGACCTGGTCGTCTTCCACGAGGACGGCACCGAGCGCACCCGCTTCACCTTCCCGCGCCAGCGGCGCGGGCGCCGGCTCTGCCTGGCCGACTTCTTCCGCCCGGAGGAGTCCGGGGTGCGGGACGTCGTGGGCCTCCAGGTGGTGACCATGGGCAACCGGATCTCGGAGGCGGCCAACGAGCTGTTCGCCGGCAACTCCTACCGGGACTACCTGGAGCTGCACGGCCTCTCGGTGCAGCTGGCCGAGGCGCTGGCCGAGTTCTGGCACGCGCGGGTCCGCTACGAGCTGGGCTTCTCCGGCGAGGACCCGCAGGACGTCAAGGACATGTTCGCGCTCAAGTACCGCGGCGCCCGCTTCTCGCTCGGCTACGGGGCCTGCCCCGAGCTGGAGGACCGGGCCAAGATCGCCGAGCTGCTGAAGCCGGAGCGGATCGGCGTGGTGCTCTCCGAGGAGTTCCAGCTCCACCCGGAGCAGTCGACGGACGCGATCGTGATCCACCACCCGGAGGCGAAGTACTTCAACGCGCGGTAACGCGTGGTTCGCCCTCCGTTCGCTCTTTTCGGACGAAGCGGGCGTATCCTGGATGATCCTGAACGGGCCGGTCCGCTCACCAGCGGGTCGGCCCGCGCCTTCCCCGGGTCGCCCGGGGCCTGCCGGAAGGACCCCTGCCATGACGACCAGCTCCACCGCCACGCGCATCCTCGACCACGGGGACGACCGCGGGCTCCAGGCGGTGCTGCTCGACATGGACGGGACGCTGGTGGACACCGAGGACTTCTGGTGGCAGGCCGAGGCCTCGCTCTTCGCCGAGCTGGGCCACGAGCTGGACGAGGCGGACCGCGCCCACGTGGTCGGCGGCCCGATGAGCAGGGTGATGGACTACCTGGTCGCCCGGACCGGGGCGGACATCGCGCCGGCCGACCTCGGCGTGCTGGTCAACCAGCGCTTCGTCGACCTGCTGGCCGGTGGCGTGCCGCTCATGCCGGGCGCCGAGCGGCTGCTCAACACCCTTGCCGCGCACGGCATCCCGGCGGCCATGGTGTCCGCCTCGCACCGGCACGTGATCGACATCGTGCTGCGCTCGCTGGGGGCCCACCACTTCGCCTTCACCATCGGCGGGGACGAGGTGCCGCGTACCAAGCCGTTCCCGGACCCGTACCTGGAGGCGGCCCGGCGGCTGGGTGCGGAGCCGGCCCGCTGCGTGGTGATCGAGGACACCCCGACCGGGGTGCGGGCGGGCGAGGCGGCCGGCTGCCCGGTGGTCGCGGTGCCTTCGGTGGCGGCGATCGAGCCGGCTCCGGGACGGCTGGTGCTGCCCTCGCTGGAACAGGTCGACCTCGACCTGTTGCGCTCCCTGGTCGCTTCGCGAGTGTGATTGTCATCTCATTGCGACCCGGCCCTACTCGCCGGTAATCGGCCTGGAGGGGCTCCGAGCCGGAGTCGCCGGGGGAGAAAACGGGCATTGACTGACAACTCGTCGGGCGTGCCGTGGTGCCCTGAACTACCGTGTCCCAAACGTCATCTGCGTGGGTACCGGTCGTGCGTGTTCGATATGGCACGCTACTCCGAGTTCGTGCCACCCAGAAGGACGCGCCTCGTGAAGACTTCAGCTGAACGCCTGGCAGTACTCGGTTGCGCCGGCCTGGTCGCCGTGTCGGCGGCGGGCTGCGGATCGGTGACCGACGTGGTCAAGGGAGACGGCGGCAAGTCGATCACCATGGGCACCAGTCAGCTGACCAGTGCTCTGGACCCGGCGGTCGCCTACGACTCCGGGTCCTGGCTGGTGCTGCGCAACACCTACCAGTCGCTGCTCACCTTCCAGGCCGCCGCCAGCGCGCCGTCCCCGGACGCCGCGCAGTCGTGCGAGTTCACCGGCAGCGAGGCCACCGAGTACCACTGCACCCTGAAGTCCGGGCTGAAGTTCTCCAACGGCCACCCGCTGACCGCCCAGGACGTCGTCTACTCGATCGAGCGCACCAAGAAGATCAACGACCCGAACGGCCCGGTCGAACTGCTCGACTCGATCAAGTCCGTCGAGGCCAAGGGCGACAACGAGGTGCTCTTCCACCTCTCCGCGCCCGACGCCACCCTGCCGGCCAAGCTGGCGAGCCCGGCCGGCGCCATCGTGGACCACCAGGTCTACCCCGCCGACAAGGCGCTCCCCAACGACAAGCTGGTCGGCTCCGGCCCGTACCGCTTCGACTCGGTCGAGACCCCGAGCGGTGGCAAGCAGCTGGGCAAGGTCGTGATGTCGGCCAACGACAAGTACAGCGGCGAGGCCAAGCTGCGGAACAACAAGTTCACCGTGCGGTACTTCGACAAGGCCGAGGACCTGAAGGCCGCGCTGGACAAGAGCGAGGTCGACCTCACCGACAACAGCCTGGAGCCGAACACCGCCGCCCAGGTCCGCTCCGACCAGCAGGGCGGCAAGACCGACCTCCAGGTGGCCGAGGGCGACAGCAACGACACCCGCACGCTGGTGTTCAACACCAAGGACGCGCTGATGAGCAACGTCGCCGTCCGCCAGGCCGCCGCCCAGATGATGGACCGCAAGGCGCTGGCCCGCGACGTCTTCGCCCGTACCGTCCAGGCGCTCTACTCCCTGGTCCCGGCCGGCCTGCCCGGCCACACCACGGCCTTCTTCGACCGCTACGGCGACCAGGACGTGGCCAAGGCGAAGAAGATCCTGACCGACGCCAAGATCCAGACCCCGGTCAAGTTCACCCTCACCTGGTCCCGTTCGCGGGCCGGCAGCAACGAGGCCGAGACGCTGAAGAAGCAGCTGGAGACCGGCGGCCTCTTCCAGGTGACGCTCGCCCAGGAGTCGGACTGGGACTCGTACCGCAAGGGCTGGACCGAGGGCAAGTACCAGGCGTACGTCATCGGCTGGTTCGCCGACTACCCGGACCCGGACAACTACCTCGCCCCGCTGCTGGTCAACGGCGGTGCCTACCACCACGGTTGGGACGACCCGCGGATCAGCCAGCGACTGGTGCCGGAGGGACTCAAGCAGACCGACCGCAGCGCCGCGGCCGCCACCTACGCGCAGATCCAGCAGATCGAGGCCGAGAACGTGCCGATGATCCCGCTGTACCAGAACAAGTCCTTCTACGCGTCGCGCTCGTACGTCACCGGCGTCGAGGCCACCGTCGACACCACCGGCTACTTCCGCTTCTGGGAGATCGGCCGGACCAACAAGTAGCGCCCGCAGGACGGCGGCCCGTCCGCTTCCCCCGTCGGTACGGGGGAAGCGGACGGGCCGCCGTGACGTTTCCGCGGCCCCGCCGGGCCGCCGAGGCCGCCTACAGGGCGCCCGGGCGCACCAGCCCGCTCTCGTAGGCGTACACCGCGGCCTGCACCCGGTCGCGCAGCTGGAGCTTGGTCAGCACGTGGCCCACGTGGGTCTTCACGGTGGTCTCGCTGACGAACAGCTCGGCCGCGATCTCCGCGTTCGACAGCCCGCGCGCCACCAGCTTGAGCACCTCCAGCTCGCGTTCGGTCAGCGCGCTCAGCGCCTGCGGCGGCGCCTCGTCGCCCGAGGGCAGCTTGGTGGCGTACATGTCCAGCAGCCGGCGGGTGATGCTCGGCGCCAGCATCGCCGCGCCGTCCGCGACCACCCGGATCGCCTGCACCAGCTCCTCGGCCGGGACGTCCTTCAGCAGGAAGCCGCTGGCGCCCGCGCGCAGCGCCTCCACGACGTACTCGTCCAGGTCGAAGGTGGTCAGTACCAGCACCTTGGCCGGACCGTCCCGCCCGGGGCCGGCGATCCGGCGGGTCGCCTCGACGCCGTCCATCCTGGGCATCCGGATGTCCATCAGCACCACGTCGGGCTGCAGCGCCCGCACCTGGTCCAGCGCCTGCTGGCCGTCGCCGGCCTCGCCGACCACCACGAGGTCGGACTCGGCTTCCAGGATCATCCGGAAACCGGTGCGCAGCAGCGGCTGGTCGTCGACCAGCAGCACTCGGATCGTCACCTAGGACTCCTTGCTCATCGGATCCCCCGTGGGATCGCTCTCATCCGACGTACGGGCCAGCGGCAGCGGGTACGGCGGCGGAGTGCCGCCGAACTCCGGGCAGCTGGCCTGGTGGTCGCACCAGTCGCAGAGACGGTTGCGGGTGGCCGGGAAGTCCCCGGTGGCCACCGCCTGGCTGATCCGCTCCCACAGCGCCTGGAGCTTGCGCTCCACCGCGAGCAGGTCCGCCTGGTCCGGGTCGTAACTGACCACGTCCCCGCCGCCGCCGAGGTAGACCAGCTGGAGGCGCTTGGGGATCACGCCCTTCCAGCGCCACACCACCAAAGCGTAGAACTTCATCTGGAACATCGCCTTGCCCTCGAAGTCCCGCGAGGGCGCCCGGCCGGTCTTGTAGTCCACCAGCCGGACCTCGCCGGTCGGGGCGACGTCCACCCGGTCGATGTAGCCGCGCAGCAGCAGCCCCGACTCCAGGGCCGTCTCCACGTAGAGCTCCCGCTCCACCGGGTGCAGCCGGGTCGGGTCCTCCAGCCGGAACCACTGGCCGACCAGCTTCTCGGCGTCCGCCAGCCAGCGGGTGAGCGCCGCGCCGTCCGGGTCGTCCGGGAACAGCGAGCCCAGCTCCGGGCGCTCGCCCAGCAGCCGCTCCCACTGCGGGCGCAGCAGGCCCAGCGCCCGCTCCGGCGTCCGCTCGGCCGCCGGGCTGTCGAACAGCCGCTCCAGCACCGCGTGGACCAGCGTGCCCCGGGTCGCCGCCGAGCTCGGCGGCTCGGGCAGCCGGTCGATCACCCGCAGCCGGTACAGCAGGGGACAGGTGAGGAAGTCCCCCGCTCGGGACGGGGAGAGCCCGGTCGGGGGTGCCGCCGGGCGTCCGGTGGCACTGCTGGTCTCGGTGTGCTGCATGGCTATGACCCTATTGCCCTTTGCTGTCATCCCGCTGCCACGGTGCTTCCACGACGGCGGGTGAGCGGGTATGAAGCCAGAAGGAGGGCCGCGCAGCGCCGGAGGGCCGCGATCACGTAGCGTGGGCACACCGGGGCACGACGGGGGAGACGACCGAAGGGATCACGGTGAGCGACAGCAGGGGGCAGCAACCCTCCGACCAGCCACCGCAGGACGGCGGCGGGCGTCCGGCCGGGCCGCCGCCCGAGCACCGCGGCGGCCTCCTGATGGGCCGGCCCTTCGGGGTGCCCGTCTACGTCACCCCCTCCTGGTTCGTCATCGCCGTGCTGATCACCTGGGTGTTCGGCGGACAGCTGGGCGAGGTGCTGCCCGACCTCGGCGGCGCCCGCTACCTGGTCGCGTTCTCCTTCGCGGTCGCCTTCTACGCCTCCGTCCTGGTGCACGAGCTCGCCCACACCCTGGTCGCGCTGCGCTACAAGCTCGGGGTACGGCGGATCCAGCTCCAGTTCTTCGGCGGCGTCTCGGAGATCGAGAACGAGGCGGAGAGCCCCTGGCGGGAGTTCTGGCTGGCCTTCGTCGGCCCGCTGCTCTCGCTGCTGCTCGGCGGCGTGTTCTACCTCGCGGTGCGGGCGGTGGAGCTGTCCACCGTGCCCGGAGTGCTGCTCACCGGCCTGATGGTCTCCAACCTGGTGGTCGCCGCCTTCAACCTGCTGCCGGGCCTGCCGCTGGACGGCGGCCGGATGCTGCGCGCGGTCGTCTGGGCGATCAGCGGCAAGCCGATGACCGGCACGGTGGCCGCCGCCTGGGTCGGCCGCGGGCTGGCCGTCGCCGTGCTGATCGGCCTGCCGCTGCTGAGCGCCGCCCGCGGGGTCGAGCGCACCACCACCGACACCCTGGTGGACGCGGTGCTGGCCGCGGTGCTCGCCGCGATCATCTGGAACGGGGCCACCGGCAGCCTGCGCAACGCCCGGCTCAAGGAGGCGCTGCCCGGTCTGCTGCTGCGCGAGCTGGCCCGGCGGGCCGTCGAGGTCACCGCCGACACCCCGCTCGGCGAGGCGCTGCGCCGCGCCCGCGAGGCCCAGGCCGGCGCGGTGATCGTGGTGGACGGCCGGGGCGAGCCGATCGCCCTCGTGCGCGAGTCCGCGGTCCGGTCGGTGCCCGAGCACCGCCGCCCCTGGGTGGCCGTCGGCCCGCTCGCCCGTGACCTGGAGCCCGGGCTGCGGCTGAGCGCCGACCTCGGCGGCGAGGACCTGCTGCGGGCCGTCCAGGCCACCCCGGCGGGGGAGTACCTGGTGGTCGAGCCGGACGGCCGGGTGTACGGCGTCGCCTCGCTCAGCGACATCGAGCAGCGGCTGACCGCCGCCGTCACCGGCCGCTGATCACCCGCGTCCTGCGAGCCGCTCCGCTTCCCTTAGGATTGGCCGCATGTCCGAACCGACCGGTGCCGCCCGCCGACGCGGGCCCTTCCAGGTCGGGGACCAGGTCCAGCTGACCGACCCCAAGGGTCGCCACTACACGTTCACGCTCCAGGCCGGGAACCAGTTCCACACCCACAAGGGTGCGTTCCCGCACGACGAGCTGATCGGCGCTCCCGAGGGCACGGTCGTGCGCACCACGGGGAACGTTCCGTACCTCGCGCTGCGCCCCCTGCTCCCCGACTACGTCCTGTCCATGCCTCGCGGTGCCGCCGTGATCTACCCCAAGGACGCGGGGCAGATCCTGGCCATGGCCGACATCTTCGCCGGCGCCCGCGTGATCGAGGCCGGCGTCGGATCGGGCGCGCTCAGCATGTACCTGCTGCGCGCCGTCGGCGAGCACGGCATGCTGGCCTCCTACGAGCGCCGGCAGGACTTCGCCGACATCGCCCAGGGGAACGTCGAGCGCTACTTCGGGGGCCCGCACCCGGCGTGGAAGCTCACCGTCGGCGACCTCCAGGACAACCTGGTCGAGACCGACGTCGACCGCGTCATCCTCGACATGCTGGCCCCCTGGGAGTGTCTGGACGTCGCCTCCAAGGCGCTCGTCCCCGGCGGCCTCATCTGCTGCTACGTGGCCACCACCACGCAGATGTCCAAGACCGTCGAGGCGCTGCGCGACCACGGCACCTTCACCGAGCCGCAGGCCTGGGAGACCATGGTCCGCACCTGGCACCTGGAGGGCCTGGCCGTCCGCCCGGACCACCGGATGATCGGCCACACCGGCTTCCTGCTCACCGCCCGCCGCCTGGCGGACGGCGTGGAGCCGCCGCTGCGCCGCCGCCGCCCGGCCAAGGGTGCGTACGGCGAGGACTACGACAACGGGGCGCCCGAGCCCACCCTCCAGGAGCGTGCCGCCGCCCGCAAGGCCGCCCGCGACGCGGAGGCGGAGCAGCCCGACCTGGGCTGAGCCCCGAACCCACCGAGAAGGGGTGGTACGAGCACATCGCTCGTACCACCCCTTTCGCATCCCGCCGGTCACGGTGTGGGACGATGCTCGACACGCCTTGGCTTCTGGAGCTCTGGAGGGGACGCCTGGTGGAGACCGCGGTCGGGACGACGGCGACGGCTGGACAGCAGACACCGCGGGGCCGCTCCGGGCCCGGGCACGCGCGCACCGCCCCCTGGCACTGGGCCGTCGCCCTGGCCGGCTGCGGCGCGGTGGTGGGGGCCGCGCTC
>NZ_JAHSQD010000244.1 GCF_020103755.1 Streptomyces sp. LS1784
GGGGCGGCGGGGGCCTGGGTGGCCGGCGCTGCGGAGGCGGCGGCCGGGTCGGTCGGGGCGGCCGGAGCCGCGGCGTCGGCGTAGCCGAAGAGCTGCTTGACCACCTTCTGGACCTTCGCCGGGGTCACAAGGTTGACATCCTGGCCGTTCCTGGTGCCGAACCCGTCGAAGGTGAGGGTGTTGAACTCGACGTTGCCGCCGGTGAGGTTGGGGGCCTGCTGGGCGAAGTCGAGTACGTTCCACTCGTTGTCGATCACCAGGTCCTTCTGCATCACGCCCATCAGCTCCTGCATCTTGCCCAGGTCGCCGATGACGCCCTTCTGCTTGAGGTTGTGCACCACCGAGGAGATGAAGGCCTGCTGGCGGTGGGTGCGGGCGAAGTCGCCGGTGTTGCCGTCCGGGCCGTCGAGGTTGTGGCGCTGGCGGACGAAGGAGAGCGCCTGGGAGGCGTTGAGCTTGTTGATGCCCTTGTGGAAGTCGGCCCCGGAGCCCTGGCCCTCCATGGCCGGGTCCTTGGTGTCGTGGGTGAGGCAGACCTCGATCGGCTGGAGGGCCTTGGCGATGTCGTAGAAGCCCATCAGGTTGACCTCGGCGATGTGGTCGATGGGCTGGTCGAGGAACTTCTGCACGGTGCGGATGGTGGCCGCGCGGCCGATGTCCCGCCCGGCCTTCTCCAGGTCGGCGCCCTTGAGACCCTTGGCCCGCAGGCCGGCGTCGGCTTTTTCCTTGGCCGCGCCGTAGGCCTCCTTGATCTTGGCCATGCCCATCTGGGCGCCGCTGGCGTCGTAGGTCATCACGTAGTCGTCGCGGGGTATCGAGACGGCCTGCACCTTGCCGCCGTTCGCCGGGATGTGCAGCAGGATCAGGGAGTTGGTGTTGTAGCCGCCGATGTCGGAGCTGTGGCCGGCGTGCAGCTCGTCCTGGACGAACTCGGGCGGGAGGTCCGTGCCGTCCATGTTCTTGCGGCTGTCCAGGCCGATCAGCAGCAGGTTGACCGAGTTGTCGAGGTGCTTGGGCGCGTCCTTCTTGGTCTCGGCGATGACTCCGGAGGTGGTCATCCCGTCGGTGAGCTGCTTGTACTCGTACCAGACCACCCCGCTGGCGGCGAACACCGCCAGGCCGACGCTGCAGGCCAGCGCCCGGCCCGCGATGAGCGCGGAGGAGGGGCGGCGGCGCGGTGGCGTCGGGACTCCGCCCTCGGCCCGGTCGTCGGTCCGGTTCTCAGCCATGCTGCCTCCTCCGCGCCCGGACCAGCCGGACCGCGATCACGACGACGGCCGCGGCCGCGGCCTCGGCCATCACGGGAAAGCCGTGCACCACCCACTTCGCGGCGCCGGTGGCCAGGCCCTTGCCCTGGTACCGGTCGCGGTGGGCGGCCAGCTCGACGACGGCCGTCGCGCCCAGGACGACCAGCGGCGAGGCGGCGAGCACCCACCACCAGCCGTTGCGGCTGCTCAGCGCCGTCGCCAGGCCGGTGCCGAGCACGGCGGCCACGGTGAAGGCCAATCCCATGCCGGGGCCGGAGAGTTCGTCGACCGCGGCGCCGGCCAGCGGCAGCCCGACGGCGAGGGCCACCGGCAGTGCCGGCCCGCCGGGCAGGGGGCGTATGTGTCCGGCGGGTCCATCCGCCGCCCGTCGGCGCGCCCTCTGGCCGGCCGACCGTCCTCGTTGCCCCGTCACGCCCTCACCCCGGTGTTCCCGTGCTCCGCGCGCCACGGTGGCGCCTGCGCCGCATGCCGTCCGAAAGTCCGTTCGTGGCGCTGCCAGTTCTGGACGCCGGTTCCGGCCGGCCGGTTCCCGCGCAGGCCTGGCTGCCCGTGATCGGGGGCGCTTCCCAATTCCTTCTACACGGGTGTAGAAGTCGTACGCAGCATAGAGCACGTCCGTCCGGCGGCACCTTCGGGTTCGCCGCGACCCGGATAAACTACACCGGGCAGTTTCTGAGAGGGTCGGTCGATGCGCCGGCGGAAGGGGAGAGGACCGTGGCGGCGACGGGCGGAGCGGGGCGACCGGAGAAGCGCAAGGCGATCACGCAGGCCGCGACGGTGGTGTTCGGGCGCGAGGGGTACGTGCGGGCCAGCATGGACGCGATCGCGGCCGAGGCCGGGGTGTCCAAGCGGACGGTCTACAACCACTTCGCCGACAAGGAGACCCTCTTCCTGTCGGTGGCCCTGCAGAACTCGGCGGAACTGACCGAGCGGATCCGGGAGTTGATGGCGAAGTACCTCGACCGGGTGGTGGACCTGCGCCAGGACCTGGTCGACTTCGCCGTCGAGCGGGCCCGCGCCGTCCTGTCCGCCGGCGAGCACGGGGCGCTCGGCCGGGCGATCCGGGCCGAGGTGGCCAACATCCCGGCGGACGTCCTGGAGGCCTGGCTGGAGGCCGGGCCGATCGCCTCCCAGCGCGACCTCGAGCAGCACTTCGCGGCGCTCGCCGGGCGCGGCCTGCTCGCGGTCGAGGACGCCGGGACGGCCGCCGAGCAGTTCACGCTGCTGACCTTCCACGGCATCGCCGAGCGCTCCTTCTGGGGCGCACTCCCGGTGGCGGACGAGGAAGTCGAGCGGATCGCGACGGCCGGCGTGGACGCCTTCCTGCGGATCCACGGTGCGTCGGCGGCGCAGACCGAGGCGCAGGGCTGAGATCACCCGGGCAGAGACGGCGCCGCCCCCGCCCGGGCAGAGGCGGCCCGGCAGGTGCTCGACCTGGTCGGCGGCCCGCTCCCGGAGGGCTACCGGTGAACCTGGCGGGGCACCGTCGAGCGGACGGTCCGGTGGACGTCTAGGACGCGGCGCCGAGCACCAGCTCGTTGTACGTGGCGACGGTGGTGAAGCCGAGCCGCTCGTACAGCCGGATCGCCGGGGCGTTGTCCGTACGGACGTTCAGGCCCAGGTGGTCGGTGGTCGCGGCCAGGTGGTGGCACAGCGCGGTGACGCAGGCCCGGGCGAGCCCGCGGCCGCGGGCGTCGGGGTGGGTGGTGACGTTGCCGAGTACGGCGACCCGCTGCGCGGGGGAGTGCACGTGCACTCCCGCGACGGACACCAGGCGGCCGTCCTCGCGGACGCCGACGTAGCCGCCGTCGGCGAGCATCCGGGGGTCGAACCAGGAGTCGGGGTAGGACTCGGTGAGCAGGGCACGGACGGCGTCGACGTCGTCGAGGGTCAACGGCTGCGTCTCGTGCGCGACCTCGGTCGGAAGCCCGTCGGTGAGGAGCATCCGCAGCAGCGGCGTCCGGCGCTCGACCGCGTAGTCGGGGGCGAGGGCCCGCTCGGCGCCGTCCGGCAGCCCGGCCGTGAAGCGGCGCGGGAGGAAGGGCCGGAGGTCGTGCAGCAGGGACTCCAGCGCAGGCACGTCGGCGGACCGGGCGAAGGCGAGCAGGACGGGGGTGTCCCCGCCGCTGTAGAGCAGCGCGACCGGCCCGTGGCCGGAATCGGGAGAGGCCGTGTACCAGGTGGTGTTCGGCCAGAGGGTGTCGTCCAGGTCGCCGAGCTCGAAGAGGTGCAGCGCCGGATCGGTGCGGAAACGGGCGGCGAGCGCGGCGCGGTCGTGCAGGCTGATGAGGGGCACGCGGACGAGGATAGGCCCGGTCCGCTCGACGTCGACGAGCGGACCGGGCCCGGTGGTTCGTCAGCCCAGCAGCCAGCGCTGGGCCGGGGCGGCGGGGTCGCAGGGGGCCACCCCGGTGGCCTGGCCGCCGCCGTTGGAGGTGAGGCACTGCCCGGTGGCCGCGCTGCGGACCAGGTACCAGCCGTGGTCCTCGTCGGTCAGCCGCCACTTCTGGTTGGCCGGCATCCAGTCGCCGGCCGGGCGGTTGAGGCCGTCCAGCCCGCCGGGGGTGTCCCAGAGGCGGACGGCACCCGAGCCGGTGTCGAGGTCGATCACCTTGCTCTGCCCGTGCGAGATCGCCGTGGTGCCGTCGCAGTACTTCCAGAACGACCAGGTCTGCGCGGGCGACTGGTTGGCCGTCCAGACGACGATCGGCTGACCGTTGACCTCGGCGTTGTGGTACAGGTCGAGCGCGCCTGCTCCGGAGCCGTTGTTCACGGCCGTCATCCCCCCGACGGACGGCGAGAAGTCGCAGGCGCCGGCCGGTGCCGCCTGCGCCGCCGGTGCGCCGGCCACGACCGCCCCCGCGACGGCAGTGACGGCCCCGAGCGAGGCGAGGAACCTGCGGGTACGGGTGATGGTGCTCATGGGGTTTCTCCTTCTGGTGTGGTGGACGGGCCAGGGGTCAGCCGCGCGGGACCGCGAGCGCGGCCCACTGCTTGGGGCCGGGTATGCCGTCGGCGTCCGCGCCCGAGTCGCCGAGCTTGTGCTGCCAGTTGCGGAAGGACTCGAGGTCGGCGTCGGACCACTCGGGCCCGGGGCCCTCGGCGTAGGCGGAGCAGCCCTCGGCGACGAGGCGCTCGCCCATCCGGGTGATGACGTCGCTGTTCTGGCCGTCGTGGAAGAAGTCGGCGCCGGGAAACGGCTCGTAGCCGTCGCCGCCGCCGGCCGCCGGGGCGGCACCGGACGGGGCGCCGCCGCTGGGGCTGTCGTCCGCGGAGGCCTCCTGCCCGAAGTAGAGCGCCCCGGGCCGGTCCTTCCACTCCGGGTCGGCGAGGACCACGCCCTCGGTGAAGTCCGGGATGCCGTAGCCGTGGACCCAGTCCGAGCGGCGCTCACGGGTCTTCATGTAGACGCCGTCGCCCTCGGAGCTTCCCCCGTCGTTGGTGTTGCCCTCGACGGTGGTGATGGTGGAGCTGGTGTAGGCGACGCAGATGCCGGTGTGGCTGCCGCCGCCGGGGCCGAAGAAGACCTGGCCGCCGATCACCGGGTACTCGGTGAAGCGGTCGCGCTCCTTGAACCAGGCGACGCCCTCCGCGCAGGAGGCGGTCACCGGGAAGAGGCCGGCGTTGCCGGACTGCTCGGCGCACCAGGCGACGAAGGTGGCGCACCAGGCCTCGCCCTGGGACCACTCCAGGCCGGCGACGGCGGGGGAGAACTTCTGGATGTTGTTCCAGTGCCCGCCGCTGCGGCCCTCGTGGTAGCCGACCTCGTCTCGGGCGATGCGGATCAGGTCCGCCGCGTTCGAGGACATGGGTGTGGACTCCTTGTTGGTGGAAGGGTGCCGGTCGGGGTCTCAGGCCTTGCCGAAGGTCTGCACGTAGCGGCCCCAGTTGCCGCGCTGGCGGGGTGCGTAGCCGATGCCGATGAAGTTGTAGTCGGGGTTGAGGATGTTCACCCGGTGGCCCGGGCTGTTCATCCACATCTGCATCGCCTCCGGCACGCTGTTGCTCGGGGTGACGTTCTCGGCGGAGGCCCGCGAGGAGAAGCCGGCGGCCGCGATGCGGTCCCAGGGGGTGCTGCCGTCGGTGCCGTTGTGCTGGGTGAGGTCGTGCGAGGCCATGTCGTTGGCGTGGCGCTGGGCGGCGGCGCTGAGGCGCTCGTCCAGGCGCACCGGCGGAGCTCCGACGCGGCCGCGCTCGGCGTTGACGGCGTTCAGCATCTCGGTGCGGAAGTCACCGCCGCCGCCGGGCTGGGGCTGCGGTTGCGGCTGAGGCTGCTGCTGCTGCTGGCCGCCGCCGCTGACGCCGCCCGCCGGGACGAGCTGCCAGCGCTGCGCCGGGTTGGCGTCGTCCTGCTTGGCCAGGGTGAGCGGGGAACCGGGGGCGGCCGCGGTGAGGAAGAGCATGCCCTCGTTGGTGCGGGTGGTGCGGATCCGGACCCAGTCGTTGTCGAGGGGCTCGAAGCACCAGTGCTGGTTGGGCTGGTTGTGCTCGTTGTACAGCCAGGCCTGGCCGATGGAGTAGTTGAAGTCCATGACCATGGCCTGGCCGCCGACGTGCCGGCCGGTGGTCAGCAGGGTCTCCAGGAGGAAGCTGCCGTTCTCCTTGGCCCAGAAGGTCCAGCCCTGGGCGGTGGTGCCGTTGGGGCTCCAGGACTGGATGGCGGTGCCGGCGGCGGTCTGGCTGGAGCGGACGTCGGCGACCGTTCCGTTGGCGGACTTGAGCGTCCAGTTCTGACCGTGCTGCGGGAGCGTGGGCATGGTTGCGCCTCTCGTCTGTGGTGTCGCCCCGGGCCGCAACCGCGGCGGCCCGGGGCCTGACGAGAGAGACGTTCCTGCACTGCGGTAGACGGCCGGTCAACGCGCGTAGCCCACACCGCCGTTGATGCCGCGTCTACTGCGCCAGAAGCTCCCTGACCTGCGCCGACTCCTCCTGGAGCCCCAGCCGCTCGTACACCTCCAGGGAGTCCGTCAGACAGGCCCGGGCCTGGCTCGGGCGGCCGAGGCCGGTGAGCGCGGTGCCGAGGGTGCGCAGCAGGGCGGCCTCCAGGGCGGGGCTGGTGCGCCGGGCGAGCGGGAGGACGGCTTCGGCGGCGTCGACGGCGAGCAGCCAGCGGCCGGCCTCGGCGTGGATGCGGGCGGCGAGGTCTCCGGACGCGGCCGCGAACACGGTGACCTGGAGCGTGGCGAACTCCTCGCGGGCGCCGACGGCGTGGGCGAGCGCCGCCTCCGGATCGCCGCACAGCCGCAGCACCCGGGCGAGGTAGTAGCGGCCGATCGCGGCGGAGACCGGCCCCGAACCGCTCATCAGGTGGGCGCTGCGCTCGGCGGCGTCCCGGGCCTCGTCGATCCGGCCGGTCTGGGCGCAGCTGAACGCGAACTCGCCGAGGGCGCTGCCCTCGGAGCGGCTCGCGTCCAGGCGCCGGAACAGCCCGGCGGCCCGGCCGGCGTGTTCGGCGGCCTCGGCGTAGCGGCCGTGGACGCGGGCGTTGCCGCCGAGGGTGAGCAGGGCCTTGGCGAGGACCCGCTCGGTGCCGGTGGTGGTGCAGACGTCGACGGCTCGGTGGATCTCCTCCTCGGACTCGGTGTAGCGGTTGACGTGCCAGAGCATCGAGCCGCGCAGGTAGCGGGCGAGGGCGAGCGGGCCGTGGTCGCCGCGTGCCGTGGCTTCCCGGGCGAGGCGTTCGGCGAGGTCGGCGATGACGGTGGTCTGGGTGCGTTCGGCGAGCACCGAGCCCATCCGGTCGGCGAGTTCGGCGGCGCGATCGAGCGGCACGGCCGGGTCCGCGCAGCTCAGGGCGATGACGGCGGCGTGCACCTCGGCCTGTTCGCGCATCCAGCGCACGGCTTCCGCGCCGTCGGCCACCGGTCGGCCGGGGTGGGACACGGACGCGTCGAGGAGGCTGAGTTCGACCGGGTCGGGTTTGCGGGCGACGAGGTCGGCGTTGCGGGCGGTGGCGAGGCAGAAGTCGAGCAGCCGGTCGGTGGCGGCGGTGCGTTCGGCGGTGCCGTCCTCGTCGGCGAGCCGGCCGCGGGCGTAGGCGCGGACGAGGTCGTGGAAGCCGTACCGGCCGAAGCGGGGGGAGTGCAGCAGATTGAGGTCGACGAGGGTTTCGAGCAGCTCGCCGGTCTCGGCCTCGGTGCGGTCGAGCAGGACGGCGGCGCAGGGCAGCGGGACGTCGGGGGCGTCGGGCAGGGCGAGCAGCCGGAAGGCGCGGGCGAGTTCGGCGTCCAGGCGGTGGTAGGAGATGGCGAAGCTGGCTTCCACCGTCCGTTCGCCGTCGCTGAGTTCGGCCAGCCGGTGCTCGCGGCGGAGTCCTTCGGCGAGTGCGGCCAGGGTGAGCGCGGGGTCGGCGGCGAGCCGGGAGGCGACGATGCGGACGGCGAGCGGCAGCAGCCCGCAGGCCCGGACGACCTCCTCGGCGACTCCGGGTTCGGCGGCGACGCGTTCGGCGCCGACGATCCGGGTGAACAGCTCCAGCGCCTGTCCGGGCGGCAGGGTGTCCAGCCGCAGCTGGTGGGCCCCGGCGAGGCCGGTCAGCCGGTGGCGGCTGGTGACGAGGACGGCGCAGCCGGGTGAGCCGGGCAGCAGCGGTTCGACGTGGCCGGTGGTGGCGGCGTTGTCGAGGACGACCAGGACGCGCCGCCCGGCCAGGGCCGAGCGGTACAGCGCGCTGCGTTCGCCGCTGTCCGGCGGGATCTCGCCCGGGTCCACGCCGAGGTCCCGCAGGAAGCCGGCGAGCACCGTGCCGGGGTCGGGCGGGGTGTGGTCGGCGCCGCGCAGGTCGGCGAAGAGCTGCCCGTCGGGGAAGCGGTCGCGGACCCGGCGGGCGACGTGCACGGCGAGGGTGGTCTTGCCGACGCCGCCCATGCCGTCCAGGGCGGAGACCACGACGGCCCGTCCGCCGGCGCCGGCGAGGCGGTCGGCGAGGGTCTCGGCCTCCTCGGTGCGGCCGGTGAAGTCGGGCAGGCCGGACGGGAGCTGGTCGGGAGCCTGCCAGCTGTCGGCGGTGGCGTCGGCGGTGGGTTCGGCCGGGTCTGCGGCGGCCTTCGCGGGCAGCAGGGAGGCGTCCTCGCGCAGGATGCGCAGCTGGAGGTCGGCCGGGCCGTTCTCGCCGGGCGGGAGCGAGGCGCGGGCGTCCTCGTACACGGCGAGCGCCTCGGCCTTGCGCCCGGCCTGGTAGAGGGCGCGCATCAGGACGGCGGTGAGCCGGGGGCGGCCCGGGTGCTCCAGGGCGAGGGCGGCGATCGCCGCGGTGAGGTCGGTGCGGTCGCCGAGATCGGCGTCCAGTTCCAGTTCCGTCTCCTTGGCCGAGATCCGCTGCTCGGTGAGACGGGTGCGGACGGCCTCGGCGTGCGGCCCGGGCAGTCCGGCCAGGGCTTCGCCGACCCACAGCCGGTGGGCGCGCCGCAGCACCTCCCGTACCTCCTGCGGCGGTGCGTCCGCCTCGCGCAGCCGTCCGGCCTCGGCCACCTGCGCCTCCCAGGCGGCGGCGTCCACCTCGGCACCGGGCGCCCTGAACGCGTATCCGTCGCCGACCCGGACCAGCGGCATCCGGTCCGGGTCGGCCCCGGCGTACGGCCGGAACGCGGTGCGCAGCCGGGAGACGGCGAGCTGGACGGCCTTGCGCGGATCGGCCGGCGCGGCCCCGCCCCACACCCCCTCGACCAGCACCGAGGTCGCGACCGTCCGCCCGGCGGCGCCCAGCAGTACGGCGAGCACGGCCCGCTGCTGCGGCCTGCCCAACTCCAGTTCCTGCTCCCCGTACCAGGCCCGCAGCGGTCCCAGCAGTCCGAACCGCAGCCCGGATCCCCCCATGTCACCCATGTCCCATCCCCGAAAGTCGTTCTGCGCCGGGATCTCGCCAGTTCTGTCCGGACGGCGGGCCCCGTACCCCCGGCGGCCTATTCTCTGTCACAGATTGTGTACCGGATCGAGGGCTTCGAGGAGTGGGCGGTGGGGCTCGAATTCCACGTGCTGGGGCCACTGCGGGTTCGGTACGAGGGCCGGGAGGTCGACCTCGGACGACCGCAGCAGCGGGCCGTCCTCGCCGTGCTGCTGTTCCCGCCGGGGCAGCTGGTGTCGACGGACCGGCTGGTCGAGAGCCTGTGGGGCGAGGACGACAGCCGCTGGCCGAAGGACCCGGTCGGGCAGATCGGCACGCATGTCCACCGGCTCCGACGTGCCCTCGGCGCGCCTGGGCTGCTGGTCGGGGCGGCGGGCGGGTACCGGTTGGAGGCGCCGCGTACGGCGGTGGACCTCTTCCGCTACGAGGCCGCGGTGGCGGAGGCCGTTGCGCTGCGTCACCAGGATCCGCTACGGGCGCGCGAGCTGCTGGCGCAGGCGCTGGGGGCCTGGGAGGGGGACCGCGCGCTGGAGGGGGTGCCCGGGACGTTCGCCGGGCGGGTCCGGGAGCGACTGGCGGCCGGGCGCTTCGCCGCGGTGAAGGCGCTGCTCGGCCTGGACCTGGCGCTCGGCCGGCACGCCGAGGCGCTGGAGCCGCTGTCCGGCCTGGCGGCCACGCACCCGCAGGACGAGGAGGTGCACAGGTTGCACCTGCTGGCACTGCACCGCTGCGGCCGTACGGCGGAGGCGCTGGCGGGGTACGAGGCGCTGCGGGAGCGGCTGGACGGGGAGCTCGGGCTCGAACCAGCCCCGGCGCTGGTCGAACTGGCCGAGCAGATCCGACGGGGGGAGGCCCCGGTGCTGCTGCGGCGGCTGCCGAGGCTGCCGAGGCCGTGTCAGCTGCCGCCGGACATTTCGGACCTGGTCGGGAGGGCGGCGCAGGTGCGGGAGGCGGAGCGGGTGCTGCGGGCGGGCGGCACTCCGGTGCTGGGGCTGTCGGGCCCGGCGGGCTGCGGCGCCTCGGCGCTGGCGGTGCACGTCGCGCACGCCGTCCAGGACGCCTTCCCGGACGGCCAGCTGTACGCGAGCGGGGGCGGCTCGGGCACGGTGCTGGCCGGCTTCCTGCGGGCGTTGGGGGACCGGACCGACTCCTCGGTGGGCCTCGACGAGCTGTCCGCGCGCTACCGCGCCGCGCTCGCCGGGCGCCGGGTGCTGGTGCTGCTCGACGGGATGGCCGAGCCGGGACCGCTGCTGCCGTCGGTGCCCGGCTGCGCCGCGGTGGTGGCGGGGGCGGAACCGGGCACGCTGCCCGAGGACGCCGTACGGCTGGCGGTGGGACCGCTGGAGCCGCACGACGCCTACGAGCTGCTGGCCCGGATCGTCGGCGCGGAGCGGATCCGGCGGGAGCCGGAAGCGGTGTCCGAGCTGACGGAGATCTGCGGCCACCTGCCCGTCCTGCTGCGGACGGCGGCGGAGCGGCTCGCCGCCCGGCCGCGGTGGACGGTGGCCGACCTGGTCAGGTGGTTCGCGGAGCGGGGCTGAGCGCCGGGCCGCCGGCGCGGCCCCGCCGGGGACTACGGCCTGGGGGAGTACAGGTCGGAGGCCAGGACCACGGCCTGGGGGTCGTTGCCGTGGGGGACTCGGTCGCCGCCCCAGTAGACGGAGACGTTGCCGTTGTCGTTGACCGTCAGCTTGGCGTGCGGGTGGCCGATGGTGCCGAGAGCCCAGCAGATGCCGCCGTTGGCGGAGTAGACGACGAGGTTGCCGTCGCTCTGCATGACGGCCTTGTATCCGCAGTTGTTCGTGCGGGTGGACCAGACCGCGCCGTTGGGGTGGTAGATGACCAGGTTGCCGTCGGTCTGCATGATCAGCCGGGTGGTGGACGAGTCGACGTGCCAGCCCTGGTAGAGCGGCTCGTCGTCCCAGATGGTGTGGGTGCCCGGGTCGTACGCGGCCTGCGCGCTGCCAGCCCCCAGCATCGTCCCGGTCAGTGCCAGCGCGGCGGTCGCCGCTACGACGGCCGTGCGTCGGAGTGCGTTGATTGCCTTCATGTCCCCGTGTACCTCGTGGTTCTCTCGTGCGTTCGCGCCCGGGAGGTCCTCGGGGCGCCGTGTGAGGACGATCGTGGGGGAGGGCGGTAGACAAACGATGAACGCCCGCGTTGATCGGCGTCCGGGGGCAGGCCAGGCCGGCGGCTGGGCCGGCCGGTCCTACGGCGGCCCAGGGGCATTTGGCTTGGGCCCGGAGCAGGAGTACTGTCTCCTAGTCGCCTGACAGGGAGCACCGGACACGCAGCTGCGCGGACGGTCCCGGGGTGGCCAATCCTCTGAAACACCACTTCCCGGTTCGGGCCGGGTCGCTTCGCGTATCTGCGTCGCGGCCTGGTGCGTATTCGGCGTGCGCGTTTTATCGGGTTGCGGTCGGATTCGCTTTTCGGAGCGGAGATCGGCTAGAGTTTGAAACGTCGGACGGGGCGTCAAACCCCGGAAGACGCCGGCGAGTTGGATGAGCGAAGCCCCGGAAACGGAGCGGAAAACATCTGATAAGCTGGAAACACGAAAGAACGAAGCCCGGAGGATTCGCTGGAAGGCGGTCCGAAGGAAGCGTCCGTTCCTTGAGAACTCAACAGCGTGCCAAAAGTCAACGCCAGATATGTTGACATCCCCGGCCTCAGGTTTCCTGGGGTTGGAGATTCCTTT
>NZ_JAHSQD010000245.1 GCF_020103755.1 Streptomyces sp. LS1784
CCGCCCTGATGGCGCTCGCCGCCACCCGCCCGAGCGTCGTCGGCGGCTACGCCGCGGCCTTCGCGGCAGCCGCCGCCGGGCTGGCGCTCACCGCCGTGGCGGTCGCCGCCCTGCCCCGGACCACCCCAACCGCACCCGAACGCACCATCCGAATCAAGGAGTTCACCTGATGAGCACGCGTTTCGCCGACAAGTCCGTCCTGGTCACCGGCGGTGGCAGCGGCATCGGCCGGGCCATCGCGCTCGCCTTCGCCCGCGAGGGCGCCAGGGTCGCGGTCGCCGGGCGCGGCGCCGGCCCGCTCGCCGAGACCGTCGAACTGATCGAGCAGGCCGGCGGCAAGGCGGTCGCGCTGACCGGCGACGTGACGAACGCCCAGGACGCCGCCCGGCTGGTCCGGGAGACCATCGAGCGGTTCGGCGCCCTGGACGTCGCCGTCAACAACGCCGGAGTGTTCGGCGCCGCCGGTCCGGTCGCCGAGATCGACGAGGCCGAGTGGCAGCGGGTGATCGGCGTCAACGTCACCGGCACCCTGCTCGCCATGCAGCAGCAGATCGCCCACATGCGGGCCCACGGCGGCGGCGCGATCGTCAACGTCTCGTCCAACCTCGGCGCCCACAAGCGGATCGCGGGCGTCGGCGCCTACGCCGCCAGCAAGGCCGCGGTCACCGCGCTGACCCGGGCCGCCGCCCTCGACCACATCGCCGAGGGCGTGCGGATCAACACCGTCAGCCCCGGCGCGGTGGACACCCCGATGTCCTCCCGGCCGGGCGAGGACGCCGAGGCGAAGGCCGAGCGGATGAAGGCCGAGGTCCCGGTCGGCCGGTCCGGCGCGACGGAGGAGGTGGCCGCCGCGGTGCTGTACCTGGCCTCGCCGGAGGCGGGCTACACCGTCGGCAGCGACCTCGTGCTGGACGGCGGCTCCTCCGCCTGACCGCAGGCGGGTCTACCCGCCCGACCGCGGCCCGGGCACCGCCTCGTAGAGCGCCTCCAGCGCTTCCGGGGTGCGTGCCCGGGCCACCACCCAGGCGTCCCCCGCCGCCCCGACCAGCACGTCCGGTGCCTGGTACCAGCGGAAGTCGCGGCCGAGCGCGGGCAACTCCCGGAAGCCGTCCGGAAGCTCGTCGCCTGATTCCAGGACGTCGCTCAGCTCGTGGTCCTCCAGCAGCTTCTCCATCAGCGCCATCGCTGCGGCCGCCGTCGAGAAGCGCTCCTCCCAGGGCTCCCACCGCTCCTGTGACTTGTCCGCCAGGTCCGGCCGCACCACCGTCGGCGGGTCCTCCCGGCCGAGCTCGTCCAGCGGCACACCCCAGTGCGCGCAGCCCTGGTTCTCCGCCCGGTACACCAGCGCGCCGTCCAGCACGTGCAGCTCGTCCGGTGTCAGCAGCACGTCATGACTGCTGGTCAGGTCAGCCCGGCGGCCGAACAGCCGGTACGCCTCGCGCAGCGCCGCCGGCAGCCGCAGGCCCAGCCGCCGCTCGGCGGCGTCCAGCTCCGCGTCCGTAAAGCCGTCGCCGGGCACCAGGGGCTCGCCCCAGTAACCGGCGAAGCCCGTGACGAGCGCCCAGGCACCCGCGCGGGAGCGCACACTTTCGGCCATTGCGGCCGGGATGTCGAATTCCGTTTCGTCCACCAGCGCACCGTACGCCACCCCTCCGACAGCGCGGTGAACCGCTCAACTGCCCGTCCGCCGCCCGTTCGCCGCCCCTCCGCGCACGACCGGCCGGATCTGACGCGAACGCGTAATCCCGGCGACACCCGTTGATCACCACGGGGTTTCCGCGCCGTCGTTCGGGCAAGACACGGTTTCGGCCGGAACCGACATCACGAAAGGCGGACGCGCGAACGATGCCGACCGCACCGCACACCGGGCCCCTCCCGGGCCGCCCACGACCACATCGGCGAGGGCGCTGGGGCGAACACGGGCTCGCCTGGGCCTTCCTGCTGCCCTCCCTGGTGGTCTTCGTCCTCTTCATCGGCTACCCGCTGTGGCGGACGATCTACCTGAGCGGACACGCCAACGACCTCTTCGGCGCGCCCTCCCGCTACGTGGGGACGAAGCACTACACCGACCTGTTCGCCTCGGCCGACTTCGGCCGCACCCTGCTGACCACGGCGCTGTTCACGCTGCTCACCGTGGTGCCCGGGGTGCTCGGCGCGCTGGTGCTGGTGCTGCTCCTGGAGAACCGGATCCGGGGCGTGCGACTGCTGCGCTCGGCCTTCGCGCTGCCCTTCGCGTTCTCGGTGGCCAGCGCCTCGGTGGTCTTCGCGGTGTTCTTCAACCCCGCCAGCGGGGTGCTCAACGGCCTGCTCTCGCACGTCGGCCTCGGCCCGATCGGCTGGCTGACCGACTCCCGGTACGCGCTGGTCTCGGTGGCCGTCACCACGGTGTGGATGAACCTCGGCTACAACGTGCTGGTGCTCTCCGCGGGCATCGGCTCGATCCCGGGCGAGGTCGTCGAGGCGGCCCGCATCGACGGCGCCTGCGGCCTGCGGCTGGCCCGCTCGATCACCATCCCGATGCTCGGCCCGAACCTGTTCTTCCTGACCGTGGTCTCCACCGTCCACGCGCTCCAGAGCTTCGGCCAGATCCACATCCTCACCAAGGGCGGGCCGGACGGTTCCACCCGGACCCTCGTCTACTCCGTCTACGAGAAGGCCTTCGCGTACGGCTCCAGTGACTTCGGCACCGCGAGCGCCCAGGCCGTGGTGCTGCTCGTGGTCGTCCTCGCCTGTACGGCCGTCCAGTTCGGCGTCCTGGAGCGGAAGGTGCACTACGCATGACCACACTGACCACCGAGGCCGGGACGGAGGCCGAGGCGCCCCGCCCGCGCGCCCGTGCCCGTGCCCTCGCCGGGCGCTCCCCGCGCGACCTGCTCGGCCGCGCCGCCGTCTACCTGCTGCTCGCCGTCGCCGTCGTCACCGTGGCCTTCCCGGTCTACTACGCGATCGCCGGCGCCTTCATGGGCCCGTCCGAACTCTCCTCCTACCCGCCGGCCCTGGTGCCGCACTCGGTCACCGGACGGAACTTCTCCGGCGCCGTGGACGCCATCCCGCTGGCCCGCCAGTACGCCAACTCGGCGATCGTGGCGACCGTCATCACCCTCGCCCAGCTGTTCACCTCCGTCCTCGCCGCGTACGCCTTCGTCTTCCTGCCGATGAAGGCGCGGGCCGTGGTGTTCGGGGTGTTCCTGGCCACGCTGATGGTCCCGTGGGAGGCCATCATCATCCCCAACTACCTGACGCTGTCCGACTGGGGGCTCGGCAACACCTACTTCGGCCTGGTGCTGCCCTTCCTGGCCTCCGGCTTCGGCACCTTCATGCTGCGCCAGGCCTTCCGCCAGCTGCCCGGCGAACTGCGCGACGCCGCCCGGATCGACGGGGCCGGCCACTGGCGCTTCCTGTGGCGGATCGTCGTCCCGCTCAACAAGCCGGCCCTCGCGGCGCTGTCGATCTACGTCTTCCTGTCGGCCTGGAACCAGTACTTCTGGCCGCTGATCATCACCCGCACGGCGAACATGCAGACCCTCCAGATCGGTCTGACCTCGCTGCGCGACTCCGAAATGGCCGACCCCGGGCTGATCCTGGCCGGCGTCGTGCTCTCCCTGCTGCCCACCCTCGCCCTGGTGGTCTTCGGCCAGCGCTTCATCGTCCGCGGCCTCACCGCGGGCGCGGTCCGCTGACCTGCTTCCCGTCCACGTTCGTGGCTTTCCCGGATAGAGAGAGAACCCTCGTGAAGAAGAGTGCGCGCGCGCTCGCGGCCCTGCTGGTGGCCGGCCTGTCCCTGACCGCCTGCAGCTCCAGTGGTTCCGGTTCCGGTTCCGGCTCCGGCGGCTCCTCCGACGCCGGCGCGCCCGGCGCCCAGGCGCTCGACCAGGCCTCCGGTGTCACCACCGTCGAGTTCTGGCACTCGATGACCGGCAAGAACGCCGAGGTGCTGAACGGGCTGGTCAGCCAGTTCAACGCCGCCCACCAGGGCAAGATCGAGGTCAAGGCGCAGTTCCAGGGCAAGTACGACGAACTGGTCACCAAGTACAAGGCCGCGGTGCAGCAGAAGGGCACCCCCGCCCTGGCGCAGGTCTACGACATCGGCACCCGGTTCATGATCGACTCCAAGCAGACCGTCCCGGCCCAGGCCTTCGCCGACAAGGACGGCTACGCGCTGGACGACCTGGACGCCAACATCCGCAACTACTACTCGGTCGGCGGCAAGCTCCAGTCGATGCCGTTCAACTCCTCGATGCCGCTGCTCTACCTGAACACCGACGCCTTCAAGGAGGCCGGCCTCGACCCGGCCCAGGCGCCCAAGGACCTCAACGAGCTGGGCGAGCTGGCCAAGAAGCTGACCAAGAAGGACGCCGACGGCAAGACCGTCCGGTACGGCTTCGGCGCCGCCATCTACGGCTGGTTCGTCGAGCAGCTGCTGGCCGAGTCCGGCTCCATGTACTGCGACAACGACAACGGCCGCAGCAACAAGGCCGGCAAGGTCGTCTTCGACTCCGCCCAGGGCGCCCAGATCGTCCAGTGGTGGGCCGACCTGGTCAAGGGCGGCTACGCGGCCAACACCGGCCGCACCACCGACGACGCCCAGGCCGCGTTCAAGGCCGGGACGGTCGCGATGCACCTGGAGTCCACCGGTGTGCTGCGCGGCTACACCGAGGCGGCGAAGTTCGGCGTCGGCACCGCGGCCTTCCCGAAGGCGGCCGCCACCGACCAGGGCGGCCCGGTGATCGGCGGTGCCTCGCTGTGGATCAGCGGCCCCGGCCACTCGGACGCCGAGAAGCGCGCCGCCTGGGAGTTCGAGAAGTTCGTCTCCGCCCCCGAGCAGCAGGCCGTCTGGCACACCGGCACCGGCTACTTCCCGGTCAACAAGAAGTCCCTGGACGACCCCAAGGACAAGGAGTGGGTGGCCAAGTACCCGCAGTTCCAGACCGCGATCGACCAGCTGAAGGCCACCAAGCCGACCCCGGCCACGGCCGGCTGCCTGCTCGGCGTGATGCCGCAGGCCCGCAAGGGCGTGGAGACCGCGATCGAGCAGACCATCGCGGGCACCAAGCCGGCCCAGCAGGCCCTGGCCGACGCGGCGAAGGAGCTCCAGCCGGCGATCGAGAGCTACAACAGCTCGGTCGGCTGAACCGCGCCGCCGAGCGGCACCACGACGACGGCCCGCCCCGCGCACCGAGCGCAGGGCGGGCCGCCGTCGTCGAGGGAGGTCCAACGAGGTGTCCGCCTCGGAGAAGAGGAAGCGACGGAGCCGGGCGGGAGCTAGGCGGAGAGCGCCTCGCCGTTCTCCGAGGGCGCGCACGCGGCCGCCAGTTCGTCCAGTGACAGGTCGAGCGCGAAAGCCAGTGCCGCGATGGTGAAGAAGGACGGCGTGGGCGCGCGGCCCGTCTCGATCTTCCGCAGCGTCTCCGCCGAGACGCCGGCCACCGCCGCCACCTCGACCATGCTGCGCTCGCCGCGCGCCTCGCGCAGCAGCGCCCCGAAGCGTTCGCCGCGCTCGCGCTCCCACGGGGTCAGCGGAGTCCTCACCATGCCGACGAGTCTAGGCCCTGACGCCGCCGGGGCGGTCCACACCCGCGACCGTGATACAAATACCGGTATAAGAATTGGACCCAGGGGAGAGATGCACCATGGTCGAACTCAAGACGGACGCCGGGCTGGCCGCGATGCGCGAGGCCGGGCGGGTGGTGGCGGACGCGCTGGCGGCCGTCCGGGCGCAGGCGGCGGTCGGGGTGAGCCTGCTGGAACTGGACGAGGTGGCGCGGGGCGTGCTCAAGGCGGCCGGGGCCGCCTCGCCCTTCCTCGGCTACCGCCCGTCCTTCGCGCCCGTCCCGTTCCCGGCGGTCATCTGCGCGTCGGTGAACGACGCCGTGGTGCACGGCATCCCGGACGGCTACCGGCTGCGCGACGGCGACCTGGTGAGCATCGACTGCGGTGCCGTCCTGGACGGCTGGGCCGGGGACTCGGCGGTCAGCTTCACCGTCGGCACCGCACGCCCCGAGGACACCGCCCTGATCGAGACCACCCGGCGCGCCCTGGAAGCGGGCATCGCCGCCGCCGTGGTCGGCAACCGGATCGGGGACATCGCCCACGCCATCGGCACCGTCGCCCGCTCCGGCCGGTACGGCATGCTGGACGGCTACGGCGGGCACGGCATCGGCCGCCGGATGCACGAGGACCCCCACGTGCCCAACGAGGGCCGCCCGGGCCGGGGTTACCCGCTGCGCCCAGGCCTGGTGCTGGCGATCGAGCCGATGCTGCTGGCCGGCGGCCGTGACGACCACCGCACCGATCCGGACGGCTGGACCCTGCGCACCGTCGACGGCAGCCGGGCGGCCCACGTCGAACACACCGTCGCCGTCACCGAGGACGGCCCGCGCGTCCTCACCCTGCCCTGATCCGAAAGGCCGGCCACGAGTGACGGGGCGCGGCTACGCTCTCGGGCATGATCAAAGGCGTGATGTTCGACTTCTCCGGCACCCTCTTCAGGGTCGTCTCCACCGCCGAGTGGCTGGCGGCCCACGTCGCCGCCACCGGCCTCGACCTGCCCGCCCGGGAGGAGGCCGAACTGGTGGCCCGGCTGGAGGAGTTCGGCGCCCTGCCTGGCGGCGTGGCGCCGCGCCGCGTCCCGCCGGAGGTCCAACAGGCCTGGGACACGCGGGACCTGACCCCCGAGCTGCACCGCACCGCGTACACCGCACTGACCCGGGCCGCCGAGCCGCCCGCCGGCCTCGACGTGGACGCCCTCTACGACACCCACATCGCGCCCGCGAGCTGGCGGCCGTACCCGGACGCCGTCCCCGTGCTGCGCGAGCTGCGCCGCCGGGGCGTGCCGGTCGCGGTGGTGAGCAACGTCGGCTGGGACCTGCGTCCGATCTTCCGTGCGCACGGCCTGGACGAGCTGGTGGACGTCTACGTGCTGTCCTGCGAGGTGGGCGCCCAGAAGCCCGATCCGGCGATCTTCGAGACCGCCTGCGAGCGGCTCGGCCTCGCCCCGGCCGACGTCCTGATGGTCGGCGACGACCGTACCTGCGACGGCGGCGCGACCGCGCTCGGCTGCGGCTTCCACCCCGTCGACCACCTGCCCGTCGACCAGCGCCCGAACGCCCTCGTACCGCTCCTGGAGACCCTGTCCGGGTGAGCCGGGAGGCCGTCCGGCCGGGGTGACGGAGGACACGAGGTGGCGCCCCGGCGGCCCGGAGTACGGTGCGGGGCATGAACGATCAGGGCTTCACCACGCACATCACCGTCCGCGGGTACGAGACGGACTCCCAGGGCCACCTCAACCAGGCGGTCTACCTCCAGTACGCCGAGCACGCCCGCTGGGAGTACCTCCGGGCGGCCGGGATCCGCCAGGCGGACCTGGTCGCCGAGGGGGTCGGCCCGGTGGTCCTGGAGACCACGGTCAAGTACCTGCGGGAGCTGCGCGCGGGCGACTCGGTGGAGGTCGGCTGTTCGTTCACCTGGCGGGACGGAAAGACCTTCCAGGTGGTGCAGCGGCTGGTCCGCGAGGACGGCGTGCTGGCCGCCGAGATCACCGGCGTCGGCGGCATCCTCGACCTGACGGAGCGCCGACTGGTCGCCGACCCGCGCGAGCCGCTGCGCGCCCTGGCCACCGACCCGGGCCTGCTCGGCCTCTGAGCGAACCGGCCCCCCGCCGCCACCGCCACCCTCCGAGGCCGGAGACCGCAGCCGGAAGCGGCCTCCGCCCTGTCCCGGCACCCGGGGGATTTCCCCACCCCCGACCGGCCCGCTGTCCGGATGGGCCCAAGTCCCCTGCCGCAGCAGACTCTTGGGCATGTCGAAGCCCACCCGCACCATCACCGCCGCGGTCACCGCGGCCGCCGCCCTCGCCGTCACCGCACTGAGCGCCCTGCCCGCCGGTGCCGCCGACACCGCGCCGCTCGGGAGGGGCGGCCTCGCCTGGACCGCTTGTCCGGGCGCCCCGGCCGACAGCCCCCAACGGTGCGCCGAGGTCAGCGTCCCGCTGGACTACGCCGACCCGAACGGCACCCGCATCACCCTCGCCGTCTCCCGGATCACCGCCGCCGAGCCCGGCCTGCGCCGCGGCGTCCTGCTGGCCGTCCCCGGCGGACCGGGCGGCTCCAGCCTCGACCTCGTCAAGGGCATGGCAGGGCGCCTGCCGCAGTCCGTCCGCGACCGCTACGACGTGGTCGGCTTCGACCCGCGGGGCGTCGGCCGCTCCACCCCGGTCAGCTGCGGGCTGGACACCGCCGATCTGACGATGGTCAAGCTGCGCCCCTGGCCGGCCGCCGACGGCTCGATCGACGAGAACCTGGCCACCGCCCGCCGCGTCGCCGAGACCTGCGCCCGCAACGGCGGCCCGGTGCTGCGCAGTATCTCCACCGCCAACGAGGCCCGCGACATCGACAGCATCCGTCGCGCCCTCGGCGAGCGCCGCCTCTCCGCCTGGGGCGTCTCGTACGGCACCTACGCGGGCGCCGTCTACGCCACCATGTTCCCGGAGCGGACCGACCGGATCGTGCTGGACAGCAACGACGACCCGGACCCGTCGCGGGTCGAGCGCGGCTGGCTGGACAACTACGGCCGGGGCATCGAGGACCGCTTCCCCGACTTCGCGACGTGGGCGTCCGCGCCGGACAATCCCGACCGGGTCGCGGACACCCCCGCGGAGGTCCGCCCGCTCTTCCTCGACCTCGCCGCCCGCCTCGACCGGGCCCCGCTGCCATGGCCGGGCGCCAACCCGGCGGAGCTGAACGGCAACGTGCTGCGCGAGACCCTGCTGGAGAGCATGTACGCGGACGCCCGGTTCCCGGACCTCGCCCGGCTGATGCTGGCGGGTCTCGGCCGTCGCCCGCTGCCCGCCCCGGTGGTACCGCCGGAGCAGGCGGTGCAGAACACCGTCGCGGTCTCGGTCGGCACCCTCTGCAACGACGTCCGGTGGCCCGCCGACCCGGCCGGCTACGCCGCGGCCGCTGCCGCCGACCGCGCCGCCCGTCCGCTCACCGCCGGCATGCCGGTGAACGTGATGCCCTGCGCCTTCTGGCCGTTCGCGCCCGCCGAGCCGCCGGTGCGGATCACCGACCGCGGCCCGGCCGACGTGCTGCTCACCCAGAACCTGCGCGACCCCGCGACTCCGTACGCCGGCGCGCTCAAGCTGCGTGCGGCGTTCGGTGACCGGGCCCGGATGGTGACGGTGGACTCGGGCGGCCACGACGTGTACCGGGCCAACGGGAACGCCTGCGGCGACGAGGTGGTGACGGACTACCTGATCACCGGCCGCCGCCCGGCCCGGGACGTCTTCTGCCCGGCCGGCTGAGCCGGCGGGGAGGTGTGCGGGCGGGGCAACGGGCCGTGGACGAACGGCCCTTGTCCTGCCGTGCACGCCCGATCGACCCTCGGGAATGAGTCGAATCCGTCGCGATTTTGTGACAATCCTTCGCCAACACCCGTCCCCCACGGCCTGTTCGCGGCCGTAATGTTCGATCTATGTCACCGAAGAGCCGCATACCCGCCGCCTCGGACCCGGGCGACACCTGGGTGCCGCGCCCGAGGCGCCGCGAGACCCCGATCGGCATCCTGGGCCACGCGGCCACCTTCCTCGGCGCCAGCGTGCTGGGCGGTGTACTGCTGGCGGGCCTGATCCTCCCGGCGGCCGGGGCGGTCGGACTCGGGGCGAAGAGCGGCGCCGAGGGCTTCGAGAGCATCCCCGACGACTTCAGGACCCCGCCGCTGAGCCAGGCGACGCAGATCTTCGACGCCAGGGGCGGCCTGATCGCCAAGGTCTACGAGCGCGACCGCACCGTCATACCCGCCGACCAGATGTCACCGTTCATGCGGCACGCCCAGGTCGACATCGAGGACGCCCGCTTCTACGAGCACGGCGCCGTCGACCTCAAGGGCATCCTCCGCGCGATCACCAAGAACGCGGAGAGCGGGGCCGCCGTCCAGGGCGCCTCCACCCTGACCCAGCAGTACGTGAAGAACGTCAACGTGGAGAAGGCCGGGGACGACCTGGACGCGGTGCGCGAGGCGCAGCGCAAGACCCTCGGCCGCAAGATCCAGGAACTCCGGTACGCCATCAAGCTGGAGGAGGACCTGACCAAGGAGCAGATCCTCACCAACTACCTCAACATCACCTTCTACGGCCACCAGGCGTACGGCATCCAGGCCGCCTCCCAGCGCTACTTCAGCAAGGACGCCAAGGACCTCAACCTGCCCGAGGCGGCGATGCTCGCCGGGCTGGTGCAGAACCCGTCCCAGTACGACCCGAAGCTGCACCCGGTGGCCGCCCAGAAGCGTCGCGACACCGTCATCGACAAGATGGTGGAGAACAAGCACATCACCGCGGAGCAGGCCAGGGAGGCGAAGGCCACCCCGCTCGGCCTCAACTACAAGGACCCGCGGAACGGCTGCATCACCGCCCAGGCCGGGATGGGGTTCTTCTGCGACTACGTGCGGCACGTGGTCAAGCAGGACCCGACGTTCGGCAAGAGCTCGGCCGAGCGCAAGAAGCTGTGGGACACCGGCGGTCTGAACATCTACACCACGCTGGACCCGGACAAGCAGGCCGCCGCACAGAACGCGGTCTCCACCAAGGTGTACGTCACCGACCCGGTCTCGGCCGCGATGACGATGGTCGAGCCCGGCAGCGGCAAGATCCTGGCGATGGCGCAGACCCGCCCGTACGGCCTGGCCAAGGAGAAGAACGAGACCGTCGTCAACTACAACGTGGACGCGGCGATGGGCGGCGGCATCGGCTTCCAGCCCGGCTCCAACTTCAAGCCGATCGTGGCCGCCGCCGCCCTGGAGGCCGGTCTGTCCTCCACCCAGCGGTACGACTCGCCCAACCGGATGGACTGGCCGACGATGAAGACCTGCGACGGCACCTGGAAGAACCTCAGCAAGGGCAAGAAGGAGGGGAGCATCCCCAACGAGAGCCCGACCGAGGTCGGCCCGTACGAGCTCAAGCAGGCCATGGCGCTCTCCGTGAACACCTACTTCGTGCAGATGGAGCAGGAGATCGGCCTCTGCGCCGTCAAGCAGATGGCCAACAAGCTGGGCGTGGAGGGCAAGGCGAACGGCCAGCCGCTCCAGGAGCTGCCCGCGCTCGGCCTCGGCACCCAGGAGGTCAGCCCGCTGACCATGGCCAACGTGTACGCGACCTTCGCCGCCCGGGGCACCTACTGCGCACCGCTGGCGATCAACCGGATCACCACCGTGGACGGCACCGACGTCCCGGTGCCCCCGGCCCGGTGCACCCCGGCGATGTCCGAGGACACCGCCGACGTGATCAACAGCGTGCTGCTCGGGGTGACCGAGAAGGGCGGCACCGCGCGGGACCTCGGCCTGGACGACGGCCGCCAGATCGCCGGCAAGACCGGGACCACGGACGAGAAGAAGTCGGCCTGGTTCACCGGCTACACGGGCAACCTGGCGGGCTCGGTCTGGCTGGGCAGCCCCGGCACCAAGGTGCCGATGCGCAACATCCGGATCGGCGGCAAGTACCAGGCCGAGGTCTTCGGCGCCACCGGCCCCGGGCCGATCTGGCAGCAGGCGATGAGCGACGCGGTCCGGAACATGCCGGAGAAGGCCTTCACCACCGTCCGCATCCCGGACCCGCCCCGGCGGGACGCCAACTGCACCACCGCGAGCGGCTCGCCGAGCTCGGTCACCTGCACCGGCGCCCCCGCCACCGGGGGCCCAGGCAACGGCGGCAGGCCGCGCGGCACCGGCCCGACCGGCGGCAGTGCGCCGTCCGTCCCGCCGG
>NZ_JAHSQD010000246.1 GCF_020103755.1 Streptomyces sp. LS1784
CCGGACTCAGCAGCCTGGTGGGGGTCGGGCCGGGCCTCGCCGCCCGGCTGGGGCTGAACGTTCCGCCGGCCCTGCTGACCGAGCTGCCCGAGTTCCCCGGGGACCGGCTCGACCCGGCGCGTGGTGGCGGCGACCTGGTGATCCAGCTGTGCGCGGCGGACCGCTGGCCGCTGTCCGTGGTCGCCGAGCAGGCGGGCGCGGCGGCCCGGGCGGCGGGCGCGACGGTGCGGTGGACGCAGTCCGGCTTCCTGGCCCGGACGGCCGGGGGCGCCACGCCGCGCAACCTGTTCGGCTTCAAGGACGGCACGGCGAACCCGAACGGTCCGGAGGGCGGGCAGTGGGTCTGGGGCCCGCCGGGGCCGCACGAGCACGGGACGGTGCTGGTCTACCGCCGGATCCGGATGGACACCGCCGCCTTCGCCGCCCTCCCCATGGACCGTCAGGAGCAGGTGATGGGCCGTCGGGCCGGCGACGGCGCGCCGCTCACCGGCACGGCGGAGCACGACGAGCCGGACATCTACGCCAAGAACCCGGACGGTTCGTACGTCCTCCCGGCCACCGCGCACGTCCGCCTCTCCAGCCCCCGACTGGACGGTGGCGCCCGGATGCTGCGGCGGGGCTACAGCTACGACGACGGCCCGGGCGACCGCGGCCTGCTGTTCTGCGCCTTCATGCGCGACCCGGCCCAGTTCACCCGCGTCCAGAACCGGCTGGCCGCGCGCGACGCCCTCAACGCCTTCGTCGAGCACACGGCTTCGGCAGTGGCCTACGTGCTGCCGGGCGCGCCGGCGGGCGGGACGCTGGGGGAGGGGCTGTTCGGATGAGCCGCGAGGAGGAACAGCCGCTGTCCGGCGGGAACACGAGTGCCGGCGTGGTCCGCGTCGGGGACACCGTACGGCGCCCGGCCGGGCCGTGGACGCCCGCGGTGCACGCGCTGCTGGAGCATCTGCACGCGGCGGGGTTCCGGGCGGCGCCGCGCCCGCTCGGCCTCGACGGGCAGGGGCGCGAGGTGCTGACGTACCAGCCGGGCCGGGTGGTCTGGCCGGACCGCTTCGACCTGCTGGACCCCGCCGAGCGGCTGGCCCGGGTCGCGCGCCTGATCCGGGAGTTCCACGACGCCGTCCGGGACTTCACGCCCCCGCCGGACGCCCGCTGGCAGGTGCTGATGCCGCCCGAGGGCGCCGACATCATCGCCCACAACGACCTGGCCCCGTGGAACCTCGTGGTCGGCGCCGAGCACCAGTGGTCCTTCATCGACTGGGACACGGCCGCCCCGGGGACCCGGCTCTGGGACCTCGCCTACGCGCTGCACGGCTTCCTGCCGTTGTCGGCGCAGCCGGACCGGCGGCGCGCCGACGTCGACGCGGCGGCCCGGCTGCGGGTCTTCGCCGACGCCTACGGACTGGACGAGGGCGAACGGCGCGCTCTGGTACCCCTGTTGGGGCCGCGGACCCGGGCCATGCACGACTTCCTGCGGGACCGGGCGGGCCGTGGCGTCCAGCCCTGGGCGAGGCTCTGGGCGGAGGGCCACGGGGAGGTCTGGCGCAGCGACGCCGAGTACATCGAGCGGCGCCGGGAGCGGTGGCTGCTCGCCCTGCTCGACGGCTGACGTCGAGCAGGGCGGCGCCCTGACCGTGTTTCCGGCGGCGGCTACCAGTCCACCGGGAGGCGGGCGGGGCTCCGGGTGGTGCTGCCGAGCTGCCAGGCGAGCTCCGTGACCGGGGTGGTCAGGCGCAGGCCCGGGAGGGCGGTGGCGAGGCGGTGCAGGGACTCGCGCATCTCCAGGCGGACCCGCCAGGCGCCGATGCAGTAGTGCGGGCCGGCGCTGAAGGCGAGGGTGGGGGCCGGGAGCGGGAGGCCGAGGTCGGCGTCGAGGCCCTCGGGGTAGACGGCCGGGTCGCGGTTGGCGCTGCCGAGGCTGACGGCGACGACCGCGTCCGCCGGGACGGTGACGTCGCCGACCTCGATCGGTGCGGTGGTGCGGCGGATGGTGGCCTCGTCGTCGCCGAGCGGGATGTAGTGCAGCAGCCGTTCGGCGGTGCGCTCGGCGATGTCCGGGTCGGCGAGGCGCGGCCAGTGCTCGGGGCGTTCGCCGAGGACGTAGACCAGGGCGTTGGCGAGGGCTCCGGCGACGCTCTCGTTGCCGCTGGCGGTGAGCCCGGCGACCAGGAAGACGAGTGACTCCTCGGGGACGCCGCCGTCCTGGTCGGCGGCCCGGACCAGTCGGCTGACCAGGTCGTCGCCGGGCTCGCGGCGCCGTCGGGCGACCAACTCCTTCATGAACGCGCCGAATTCGGCGAGGGCGCCGTCATGGTCGGCCGCCTGTGTCCCGCCCTGCTCGCCGCCCTGGGCGAGCAGGGCGAGGGTCCAGCGGTGCAGCCGCGCCTCGTCCAGGTGGTCCGGCCCGTCCCCGTCGAGCCCCATCAGCCGGGTGGTGACGGCGAACGGCACCGGCCGGGCGAACGCGGGCACGAGGTCGGCCGGCGGGCCGGCGGCGACCAGCCGGTCCACGGACTGCTGGACGGCGGCCGCGACCCACGGCTGCCAGCCGGCGATGGCACGCGGCGTGAAGGCCCGTTGGGCGGTGCCGCGCAGTCGGCGGTGGGCGGGTCCGTCCTGGTTGAACAGGGAGGCCGGGTTGGCGGCCACGTCCGCGGTGCCGCCCGCGGTGCCGACGTCATGCAGGTCGGCCCGGGTGACCCGGGGGTCGCCGAGGACCTGCCGGACGTCGTGGTAGCGGGTGATCAGCCACGCGGGGGTGCCGTCCGGGAGGGTGGTGGGGTGGGGCGGCCGGGCGGGGGCGGTGGGGAGCCGGTGGAGTGGGGGGAGGATGGTCCGGGGGTCGGCTGCGGCGGAGTCCATGGGGCCCTTCGCGGGGTCGGAGGTCCGGCTGGTCGAGGGGAGTCGAGCACCCAATTGTCTTATTTTCATGAGGAATTGGATGCTTGTGGTGCTTCTCCCGTTACGCCCCGATGGTATGCCCTCGGTGCCCCCAGCCGGGTGCAGGATCGGTCGGCAGCAGCGGCCGGAGCGCGCCCAGCACGGCGCCGATGCAGGCGTCCCGCAGTTCGGTGCGGGTGCAGGTCTCCTCGGTCAGCCAGTCGATGACCAGGACCCGGACGAACACCAGCCAGCTGCGCAGGATCTGCGACACCGCCTGCCGCGCCCGCTCGTCCGCGAGCGGGAGGACGCCGAGCAGCCGGCCGCGCAGGGCGTCGAGCTCCTCGGTGATGATGGTCTGGATCACCTGGTCCCCGGCCAGCACGCGGTTGGCCGTGAGCACGGCGTGCCGGTTGGCGATGAAGTAGTCCAGGTGGGCGTCCATGCCCTCGACCAGCTGCTCGACCAGGGTGTCGGCCGGATCGAACCGGCTCCTGGCGAGCAGGTCGTCGGCGGCCTCCCGGTAGACCGCCGCGAAGAGTTCGTGCTTGCTCGCGAAGTGCCGGTAGAGCAGGGCGCGGGAGACCCCGGCCTGCTCGGCGACCTCCTCCATCAGCACCTCCTCGTACGGTCGTTCGGCGAAGAGCCGGGCGCCGACGGAGAGCAGCTGGGCGCGTCGCTCGGCCGGGGAGAGCCGGCGGCGTCGTTCGTGGGCTGGCATGCCCGCCAGGTTACTTGACACGCGTCTACTTGTTGGCGCTAGCTTGGTAGACACGTGTCAACCGGATCGATCTCCGTGATGGGTGGGTGGGTCATGGCCAAGGCGTTACGGGTGCTCGCGTGGACGATGGGGGTCGCCTGTGTGGCGATCGGATTCCTCCACCTCCTGCTGGGGAACGCCGCGATGCCGGGGATCGCGGACGCCGGCCCCACGGTCGGCAGCTTCGGCCGCTTCATGGGGGCGGTCTTCGCCGGGTACGGCGCGGCCTGGATCCAGGCCGCCCGGCAGTCGCCGGTGCCCGCCCGGGCGGTGCGGTGGCTGGCGGCGGTGTTCCTGCTGGGCGGCCTCGGGCGGGTGCTGTCGATCGCGGTGGACGGCCGGCCGCACTGGTTCCAGCTGGTGCTGATGGCCATCGAGCTCGGGCTCGCACCGGTGTACTTGTGGCTCGCCGGCGCGGACGAACGGGCGCACGCACAGGGCTGACGGTGCGGGGTGGCTATGCTTCCACGTCGATCGAACATGCGTCCGCGAGGAGGGCCCCGAACATGAGCGGCACCGTGGTGGCAGTCAGCAGCAACGTCGAGTACTCGTTCACCAAGCCGAACCGGGACGGCATCACGCTGCTCGCCGGGCTGGGCGTCGAAGGGGACGTGCACGCCGGGGTGACGGTCAAGCACCGCTCCCGGGTCGCCCAGGACCCGAGTCAGCCGAACCTGCGCCAGGTCCACCTGATCCACCGCGAACTGCTCACCGAACTCGGCGAGTCCGGCTTCGACGTGGCGCCGGGCGCGCTCGGCGAGAACATCACCACCGAGGGCGTGGACCTGCTCGGTCTGCCGGTCGGCGCGGTGCTGCGGATCGGCCCGGAGGCCGAGGTGGAGATCACCGGCCTGCGCAACCCGTGCGCCCAGATCGACAACTACCGGCCCGGCCTGCTCAAGCAGGTCGTCGGCCGCGCCGAGGACGGCACGACCGTGCGCCGTGCCGGAATCATGGGGATCGTCCGCACCGGCGGCCCGGTCCGGCCCGGCGACGCCATCGCCGTCGAACTGCCGGACGGCCCGCACCGCCCGCTCGACCGGGTCTGAGGCGCACGCCTCAGCGGGTGTCCCCGTCGACGCGACGCAGGTCGTAGAGGTGCGACTTCCCGGCCTTCCAGCTGCGCCACGGCCCGGTCGGCGGATGCTCCTGGTGCCGGCTCCCGCCCGGCAGCGGGCCGGAGTCGGGCACTCCCTCGGCGTCCACGACGCACCAGCCCCGGCCCGGCACCCACCGGCACCACAGGTCCAGGTCCCGCCGCCTGAACGACGGCCTGCCGTTGAAGGAGCCGTCCTCATCGAAGCGGTAGACCAGGCCGTCCAGGCGGCGGACGAACTCGATCGACGACACGGCTGATCCTTCCGAATCGGCTGCCCCGCAAGCCGGGTGGCCGTCGAGCACACCCCCTCCCGGTACGCCCCGACAGATACCGTCGGCCTGGCTCGCCGGTCGACCGAAGGGCCGAGGGATACCCCCGCCCCGTAACGGCGACGGCTCCCGGTGCACGAGCTGCCGGGAGCCGGGGCGGAGTCTTCGCTGCTGGATCGCGGTCAGGACCTGACGAGGCGGGCGATGGCCTGGTTGGCCTCGCGGATCTTGGTGCTCGCCTCCTGGCCGCCCTCGGCGATGGCGTCGCGGACGCAGCATTCGATGTGCTCGTCCAGGAGCTGGAGGGCGAAGGACTGGAGGGCGCGGCTGGCGGCGGAGACCTGGGTCAGGACGTCGATGCAGTAGGTGTCCTGTTCGACCATGCGCTGGAGGCCACGGATCTGGCCCTCGATGCGGCGGAGCCGCTTGAGGAAGTCGTCCTTGTGGGAGCTGTAGCTGGCCATGGCCGTCTCCGGTTCCTGTGCGGTGAGGCGTGCTCACACTCTACCGGGGGTGCGGCAGGGGGGAGTCGGCGAGCGGCCGGGTGCTGCCGACGGTGACCTTGCCGGTGGCGAGGTCCACGGCGACGTCGGTGACGCCGTCGAGCTTCTTCAGCTCGGCGGTCACCGAGGTGACGCAGTGGCCGCAGGTCATGCCCTTCACCTGGAAGGCCGAGGTCAGGGCGGACTCGGCGGCGGGGGCCGCGCCGGCGTCGGTGCCGCACGAACCGCAGCAGGAGGAGGCCTCGGTGGCGGCGGACTCGACGGTGACGGTGGTCTCGCTCATGGGTGTGCTCCTGTCGTGGGTGTCCGGCACCGGCCGGACTGTCCGGGCGGCTGCTTCGCTTCTGAACATACCATACCCCCCTAGGGTAATGCCCGGAGATTCCGGGAGCCCGGCCCCGCCCGGCCTCCCGCAGGGCCCCGGTCGTCAACGCCGTGCTGTGGCAGTCCTGTTGCCCCTCGGCGCCTGAGGTCAGTGGAGAGCGTGCGACCGCTGTTGCGGCGCGGGCGGGGTGAAGTTCAGCCCGTTCTCGTCGAGGGCATTGAAGACGGTCACCCGACCGCTGTGGAAGACGAAGCTCACATCCACGCTCCCCTGGGCCACGTCGTCGCCGGTCCATTCGGGTAACTCGACGTTCTGGAGCGGGGAACTCCTCCGCGCCCGGCGGCCGCAACGGGTGGCCGGACCGGGGAAGCGGTCCGGCCACCCGTGAACCGTGCGCAAGCCGTGCCGTGCGAGGCCGGCTCGGTTCGGCGGTTCCCGGCGGTTCCCGGCGGTTCCCGGTGGTTCCCGGAGGGGCCTCAGGCGGCCGACGGGGTCACTGGGTGCGGTAGGCGTCGGTGATGGTCTGGTCGAGGGTGTTGCCGTCGGCATCGGTCAGCTCGGCGCGCAGGGAGACGCCGGTGCCGGCCGGCGGGTTCTGGACCGTCACGGCGCCCGCTTCGAGCGGGAGGCGGGTCCACGAGGCGCCGCCGTCGGTGGAGGCCGAGACGGTCACCGAGCGGGTGCGCCCGTCCGCGGCGGCTCCCTGCACGGTGACGGGAATCCGGAGCGGACTGCCGGCCGCCGCGGTGCCGGTCAGGCTGAGCTCGGGGGAGAACCGCACGACGCTCACCGGGAGCGCCGTCGGCCCGGTCGTGGTGGCCGAGGCGAAGGTCCAGGACGCGTTCACGCGGGCGGTGGCGCCGGTCGCGGCCTTGCGGGTCACCGTGGTGGCCAGGCGGTACGAGGCCTTGCCCGGGGGCACGGTGAACTCGCCGCGTCCGGCCGCACCGGACTCGGCGCCGACCAGCACGCCGTCGCGGTACAACGAGGTGTAGGCCGTGTCGAACGACGGGGTCCACGGCACGTGGCCGTCGCCGTCGGCCAGCAGCGGGACGTTCGCGGTGATCCGGTCGCCGTCGCGTGAGACGGCGGGGCGGTCGGTGAGTGCCGGGCCGAAGACCGGGCCGTCGAAGGTGTGGGTGGTCGTGGTTCCGGCTCGTACGGCAATGCGGTCGGCGGAGTAGTAGGTCGGCGCCGCATCGTTGGCGCCGGGGACGGTGACAGCGATGTCCCAGGTGCCGCGCTCGGGCGCGACGAGGAAGGTGGCGGTGCCCGGCGTCTTCATGACCCGGGGGGCGCCGGCGACCGTCCCGTTGCTCGGCAGGACGCCGAGGAGGGCGGTGCCGGTGCTGCCCGGTCCGGCGGCGCCACGGATGTTCAGGGTGGCCAGCTCCTGCGTGGAGTACTGCCGGGTGAGCCCGGTCAGGGCGCGGGTGCCGGAGAAGGTCTGGCCGAGCAGGTAGCCGCCGGTGTCGGTCGCCCAGTGCGCGTCGTACCACTGCTTCACCGCCCCGGCTTCGGTCTCGGGACCCAGGTGGCCCACGCGCAGGTTCGTCGACCTGTTGCCGACGTTGGCGCTCTTGGTGACACCCTCGTGCGTGACCTCGACGAACATCGAACTCTGCAGGAAGCGCGCGTTGCCGTCCGGGGGTCGGACGTCGACGGGGGCGGTGGTCCGCGCGTCGACGGTGACGGTGGTGTCCCGGTCGAGGTCGAGGCGCGGCTGGACGATCCAGTCCGTCCAGGCCGGGCCGCCCGCCCCCTGGTCCGCGGGCAGGGTGCTGTCCAGCAGGTACCGGCCCTTCGGCAGCCGCACGGTCGTGACACCGGAGGCGTCCTGCTGTTCGAGGAACTCCTCGCCGCCGGCCTCGAAGACCCCGCTGACATGGGTGCGGTACTTCCCGGCCGGTTGGCCGGCGCGGTCCAGGTGCTTGATGGTGAGGGTGTACGTCTCCGGCCCCGCGGCGAAGGCCGCGCTGCCGAAGGCGGGAGTCGAGGTGCCGACCAGGGCGACGGCGACGGCCAGGGCCCGGAGGGCGTTCCGGCGGGGAACGGAACGCGGGGCGGAGCGGGGTGCGGAAGTCGTGGTCATGCTCTGTACTGCTCGGACCGGCACCGGAGTTCCTGTGAGCCGGACCACATCCGGAGCGGGGCGGCCCCGGGGCGGCGGCCGGCGCCTGTGACGCAGGTCACCGGAACCCGGGCGGCGGACCGGGCAGGGCAGAGTGTGGAAGCACTCATGAGAACGCGTCTTCGCCGCGGCGACCCCGACGTCCTGGGCGAGCTGTACGACGAGCACGCCCAGGTGTTGTACCGCTACGCCCTGCGCGTGACGGGCGACTGGGCGGAGGCCGAGGACGTCGTCTCGACGACCTTCCTGGAGGCGTGGCGGGGCCGGGAGAAGCTGCACCCCGACGGTGACGGGCTGCGCCCGTGGCTGCTGGGGATCGCGACCAACATCATGCGCCGCACCGCCCGGGCCCGCCGTCGCCGTGACATCGCGCTCGCCCGGCTTCCGGAACGCGGTTCCGTCCCGGATTTCGCCGACGACCTGGTCGCGCACCTCGCGGACGTCGAGCACCTGCGTGCCGCGCACCGCGCGCTCGCCCGGCTCCGGCGCCGCGACCGGGAGGTCTTCACCCTCGTCGTGTGGGCCGGGCTGGACTACGCGAGTGCGGCCGAGGCGCTCGGCACGCCGGTCGGTACCGTCCGCTCGCGGCTGTCCCGGGCCCGGGGCCGCCTGCGTGAACTCACCGAGGCGGAAGCCAGGGCCGAAGCCAAGGCCAGGGCCAGGGCCAGGGCCGAGGCCCGCGTCACGTCGGCGCGGCACCGGCACGCCGGAACCGGAAAGCCCCCCGCGGCGGAGGGCCGGACCCCTTCCGCCGTCACCGGCCTGCCCGCACCGGGCCGCATCCCCGCGCTCCGGCCGTCGATCCACTCGATCCAGTCGATCCAGGAGAGCCACGGATGAACGCCACCCCACGGCGCGATACGCAGCGCCCGTCCTCCGCGGAGGCCGAGCGCCGCGAACTCGCCGAGCTGCTGCCCCCGCCGGCGGTGCCCGGCCTGGACGCGGATCGTCAACTGCTGCTGAGACGGGAGGTGTTGCGCAGGGCCGCCGCGTCCGCCGAATCGCGGCGCGGCGTCACCCGGCGTCCGGCCCGGTACCGGCGTCCGGTCCGGATCGCGGTGCCGGCGCTCGCCTGCGCCCTCGCGGTCGTCGGCGTCGTGACGGTGGACCCCGGGGGTCCGGCCGGGCACGACCGCGCGGCGGTGGCCGGGGGCGGCGCCACCGGCACCTCCCAAGCGGTACGGCTGCTCGACCGCATCGCGCTCGCCGCCGCCGGAGCGGAGCAGTCGACGGTCCGTGCCGACCAGTTCGTCTACGTCGAGAGCAGGGTCGCCTACGCGGCTCAGAGCGCGGCAGGCGGTCCCGTGACCATGGCTCCCGTGCACACCCGGCAGGTCTGGCTGTCCGCCGACGGCAGCCGTCCCGGTCTGCTGCGGGAAGAGGGCGGGCCCGACTCCCGGCTCGGCGAGAACGGGCCGGTCCTCCACCTCGACCGACCGGGGGAGGCCGCCAGGCCCGAGGCCCCGCGCGGGAACGGTCCGTCGATCGGTGAACCGACCCACGCGTACGTCGCCTCGCTGCCCACCGACCCCGACGCCCTGCTGAAGCTGATCAGGGAACAGGCCGGCGGCGGGGGCCAGGACCCGGACCAGCGGGCCTTCACGGCGATCGGCGACCTGCTGGCCGAGACCTGGGCGCCGCCGCAGGTCAGTGCCGCGCTCTACCGGGCCGCCGAGCGGATCCCGGGGGTCACGGTGGTCGCTTCGGCCGTCGACGCCACCGGGCGCGAAGGCGTCGCCGTGGCCCGTACGGCGCACGGGCAGCAGACGCAGTGGGTCTTCGACCGGACCACGTACGCGTTCCTCGGCGAGCGTACGGTCCTCACCGAGGCCGGCGACGCGGGGCCGGCCGGGACGGTGGTCGGCACCTCGGCGGTCCTCGCGAAGGCCGCCGTCGACCGCGTCGGCCAACTCCCGCCGGAGCAGCCGGGCAGCTGACCGGACCGGACGCGGTCGGAAGGTCCAGAGGATTCGGCAGGCTCAGAGCCGGTGGGACATCGCGATGACCCGTTCCCCCCGCCCGCGGCGGGCTGTCGCCGCCGTCGACCACCATGCCGGCCAGGTCCCAGCCGAGCGCCGTCGGCAGCGGGGGAGCTCCTCGCCGACGGCCCCCTCCCGGGTCTTGTCGTCGACGGGGTTGATGCCGGTCGCGACTGTCCGCACCGGCATCTTCCCGGGCCCGGTCGCGAGGCCGGAAGCGCGCGGTGGAACATACCCCCTACCCCTATCGATATCGACGGGTTGAACCCTACCCCACCGGTTTCGTCGACCGGCGCACTCGCCGTGCCCGCGCTGGAAGTTGACGACCGATGACCGCTGCCGTGGACCTCCTGTCCTCGGTCTGCACCCTTCGCGGGTAGGGAGTAGGAGATGGCAACCGACAACACCGAGCCGAACCCCCGGAGGTGGCGCGCACTGGCGCTGATCGCCGCCGCGCAGTTCGTGGTGATCATGGACACCTCGATCATCGGGGTGGCCCTGCCCAAGATGAAGGACGCCCTCGGCTTCGGCCAGGAGGACTTGTCCTGGGTGTTCAACGCGTACGTGGTCGCCTTCGGCGGCCTGCTCCTGCTCGGTGGGCGGCTCTCCGACCTGCTCGGCGCCCGCCGCCTGTTCAGTGCCGGCTGGGCGATCCTCGGCGCCGGCTCGCTGCTCGCCGGCCTCGCCCGGAACGTCCCGACCGAACTGGCCGGCCGCGGCGTCCAGGGCCTCGGCGCCGCACTGATCGCCCCCTCGGCGCTCACCCTGCTGATGATGCTCTTCGGCGGCAACCCGAAGGAGCTCACCAAGGCCTTCGCCCTGTACGGCGCGGCCGCCCCGGCCGGCGGCACCGCGGGCGTCTTCCTCGGCGGTCTGATCGCCCAGTACATCAGCTGGCCGTGGGTGTTCTCCATCAACGTCCCGGTGGCCGTGGTCGCGCTGCTCGCCACCCCCGCGCTGATGCCCTCCGCGCCCCGGCGCAGCGGCGGCCTCGACATCATCGGCGCGCTCACCGTCACCGGCGGTCTCGCCGCCGCCGTGTACGCCATCGTCCGCGCCCCGGAGGCGGGTTGGGCCTCGGCGCCGACGCTGCTGACGCTGGCCGGCGCGGCCGTGCTGCTGACCGCCTTCCTGGTCATCCAGAGCCGGCGCCGCGAGCCGCTGATGCGGCTGAGCATCTTCAGGGTGCCGAACCTCGGCGCCGCCAACCTCGCCCAGTTCCTACTGGCCGCGGCCTGGGTGCCGATGTGGTTCTTCCTGAACCTCTACCTCCAGCAGGTGCTCCACCTCGGCGCCTTCGCCAGCGGCGCGGCCCTGCTGCCGATGACCGTCGCCATCACGGGCATCATGATCACCCCGGCGCCCCGGCTGATCGCCCGCTTCGGCCCCAAGGCACTGGTCGTCACCGGCATGCCGGCCCTCGGCGCCGGTCTGTTCGGGCTCTCACTGGCCCGCCCGGACGGCAACTTCTGGACCGACCTGCTGCCCGCCTCGCTGCTCGCCGCGATCGGCATGGCGCTCGCCTTCATCCCCTCCCTGGGCACCGCGATCTCCAGCGCACCCCCGGAGGACGGCGGCCTCGCCTCCGGAATCGTCAACACCGGCTACCAGGTCGGCTCGGCCCTCGGCCTGGCCGCGATGACCGCACTGGCCGGCGCCCGGACCCCGGACGCCACCGTCGAAGGCCTGACCTCGGGCTTCTCCGCGGCCTTCGCCGGCTCCGCGGCGATCGCGGTGGCCGGCGGCCTGCTCGCGGTGGCCACCCTGCGCACCCCGCGCGCCGAGGGCGCGGCCCG